>JBDIBB010000071.1:0-21822 GCA_039812685.1 Vicinamibacteraceae bacterium
ACCGTACCCGACAGCAGCGACGGCAGCCAGCCGAGCAGGGCTGCGCGCGCCCCGCGCCAGGCGAGGCGACGCACCGCCGGCACGCGCAGCGCCAGCCACGCGCCCCCGACGGTCACGCCGGTGAGCAGCAGGCGCGCGATCAGCCGATCGCGATCGGTGACGGCCGGCAGCGGCGCCGGCTCGTGGCGCGCCACCAGCAGGCCCCTGTCGAGGCCAGCCTCAGTGCGGCCGAAGTCGGTCATCGTCCCACCCGGCGTCCTCTGCCCGTGTCTCGCCCGCCAGCAGCCCGTTCTCGGCCGCGAAGGCCGACAGGCGCGCGACGGCGCCACGCCAGCCCTGCGCCCGCTCGAGGAGGTCGTCGACGGCCGGCTCCACGCGCGCCCGGAGGCGACGGCCGCTGCTGGTGAAGAACAGGTAGCCGATCAGGCCGCCGATGGCGGCGCCGGCAACCACGGCCCACGTGACCTGGTGTCTGTCCTGCATGCCGATGTCCGTCCCCTGGCGCCGTCCTCAGACGGCCGAACGCGCCGCCCGGCGCGTCGCCCCGGCGCTCATGTCCTGGATGCTGTGCTTCTTCATCTTGCTGTAGAGCGTCGGCCGGTAGATGCCGAGGGCATCGGCGGCTTCCTGCTTGTTCCAGTTCGTGCGCTGCAACGCCTGGACGATCGCCATCTTCTCGATCTCGGCCAGCGTGCGGTCGGCCGGCATCCGGAAGTCGCCCGCCGGCGCCGGCTGCTCGCGGACCGTCTCCGGCAGATCGCCCACCGTGATCTCGCTGGTCTTGGCCACCAGCACCCCGCGTTCGATCACGTTCTCGAGCTCGCGGACGTTGCCCGACCAGCGGTGACGGATCAGCGCGTGGTAGGCCGCCGGCGAGATGCCCTTCACCTGGCGCCCGTGGCGCTGGCGGTACTTCTCGAGGAAGAACTCGCACAGCAGCGGGATGTCCTCGGTGCGCTCGCGCAGCGGCGGCACCTTCAGCGTGATGGTGTTGATGCGGAAGTAAAGGTCCTCGCGCAGGCGGCCCTCGCGCAGCGCCGTGTCGATGTCGACGTTGGTGGCGCAGATCAGCCGGAAGTCGACGTGCACGATCCGGTCGCTGCCGATCGGCCGGTACTCGCGGTCCTGCAGCACGCGCAGCAGCTTGCTCTGCAGGTACGGCGGCATCTCGCCGATCTCGTCCAGCAGGAGCGATCCGCCGGCGGCGCGCTCGAGCAGGCCATCCTTGTCCTGAATGGCGCCGGTGAAGGCGCCCTTCCGGTAGCCGAAGAGTTCCGACTCGATCAGGTCCTTGGGAATGGCCGCGCAGTTGATCTTGATGAACGGCGCCTTGGCGCGCTTGCTGTTCGCGTGCAGGGCGTTGGCGACCAGTTCCTTGCCGGTGCCGTTCTCGCCGACGATGAGGATGTTGGCGTCGCTGGCGGCGACGTTGGCCACCATCTCGAGCAGATCGTGCATCCGCCGGCTGCGGCCGATGATGCTGGCCAGGCGGGCCGGGCCCTCCAGCTGCCGCTTCAGCTGCTGGTTCTCGCTGCGCAGCGCGTGCCGCTCGATCGCCTTCTCGAGAATGGCCACCAGCGCCTGCGGCTCGACGGGCTTCTCGAGGAAGCTCAGCGCGCCGGCGCGCATGGCGTCCACGGCCCGCTGCACGCTGCCGTGGCCCGTCAGCACCACCACCTCGATGCCATCGTCGAGGGCCTTCAGCCGCTGGAGCAGGTCGATGCCGTCGATGTCGGGCAGCAGCAGGTCGGTGACGACGACGTCTGGCTGCCAGCCGCGAAACGCCGCCTCTCCCGCCGCGCCGGTAATCGCCGTGCGCACCTCGTAGCCGGCCGACTCGAGCAGCACGCGAAGCCACTCGAGCATCGCGGGCTCGTCGTCGATGGCCAGCAGGCGCGTCTTGCGGATCGGTGGCATGTCCTGGGAGCAGCGGGCGTGGAGGGCGCGCCGCCCTGGAGTATACAACGCGGCCCGGCGGCCCTGGACGCCGGCCGGCGCCGGCTGGCGCGCCGTATAATCGCCGCCGTGCCCGAGTCGCCCGGCTCCAGCCGGCCCGTTCCACGACGCGCGCGATCCCGGCCGGCCGGGGTTTCGGGCGGCGCCTGCGCGCACCGCTGGCGGATCGGCCCGCGACGGCGGCGCGCGCCGGTTCTCCGGCGCCGTCCCGAGAGCGACGTCCAGCACTGCCGCCACGGCTGGTAGGATCGCGCCGATGGACGTCATCGAGTCGAACCTGCGCACCCACAGCGACGAGTACCGCGCGAACCACGCCCGCATGTCGGCGCTGGTCGCCGAACTCCGGGAGCATCTCGCACGGGCGCGCGAGGGCGGGGGCCCGCGGTACCTCGAGCGCCATCGGGCGCAGGGCAAGCTCCCGGTGCGCGAACGTCTCGATCGGCTGCTCGATCCCGGCACCCCGTTCCTGGAGCTCTCGGCGCTGGCGGCCCACGGCGTGTACGAGGACGACGTGCCGGGCGCCGGCCTGGTCACGGGCATCGGCCGCGTCTCGGGCCGCGAGGTGATGATCGTGGCCAACGACGCGACGGTGAAGGGAGGCACCTACCATCCCCTCACCGTGAAGAAGCACCTGCGCGCCCAGCAGGTGGCGCTCGAGAATCGCCTGCCCTGCCTCTACCTCGTCGACTCGGGCGGCGCGTTCCTGCCGATGCAGGCCGAGGTCTTCCCCGACCGCGATCACTTCGGCCGCATCTTCTTCAACCAGGCGCGCATGTCGGCCGAGGGCATCCCGCAGGTGGCCGTCGTGATGGGCTCGTGCACGGCGGGCGGGGCCTACGTGCCGGCGATGTCCGACCAGACCATCATCGTCCGCGGCACCGGCACGATCTTCCTCGCCGGACCGCCGCTGGTGAAGGCGGCCACGGGCGAGGAGGTGACCGCCGAGGAACTGGGCGGCGCCGACGTCCACACGCGCCTGTCGGGCGTCGCCGACTACTTCGCCGACGACGACGAGCACGCGCTGCAGATCGCGCGCACGGTGGCGTCGACCTTCCACGGCGTGAAGCCGCCGCCAGGCGACGTCACGACGCCCGAAGACCCCCGCTACGCCCCCGCCGAGATCTACGGCGTGGTCCCGGCCGACGTGCGCAAGCCGCTCGAAGTCCGCGAGGTGCTGGCGCGGATGGTCGACGGCTCCCGTTTCGACGAGTTCAAGGCGCGCTACGCCACCACCCTGGTCACCGGCTTCGCCCGCCTCCACGGCCTGCTCGTGGGCATCGTCGCCAACAACGGCGTGCTGTTCTCCGAGTCGGCGCTCAAGGCGACGCACTTCATCGAGCTGTGCAACCTGCGGCAGGTGCCGCTGGTCTTCCTGCAGAACATCACGGGCTTCATGGTGGGTCGGCAGTACGAGCGCGGCGGCATCGCGAAGGACGGCGCCAAGATGGTGCACGCCGTCGCCAACAGCGTCGTGCCCAAGTACACGGTCATCATCGGGGGATCCTTCGGCGCGGGCAATTACGGCATGTGCGGGCGGGCCTACGATCCCCGCCTGCTCTGGATGTGGCCCAACGCGCGGATTTCGGTGATGGGCGGCGAACAGGCCGCCTCGGTGCTGGCCACGGTCAAGCGCGATCAGCTCGCCCGCGCCGGCCAGCCGTTCCCGCCCGAAGAGGAGCAGGCGATCCGCGCCCCGATCCTCGAGACCTACGAACGGGAAGGCTCGCCCTACTACTCCACGGCGCGGCTGTGGGACGACGGCATCCTGGATCCCGCGCAGACGCGGGAGGCACTGGCGCTGGGCATCTCGGCCGCGCGCAATGCCCCGGTGCCAGCCCCGCGCTGGGGCGTCTTCCGCATGTGAGGCCGGATGCGTGAGACGACGCCACGCCGCGCGAACGGGCCTCGGCCGGTGCCACGGCCTCCGGGGCCGCGCTCGGCGGCAGGCGAGCGACCGGCGACGCCAGCCCGTTGACAGGACGCTGAACCCATGGCCTACACCCTGCTGCGCACCGAGCGGACCGACGGCATCGAACGCGTCACGCTGAACCGGCCCGAGGTCCGCAACGCGTTCAACGAGATCCTCGTCGCGGAACTCGCCGGCTGGGCCCGCGCGACGGCGGCCGACCCCGACGTGCGCGCCTGCGTGATCGCCGGGGCCGGCCCAGCTTTCTGCGCCGGCGCCGACATCGGCTGGATGGCGCGGATGGTCGACTACACCGAAGCGCGCAACCGCGAGGACGCGCGCGCCATGGCCGGGATGTTCGACGCGCTCGACCGCCTGCCGCAGCCGCTGGTGGGACGCGTGCACGGCGCCGCGCTCGGCGGCGGCACCGGCCTGGCGGCGGTCTGCGACGTCGTCGTGGCCGCCGAGGACGCGGTCTTCGGCTTCACCGAGGTGACGCTGGGTATCCTGCCGGCCGTCATCTCGCCCTACTGCGTGGCGAAGATGGGACCGGGACACGCGCGCGCGCTGATGCTCACCGGCACGCGCTTCGACGCGGCCCGCGCGCAGCGCGCGGGCCTCGTGCACGAGGTGGTGCCGCCCCCGGAGCTCGACGTTGCCGTCCACCGCGTGGCGGCCGCGATCGCCGTGGCCGCGCCGACGGCCGTCGCCGCCACCAAGCGCCTGATCGGCGAGGTGACCGGCCGGCCGCCTTCGGCCTGCCTCGACCTCACCAGCCAGGCCATTGCCGCCCAGCGCGTGTCGGCCGAGGGACAGGACGGGCTGCGCGCGTTCCTCGAGAAGCGCAGCCCGCGGTGGCGATCGTGACCCGCCCACTGCGTCGCGTCCTCGTGGCCAACCGCGGCGAGATCGCCGTGCGCGTGATCCGCGCCTGCCGCGAGCTGGGAATCGAAAGCGTGGCCATCCACTCGGAGGCCGACGCCGGCGCGCCACACACCGTGCTGGCCGATCGCGCCGAATGCGTGGGCCCGCCACCGGCGGCGCAGAGCTATCTCGACATCCGACGCGTGATCGACGCGGCCCGCGCGGCGGGCGCCGACGCCGTCCACCCGGGCTACGGATTCCTGTCGGAGAACCCGGCGTTCGCCGACGCGTGCCAGCGCAGCGGGCTCGTCTTCATCGGCCCGCCCGCCCCGGTCATCGAGCGCATGGGCTCGAAGATCGCGGCGCGGCAGGTGGCCGGGGCGGCCGGGGTCCCCGTCGTCCCCGGCCTCACGCCGGCCGATCAGCGTGAGGAGGGCATCGCCGGGGCCGCGCGCGCCATCGGGCTGCCGGTACTGCTGAAGGCCTCGGCCGGGGGCGGCGGCAAGGGCATGCGGGTGGTGCGCCTCGAAGCCGAACTCGCCGAGGCCATCGGTGCGGCACGGCGCGAGGCGGCCGCCGCCTTCGGCGACGGCACGCTCTACGTGGAGCGTCTGGTGGAGCGGCCGCGTCACGTGGAAGTGCAGGTGTTCGCCGACACGCACGGCGGCATCGTGCACCTCTTCGAGCGCGAGTGCTCGGCGCAGCGACGCCACCAGAAGGTCGTGGAGGAGAGCCCGGCGCCAGGGTTGCCGCCCGCCCTGCGCGCGCGGATGGGCGAGGCCGCCGTCGCCGTCGCCCGCGAGGCCGGGTACGTGAACGCCGGCACCATCGAGTTCCTCGTCGAGGGCCTGGGCGAAGACGCCCGCTTCTACTTCCTCGAGATGAACACGCGCCTGCAGGTGGAGCACCCGGTGACCGAGGCGGTCACGGGCCTCGATCTGGTCCACCTCCAGCTGCAGGTCGCCGCCGGCGCGCCGCTCTCCTTCCGCCAGGAGCAGGTGACCCAGCGGGGCCATGCCATCCAGTGCCGCATCTACGCCGAGGATCCCGATGCCGGCTTCCTGCCGCAGGCCGGACGGCTGCTGCTCTACCGCGAGCCGGACGGGCCCGGCGTGCGCGTGGACGCCGGCGTGGTGGAGGGCAGCGAGGTGACGGTCCACTACGATCCCCTGCTCGCCAAACTCATCGTCGACGCCCCCACGCGCGCGGCGGCGCTGGCGCGCGCCATCACGGCGCTGCGTCAATACCCCGTGCTGGGCATCCGCACGAACATCCCGTTCCTGGTGCGGCTGCTCGGCCATCCCGCGATGCAGGCCGGCCAGATCGACACCGGCTTCATCGAGCGGGAGGCCGGCGCGCTGACGACGCGGCCCACGCCCGCCGCGGCCGCGATGGCCGTGGCCGCCGCCGCGGCCGTCACCGGCACGGCGGAACAATGGGCCCGGCGCGATCCGCCCGCGCGCGACCCGGCCCAGCTCGACCCGTGGGTCCGGCTCCGGGGCTGGAGGAATTGAGATGGCCACGGTCACCGAAGCCCGGGTCAACGGCGGTCTCTACACCGTGACGGCCGATGGCCGGTTGATGCGCGTCGCCTCCCCGGCGGCCGGCGCCGGCGTCGACATCCTCACGAACTACCTCGGGCACGGCTGGCTGCTGCTGCTGGTGCGCGATGGCGTCCGGCAACCCGCCTGGGTGGCAGAGGACGGTGCACGCCGGTGGGTCTACTGCGACGGCGAGGTGACGGTCGTCGAGCTGGCGGCACCCGCGGGCACCCGCCGCCGTCCCGCGGCGGCCGGCGGCCTGGGCCGGCTCACGGCGCCCATGCCCGCCTCGGTCATCCGCATCGTCGCGGCGCCGGGCTCTCGCGTGGCCCACGGCGACACCGTGCTGCTGCTCGAGGCGATGAAGATGGAACTGCCGCTGCGGGCGCCCCACGACGCGATCGTCCGCGCGGTGCATTGCCAGGCTGGCGACCTGGTCCAGCCCGACGTGCCGCTCGTCGACCTCGATCCGCTGGCCTGACGATGCCCCTGCCGCCACTTCCCCGACGCATCACCATCGTCGAGGTGGGCCCCCGCGACGGCCTGCAGAACGAGGCGACCTGCCTGACCGTGGACGCGCGGATCGCTTTCGTCGATGCGCTCACCGCGGCCGGCCTGCCGGCGATCGAGGTGACGGCGTTCGTCAACCCGGCGCGCGTGCCGCAGATGGCCGACGGCGCCGCCGTGCTGGCCGGCATCACGCGCCGGCCCGGCGTCCGCTACACCGCGCTCGTGCCGAACGAGCGCGGCCTGGCCGCCGCCATCGACGCCGGCCTCGACGAGGTGGCCCTGTTCGCCGCCGCGTCCGACACCTTCAGCCGGCGCAACATCGGCCGCGGCATCGAGGAGGCGTTCGAGGGATACACCGGGCTCGCGCGCCAGGCTCGCGGGGCCGGCCTGCGCGTGCGCGGCTACCTGTCGACCGGCTTCGGGTGCCCGTTCGAGGGCGCCATACCCGTAGAGCGCGTGGCAGCGCTCACGCGGCGCATGCTCGAGGAGTGGGGCGTGTTCGAGGTGGCGGTTTCAGACACCATCGGCATCGCCCACCCCGCGCAGGTCGCGGCCGTGCTCGATCGTCTGCTCGCCGTCGTGCCGGCGTCGTCACTGGCGCTGCACTTCCACGACACGCGCGGCACCGCGCTCGCCAACGTCCTGGTGGGGCTGTGTCACGGCATCGCGACCTTCGACGCCTCGGCCGGCGGTCTCGGCGGCTGCCCGTTCGCCCCCGGCGCCGCCGGCAATCTCGCGACGGAGGATCTCGTCTACCTGGCACAGGGGCTGGGCGTCGAGACCGGGGTGTCGCTCGACACCCTGATCGAGGCCTCGGCGGCCATGGAGCCGCTGCTGGGGCACCCGCTGCCGTCGCGGGTGTTCCGGGCGCTGCGCGCATCCGGCTGACCTGCCGCGCGGTCACGCCGTACGCGGGCGCCCCGCCCGCGCGGCGCGATCTCGCCGGCGCGGCAGCCAGGCCGTTTCGATCGCCGCCCGCAGGCCGGCGGGACTCCCCGCGGCGCCCGGGGAATCCCGCCCCGCTGTCAGCGCCCGAAGTCGACGTTCACGCCGGCGCTGAAGGCGCGCGGTGCCGCCCACACCTGGTAGTCGCCCGGGACGGGCTGCCCCTGCGCGTCCAGCCGGAAGATGTCGGTCTTGTTGAACATGTTGTCGAGCTGCGCGAACACGCTCACGCCGTACGGTCCGCGCCGCGCGAACCGCCTGGTGACGTTCACGTTCCACAACTGGTAGGCCATCTGCGACGTGCCGTCGTCGAACTTCGCCGCGCTGATGATCTGCCCGCGCAGGCTGGCGCGCAGCCCGAGACGCGGCTCGGCCCAGAGCAGCTTCACGAACGCCGAGTGCTTCGGCAGGCCGAAGACGTCCTCGCCCTGCGCGTTCTCGCGCTTCGTGTAGGAATAGGCCAGCTGCGGCACGAAGCCGTGAGGCAGGTTGACCGAGAGCGACATGTTGGTGCCCTTGGAGACGTACTCACGCAGGTTGATGTACGAGTACGGGAACCTGCCCAGGTCGAACGTGATGCCGTTCTCCACGTCGGCGCGGAAGACGTCGGCCGAGGCCTGCACGCGCGATGACGCCCAGGCGTAGCCGGCCGTGAGCGTGGCCGACCTCTCCGGCTGCAGATGCGGGTTGCCGACGAAGACCGCGCTGGAGAGGTAGAGTTCGTTGAAGAACGGCGCCCGGAACCCCTCGCCCCAGCTCACCCGCACCCGCTGCGACGGCGAGACCGCGTAGACGCCGCTCACCTTGGGACTCCACTTGTCACCGAAGTCGGAATAGGAGTCGAACCGGAAGCCGGCGCTCACCTTCAGGTCGTCGCCGAAGCTGAACTCCTGCTGCGCCCAGCCCACCTTCACGTCGCGGTGCGCCCTGCGCTGCCCGCTCTGCGGGAACAGGAGGCTCGCGCGCTCCAGCGTCTCACGCCGCGATTCGTAACCCGCCTGCAAGTAGTGAGCCTGACCGAAGGCCCGCCACGTCTGGCGTCCCGTCAGCTTGGTCTCGCGGTTCCACTCGATCCACGGATCCACGAGGACGGTGCGATTGATGTAAATCTGCCGCTCGCGGCGGTCGTACTTCCCCTCGTTGAACGTGACGGTGAACGACGTGTCGGCCGAGGCCAGCACCTCCACCTCGGGCGTGAGCCCGCGGCGCGTGATCTTGCGCGGCGAGTTGTAGACGGTGGTGGCCAGCTGCGTGGCGCCCGAGAAGAAGTAGTTGTCGACGCTGCGCCGCGAGTAGTCGGCCACCAGGCGCGCGATCAGCCAGTTGGTCACCCTGGCATCGGCGTTGAGCGTTCCGGTGCGCCAGACGCTCTGGGGCTGGCCGATGGTCTGCGGGTTGCTCTTGCTCAGGTCGAAGCCGTCGTACTCGCGGTAGCCGCCCGTGGCCGACACCCCGAGACGCGAGCCGCGCCAGCCGACGGTGTCCGTCACGCGACGGTCGCCGAACTCGCCGCCGCGCAGCGAGAACAGGTTGCTGAACCCTGGCCGGCTGCTGCGCGTGATGATGTTGATGACGCCGCCCAGCGCATCCGATCCGTACAGGGCCGACCCGGCGCCGCGCACCACCTCGATGCGCTCCACCGCGGCCATGTCGAAGTCCTCGAGGTTGAAGTTGCCGTTGGCGTCCTTGCCGATCACGCGCCGGCCGTCGACCAGCACGAGCACGCCCGAGTTGGGGATGCCGTTGATCGAGACATGCCCCTGGCCGCCGCCCTGGTTGACGATGATGCCCTGGCCCGCCTGATCGAGGAGCACGTCCTTGGCCGAGCGCGCCCCGGCGTCGTCAATCTGCGCGCGATCGATCAACGCCACCGCATCGGCCGTGTTCAGCAGCAGTTCCTCGCGGCGGCTCGCCGTGCTGACGGTCACCTCCGACGAGAACTGGACGAGCGACAGCACGAGATCGGCCGTTCGCTCCTCGCCGGCCGCCACCTCGACGCTCACCTCGGGGGAGTCGACGAAGCCCGGCATCGAGGCGCGGGCGCGATAGGTGCCGGGCCGGACCTCGGCGAAGACGGCCCGGCCGTCGGCGTCGGCTGTCGCCGTGCGGCCCACGAGGGCCCCGGCCGTGGTCAGGCGCACGACCGCCCCTGGCAGCACGCCCCAGTTGTCGCGCACCGTCACGACAACGCGGCCTGGAACCTCTCCGGAAGCCTGGCCGGCCTGGATCGCGCCGGCGAGGGAGAACACGAAGCAGACAAGGAGCAGCACACGCACACGCATGGATCGGACCTCGAGACCATCCTTCAACGACCGCGGTGTGCCGGCGGGTCGTGGCGAGACACGCGATGCACGGCGTGGCGCCTCGGCAGGAAGGTGGATCACCCGCGAGCACGGCGATGCCACCCGGTTCGGCGCCCGGAAGGACGATGATGGGGGCATCGGCCTGACTGACAGGTTACAGGGCGGAGGCGTGCAGGTCCACTGCCGCGAGGCGCGGTACGCGAAACATGACGCAGAGACGACACGGCCGGGCACGCGCCGCGGAGCTTCGCGACACGCCAGCCCGGCCGTCAGTACTGTGATGGCCGCCGCGACGTCGTCGCGACGGCTCGATACCGCTGAGCCTCGCGCCGCGACGCCGGCCGCCTCCCGCCGTCGATCGCTACGACGAGTGCTTCCTGAGGACCACCATGAGGTCCTCGGCGTCGGCAGGCGCCTTCACCTTGCCGCCGAGGATCGCGCGGTTGCGCGTGCGCCGGCCGTACAGCTCGCGATTGGCCCCGGTGTCCTCACGCAGCGTCGCGCCCTCCAGCGCCACGCCGGCGAACACGCCCCGTGAACGCGAGTAGCTGAGGATCTCGGCGCGCATCGTGATGTCGGTCTTGGCCTCGGCCGAGCGGCCGAGCGGCCCGGCCGCCACGGTCGCCTCGCCGCCGAGCGTGAACTTGCTCGACAGCAGGCGCTCCATGCCCCGCCGGTTCATGACGAGCAGCACGACGTCGATCTCGCTGACGCCGATCTGGAACCCGACGCTGCCCGCTTCCATCCTCACGCCGGCCGGCGCCGACCACCCGTCGCCAATCCGGCACACGGCGTACCCGCGGCCGTACTCGCCTCCCAGGCCCAGGCCCACCTTCTTGACCCCGGGCACCACCACCACGCAGGCCGCCTTCGAGAGCAGGTCGGCAGGAACTCCCTTGTCAGGCGCCGACAGGAGTTCGTCGAGCACCACCGCCGCATTGTCGAGCCGGTCGAAGGGATCGGCAGCGGCCGGGCTGCCAGCCGCCGCGATCAGTGCGAGGCCACAGGTTATCGTCCATGTTCGAAACAGTGCTGTCATCAGTCGTACGCTCCAGGAGAATCAGAGAAGACTCTGCCATTCTGCCACGAAACCGCGTCCGGCCCGCCGGAGGCCCGTTCTCGGACACGATCCGCGGGGCCTGCCGGTGTGCGGCGAGCGGCGGGCAGCGGCACCGCCCGCCTGGATCGGATTTCGCTTACAGTTCCCCTGTCGCCCAGCGGATGCTCCCGGCCCGGCACCGCTGGCGAGAGGATTCACGCGGGCGGCCAGCCGATGACGACAGGCACGCGCATCCCGTTCTCGCTCGCACGCCGGCTCGGTCCCCGCCTCGCGGCCGGGGCCCTGGCGCTGTGGGCACTCGTCGACCCCAGCCCTCTCGCGGCCGCCCTCGATCCCTCGCGGCAACTGGCCGACTACGTCCACGAGACGTGGACCATGGCCCATGGTCTGCCGCACGAGGGCATCACGGCCGTGCTCCAGACACGCGACGGCTATCTCTGGGTCGCCACGCTGGACGGCGTGGCCCGCTTCGACGGCGTACGCTTCGAGAGGTTCAACCTGATCCCGGCGGCGGGCACGCAGACCAACGTCGTGCTCGCCCTGGCCGAGACTCCTGATGGCGCGCTGTGGATGGGCACCCGCGACGGGCTCGTCCGCTACCACGAGGGTCGCTTCACGGTGATCACGGCGGCCGACGGCCTGTCGAGCGCCGCCATCCGGTGCCTGCTCGCCGACAGCGACGGCTCCCTGTGGATCGGAACCCGCTGGGGAGGCCTGAATCACCTCAGCGACGGCCGCATCACGACGCTCACCGCAGCCGACGGCCTGGCTCACACCGACGTCCGCTCGCTGGCACGGGATCCCGACGGCGGGCTCTGGGTCGGCACGGGCGGCGGGCTGCACTTCGTCCGCGACGGCCGCGTGCGCCCGGTGCCTCTCTCGAGCGAGGCGCCGATGCCGCTGGTCACGGCGATCCACGTGGATCGACAGCGTACGCTGTGGCTGGGCACCAGCACGAGGCTGCTCGAGGCCGCCGCGGCCGACCGCCTCGATTTCTCGCGCCCTCTTCCGGCGGCCGTGCGCCACCTCGGCACCGAAGTCCGCGCGCTGGTCGAGGATGCCGAGGGCACGTTGTGGGTGGGGTTCGGCGAGGGCCTGGGCCGCGTGCGCGGGGCTCGCGTCGAGTTGACCGGCGATCCGGAGCGTCTCTCCTACCACCACGTTCGCTCCCTGGCCAGCGACCACGAAGGCAGCCTCTGGATCGGCACCGACGGCGGCGGCCTCAACCGCTGGCGTGACAGCAGCATCGTCCTGCTCACCGGCCGGGACGTGTCGATGTCATTGCTCGCCGTGTGGCGCGCCCCGGACGGCGCCATGTGGATGGGAGGCAACTGCGGCGGTGTCACGCGCTGGAAGGACGGCACGACGACGCGCGTCACCAGCGCCCACGGCCTTCCCGGCGACTGCGTGCAGTCGCTGGCGGGCGAACCCTCGGGCGCCGTGTGGATCGGCACGACAGCCGGCGCGGCACGCTGGCAGGATGGCCGCATCACCAGGGTCTACACGACGGCCAACGGCCTGCGGCATGGACACGTGCCGGCGATTGCCATCGGACGGCGCGGCGACGTGTGGCTCGGGACCGTCGACGCAGGCGTCGTGCACATCGAGCGAGACTCGCTCACGTATTACGACGCCACCAACGGACTCGCCCATCCCGACGTTCGCGCCATCGTCGAATCGCGTGACGGGACGGTGTGGATCGGTACGTTCGGCGGGGGCCTGGCGCGCTGGAACGCCGGCGTGCTGACGCGCCTCTCTCGCGCCGACGGCCTCTCGAGCGACCACATCCTCACGCTCACCGAGGACGCCGACGGCACGCTCTGGGTTGGCACCAGCGGCGGCGGGCTCAACCGCATCCGCGACGGCCGAATCACCGCCTACACCCCGGCCAACGGACTGCCGTTCGACTCGGTCTACCGGATCCTCGACGATGAGCGCGGCGCGCTGTGGGTGAGCAGTCATCGTGGCATCTTCAGCGTGCCGCGCCAGCAACTGGAGGACGTGGCCGAGGGTCGACTCGAGCGCCTGGCGCCACGCTGGTTCCGCGCGCCGGACGGCATGCCGGGTGGCGGCGCGCTCGGCGGCACCCAGCCCGCCGGCGATCGTGACGGTGCCGGCCGGCTCTGGTTTCCGACGCTCCGCGGCCCTGCCATCATCGATCCGCGGCACCTGGTGCGGAATACGGTCCCGCCGCCGGTCCACGTGGAGCGCGTGCGCGTGGACGGCCGCGAGGCGGCTGGCGACACGCTGCTGTCGCTCGGCCCGGGCGTGCGTGACATCGAGATCGACTACACCGCGCTCAGTTATGCCGAGCCGTCGAAGGTGCGGTTCCGGTACCGGCTCGAGGGCTTCGACGAGGAGTGGGTGGACGCCGGCACCCGGCGGACGGCCTATTTCACCAACCTGCGTCCTGGCGTCTACACCCTGCACGTGGTCGGCAGCAACAACGACGGCGTCTGGAACGATCGCGGTGCGACGGTCGCCTTCGTCCTGCGCCCGCGGTTCTATCAGACGTGGCTGTTCGCGGCCGGATGCGGGCTGGCGGCCCTGGGCGTCGTCGTGGCCGGCGTCCACCTGCGCGAGCGGCGACTGCGCGCGCACCAGGCGGCGCTGGCGCGGCAGGTGGAACAGGCGCTGGCCGAGGTGAAGGTGCTCAGCGGCCTGCTGCCCATCTGCGCATCGTGCCGGCGCATCAGGGACGAGCAGGGGCATTGGGAATCGCTCGAAGCCTACATCCAGCAGCACTCGCAGGCCGACTTCACGCACGGCATCTGCCCCGAGTGCGTCGAGCGGCTCTACCCGAACCCCTGAGCCGCGGCCATCATCGGCCCAGCAGGCGCGACAGCCAGCTCCTGGGCCGCAGACACTGGCACCGCTGCTCGGGTGGCACGTCGCCCAGCACGCGCTCGACGTGCCGGCCGCAGCCCACCCACGTTGGCTTCCCGCACCGCTGACATGTCACGCGCGTGCACATGCGTCGACCGCATCCTCCGCGCCGGCCGCGGCGTCCCAGGCTGGCACGCGGGAGCGGCAGGCGCGCCGTGGATTCTAGCAGCCCGGCGTGCGGGCAACGCGCGGTCGGCCGGATCGGGCTGGCCGCGCGGGCCGGGCGCCATCGCCGGCGGTCAACGATGATCCGGCGAGGCGTACTTCAGGACGCGCACGGCCTCGATCGTCACCAGGCCCTCGCTCACCAGGGCGTCGACCGCAGGCAGGAACGCCGCGATCTTCTCTTCGGCATCGACGATCTCGATGACGATGGGCAGGTCGGTGGAGAGTTCGAGGACCTTGGCCGTGTGCACGCGCGAATGGCGGCCGAAGCCCATGGGGCCGCGCAGGACCGTCGCCCCGGCGAGACCGGCTTCCTTCGCCCGCCGCACGATGGCTTCGTAGAGCGGCCGATCGGCCGCGGGCTCGCGATCGCTCTCTCCGATGAAGATGCGCAACAGCGTGCCGTTGCCGGGGATCTGCATGGCCGACACCTCACCAGCGGCGTGGACGCCGGACGCGGCCGTCGCCGCCGGGGCCATCGCCGCCCCACTCCCCTCGCGTCCGGCCCGATAGAGCAGCACGCGTGCCCGCTCGAGCGTGACGATGGCACCGTCCAGCGCCGGCTCGACCAGGCGCAGCAGCCTCGCGATGCGGGCCGGCGCATCGATCACCTCGACGATCGCCGGCAGGTCGCGCGCCGGGCCCCACGATCGCCCGGGGATGATGGTGCCGTCGGCGCGCAGCCCGAGGATGCCCTTCAGGACGGTTGCGCCCTGCAGGCCTTCGGCACGCGCCACGTGAACGATCCACTCGAACAGCGGCGACAGCCCGTGCCTCGTCAGGCTGGACAGGTGGAACCGGCAGAGCACGTGTTCGGCATCGGTTCTCACGGCCGCCGCCTCACGCGAGCCAGTTCCGCACGGCGAGGGCGCCCGCGTGGACGGCGAGCAGCCCCAGCGCAACCGAGACGAGGATGTTGATCAGCGCGGCCAGCCACGAGCCGTCCTCGATGAGCGCAAGGGTCTCGTAGCCGAAGGTCGAGAACGTCGTGAAGGCCCCCAGGAACCCCACCGCGACAGCCAGCCGCACATCGTCGGGACGCGTCACCACGCGCGTCAGGACGATCGCGGCGACACCGCCCAGCGCGAAGCACCCGATGAGGTTCACCACCAGCGTGCCCATCGGAAACCGGGTGTCGAGCAGCGTGCCGACCCACCGCGCCAGCACGAAGCGGGCGTTGGCGCCGAAGAATCCTCCCAGCCCCACGAGCAGGTACGGGAGCGCCGCCTTCATCGGCGCGATCGTCCTTCCAGGCTCGCGCCTCGCGCGCCCGTCGCCCTGCCGTGACGGATGCGGACCGCGTCGTGACGGTTCACGCCGCTAGGATACTCCGGTGCGCCGGCCCGACGCGTTGCGACGACAGGCCTTGGCCGCCGGCCGCACGCGCATGGCCCGGCGCGGAGCGGTAACCATTGCGGCAACCGTCGCCGGCTCACATGGGCGCACTTCCGCCCGCGAGGGCCGAAGCGGAGAGCGGGCGAACGATGACAACTGCCGGGGATTGCTGGGCGTTCTGGAGGCGCCGCCCGGATTCGAACCGGGGATGGAGGTTTTGCAGACCTCTGCCTTACCACTTGGCTACGGCGCCGATTGTGTGCGGGACGTCGTCAGGCGTACCGCGCGCGCAGCGGCCTTTCCGGCATCAACAGCGCGTGTCGAACGGTACGAACATCGGAAACGATGGAATGGAGCGGGAAACGGGATTCGAACCCGCGACTTCGACCTTGGCAAGGTCGCACTCTACCACTGAGTTATTCCCGCTCGCCCTGCCGCGAACGACCCACGCAAGGTAGCACAGGCCACGCGGGCGGCGCAACGTCTCGCGTCTCGCGTCTCCCGGCCCTGGCCCCAGCCTGGCCCGGGTCCGGCCGGATCTGCCGGCGGACCCGGCGATGTGCCGGCACGCCGCCGCTCGTCACCAGCGATCGAAGCCATCGCACACCACGTGCACCCGTGGCGGCTGGCGCGGGCCGTCGAGCGTGACGGCCGCCACCTCGAACCGGCATGGCGCGTCGCCGAGGCCGGCCCGCCAGAGGTAGTCGATCGCCATCTTCCGCACCTGCGCCTGCTTGCGGGGCGTCACCGCGTCGAGCCCGCTGCCGAACGCCGGCCCCGACCGCGTCTTCACCTCCACGAACACCAGCGTGCGTCCGTCGCGCGCGACGATGTCGATCTCGCCGGCCCGCGTGCGGTAACGCCGCGCCAGGATGTGATAGCCGCGGCGCCGCAGTTCCCTGCACGCCGCCTCCTCACCCGTCTGCCCGAGCGCCTGCCGTCCATCAGCCATGCCTCCAGCGTGAGCAAGCGCGGCACCACGGGCGGTGCCGGTGGCCCAGCGACGAATCCTGGCGCGAATGCGGCCTCCGGCTTCGCGAGGCGGCGGCCGGCCGACAGTCGGCCTGGCAGGCGCTGCCTCGCCTCCGGCGCGCCACCTGGAGATTTCCGGCACCGCCCCGGCTGGACCGCGCCGTGCTTGGCCCGCCGCCAGCCGCTGGCGTAGAGTGCTGGCGATGCAGCCCGAAGCCATTCGCGTGTTCGTCACCGGCGGCACGTTCGACAAGCACTACGACGAGATCACGGGCCGCCTCGTCTTCACCGACAGCCATCTGCCGGAGATGCTGCGGCTCGGGCGCTGCCGCGTCCCGCTGTCGATCCGCACGCTCATGATGATCGACAGCCTCGACATGACCGACGCCGACCGCTCGCTCATCGTCGGACACTGCCGGCAGTGCGAGGAGCCGCGAGTGGTCATCACGCACGGGACCGACACGATGGTCGAGACCGCGCACGCGCTCGCCGCGGCAGACCTCGGCAAGGTGATCGTGCTCACCGGCGCGATGATCCCGTTCGCCTTCGGCAGCTCCGACGGGCTCTTCAACCTGGGAAGCGCGCTGTCGTTCGCGCAGACCCTGCCGCCGGGCGTCTACGTCGCGATGAACGGCCGCTGCTTCCCGTGGGATCGGGTGCACAAGAACCGCTCGACGGGCGTGTTCGAGGAGCCGTAGCCCCGAGACGCCGCCCGCGCGCGATGAGGGCAGATCAGGCCCGCGGCAGCCACAAGGTGGCGCGCGCGCCACCTTCCGCCCGGTTCGCAAGCGTCAGACGACCGCGGTTCTGCTCGGCGATCTGCCGCGACAGCACGAGTCCCACTCCGGTGCCGCCGGGCCTCGTCGTGAAGAACGGCACGAAGAGATTGGCGGTCGAGGCCACGCCCGGCCCCTCGTCTTCGACGACCATGGCCACACCGGTCGCCTCCGCCCTCCACCGCAGCCCCACGGCGCCGGATCGGCCCTCGACGGCGTCGACGGCGTTCCTCAGGAGGTTGATGACCGCCTGCTCGCACTGCACCTCATCGGCCAGGACGTCGACCGCGGGCCCTGGCTCGACGACGATGGTGGTGGCGGAGACGAGCGCGGCCACACGGGCGGCGAAGGGCGCCACGGGCCAGCGCGTAGGCGCCGGCGGTGGCAGCCGCGCGATGCGCGCGTAGGCCTCGGTGAAGCGGCCGAGGGCGCCGGCCCGCTGCTCGATGATCTCCAGCCCACGCGCGAGATCGTCGTCCGGATCCGACCCCAGCGGCTGGCGCCCCGCCATCGCGCGCAGGCTCCCGGCGATGGAGACGATCGGCGTGAGCGAGTTGTTGATCTCGTGGCCGAGCACGCGGATCAGCCGCTGCCACGCCTGCCGTTCCTCGTCGCGCAGTTCCCGGCTGACATCGGTCAGCACCAGCAGCCGGTGCGGCCGGCCTTCCTGGCGGACGGCGCCGCGGCGCACGGTCCAGCGCTCGGATCGGCCGAAGAGCCCTTCCACCACGCGCGGCGCCTCGCCGGCCAGCGCCTCGGCCAGCCCCAGCGCCGCCGCCTGCCGGCCCAGGGCCTGCTCCGCCGCGCGACCCAGTGCGCGTTCGCCGGCCCGATTCATCAGGCGGAGGCGGTCGCCGGCGTCGAAGGCGAACACGGCGACGTCGATCTCTTCGAGCACCGCGCGCATGAGCGCGGTCGCCTCGAGCGCGCCGAGCCGCTGTGTCTTGAGCAGGTCGGCAAGCCGGTTGAGCTCGTTGGCCACCTCCCCGAGCGCCTCCCCGCGCCGGCCGGCGCGCGCGCGGAACGAGTAGTCGCCCTCCCGCATCGCCGACAGCAGGTTCGCCACGGTGCGCAGCGGCCGTTCGACATGCTGGCGCGCGAGGTGCGCCGCGAAGGCCATCACGGCGCAGAGGCAGACAGCCGCCGGTACGATCAGATCGCGGGAGGCGCCCGTGCCGGCGAGCAGCGCCACGGCCAGCACGCTGCCCGGCAGCCCGGCCAGCAGGATCAGTCCCGTCAGGCGCGCGCCGAGCGAGCGACCGCGGGCCTTCACAGGTGGTAGCGCTCGATGCGCCGGTAGAGCGCGCTGCGCGACAGGCCGAGCGCGAGGGCGGCGCGCCGCACGTTGCCGTCGTAGCGGGCGAGCGCCTTGCGGATGAGCAACGCCTCCACCTCCTCGAGGGCCATGTCCTCGAGCCGAAGCCGGCCGTCGGCCGGCTGGCGCAGCGCGAGGTCGGTGGCGCCGACGATCGTCCCGGCGGCCATCAGCACCGCGCGCTCCACGGCGTGATCGAGCTCACGGACGTTGCCCGGCCACACGTGCTCCACGAGCGCGCGCACGGCTGCAGGCTCGAAGCCATCGAGGCGCTTGCGATAACGCGCCGCGTGCTGTCCGAGGAATCGTTGCGCGAGCACCGGGATGTCCTCGCGGCGATCGCGCAGCGGTGGGATGTGGATCTCGATGGTGTTCAGGCGGAACAGCAGGTCCTCGCGGAACCTCCCCTCGGCCACTTCGCGGTCGATGTCGGCGTTGGTGGCCGACAGCAGGCGTACCGACACCTGGCGCGTCCGGGAGGATCCTACCGGCTCGAACTCACCGGTCTCGACCACGCGCAGCAGCTTGGCCTGCAGCGGGCCGGGCAGGTTGGCGATCTCGTCGAGGAACAGCGTTCCGTGGTCGGCGATCTCGAAGCGACCGACCCGATTGGCGCGGGCGTCGGTGAAGGCGCCTCGAACGTGCCCGAACAGTTCGCTCTCGAACACGCCCTCCGAGAGCCCGCCCATGTTGACGGTGATCAGGGGGCGCCCGGCCCTGATCGACGCGGCGTGGAGGGCGCGCGCGACGGTGCCCTTGCCCGCCCCATTCTCGCCGAGCAGCAGCACGTTGGCCTCCGACGGCCCGACGCGCGCCACCACGTCCATCACGCGACGCATGGCCACCGATTCGGCCACGGGCCCCGCCACCCGGTCGTCGCCGCGCAGCGCCCGGTTCTCGTCCTCGAGGCGGCGCGACCGCCGCAGCGCCCGCGAGAGATCCACCTGGGTGCGCAGCGTGGTCAGCAGCCGTGCGTTGTCCCACGGCTTGGTGACGAAGTCGCGCGCCCCGCGCCGCATGGCCTCCACCGCGAGTTCGATGCTGCCCCACGCCGTCATCACCACGACCGGCAAGGTCTCGTCGAGGTCCCGGAGGCCTGCGAGCAGGTCGAGCCCCTCGCGGCCCGACGTCGTGTCGCGCGCGTAGTTGAGGTCCACGAGCGCCACGTCGCAGGCCGTCCGCGCCACCTCGGCCACCACGCCCGCGGGCGAACTGGCGCTGATCACCTCCCAGCCCGCGCCCTTCAGCAACAGGCGCACGGCCGCCACGACGTCGGGCTGATCGTCGGCGACGAGCACGCGCGGAGCGGGAACCGACATGGATGGCACCAGTATGCGTCAGGCGTGGGCCGGGCCCTTCACTCGCACCGGAGCGTGGCTGCCGGATCCGTCGCCGCGGCCCGCATGGCGGGAATGATGCTGGCCGCCAGCGCCACGGCCACCAGGGCGGCCACGGTGCCCACGGCCACCGCGGGATCGTAGATCGGCACGCCGAAGAGCTGCGCCCTGACCAGCGTCGCCACGCCGGAGGCGAGCGGCGTCCCGAGCAGGAGTCCCGCCGCCACCAGCCGGACCGCCTGCCGCGCGACCAGACGGACGATGGCGCGGGGCTCGGCGCCGAGCGCCAGCCGTACGCCGATCTCTCGGAGACGCTGGGCCACGCCGTGGCTCAGCGTACCGTAGAGCCCCAGGGCCGCGAGCAGCAGCGCGACGACCGCGAAGGCGCCGGCAGCAAACGCGCTGGACCGCTCGGCCACCATCGACTCCCGCCGCTGGGCCGCCATGGTCTTCACGTCGAATACGGGAAGCGTGGGCTCCACCCGGCGCACCGCGTCGCGCACGCCGGCGATGGCCGCTGCCTCGCCGCCGCGGACGCGAGCGTAGAACGTCATCTGGCCGAGCGTCTTCTGCTGCGTGTACGGCGACAGCACCATGCGCCGCGTCGGATCCTCGCGCAGACTGTCGTGCTTGTAGTTGGACACCACACCCACGATCTCGCGGTCGAACTCCTCGCCGCCGAACCGGATCCGCCGGCCGACGGCCTGGTCCCCGAAGAAGTGACGGGCGAAGTTCTCGTTGACGATCACCACCGGGGCGCCGCCCTCCGCGTCGCGGGCGTCGAAGTCGCGGCCGGCGAGCAGCGTGGCGCCCACGGTACGGATGAAGCCCGGCGTCACCGCGTTGATCACCGGGTTCATGTCCTCCTCGGGCCCGGGCTCGTAGCCGGGGATCGACACCGTGCGCTGTGCCGTGGAGCTGGCCAGGATGGGCTCCTCCGCGCCGGCGACGGCCGAGACGTCGGCCACCGCTCCCACCTCCTCGAGGATGCGCCCGAACAGCGCGAGGTTCTGCTCGGTCGAGTAGCCCGACAGCACCGGGCTCACCGAGAACGCCAGAAGGCGCTCCACCTCGAAGCCGGGCGAGGTGGCCGCCAGCCGGCCGAGCGTGCGGCCCAGCAGGCCGGCGCCGAAGACGAGCCCGAGCGACAAGGCCACCTGGGCCACCACCAGCGCGTGCCGCAGGCGCTGCCCGCTCACCGACGTAGCGCCGCTACCCTCCCGCAGCGCCGGCGTCAGGCTCACGCGCGTGGCGTGCCAGGCCGGGGCCAGCGCCGCCACCAGGATGCACGCGAGCGCCACGGCCAGCGTGTAGCCGAGCACCCGCAGGTCGAGCCCGCCCGCCAGCGCCTGGCGCGCCTCCTCGTCGGGCACGAAGCTCGCCAGCAGCGGCAGGCCGGCGCTGGCCACCATCAGCCCGGCCGCCGCCCCCAGCACGGCGAGCACGGCCCCTTCCACCACCAGTTGGCGGACCAGGCGCACGCGGGGCGCCCCAAGCGCGAGGCGCACCGCCATCTCCTTGTGGCGTCGCGTGGCCCGCACGAACAGCAGGTTCGCCACGTTCAGGCAGGCAATCAGCAGCACGACGGCGGAGGTGGCGATCAGCACCTGCAAGGCCGTGCCCGCCGTGTCGCGGAAGCCCGACGCGCCGGCGCGCCCAGGCAGCAACTCGAGCGACTTCGCCAGGAACCGGTCGCGGAACCGCTGGGGCGCATCGGGCATCTCCGCGAGTTCCGCCTGCAGGATCTGCGCGTAGAGGGTGTTGAGGCCGGAGCGGGCGTGTTCGAGGGTGACGCCTGGCGCGAGGCGCGCGAAGACCGTCATCCACAGGGCCCGCCGGCTGTCGAGCAGATCCCAGTCGGGCGTCACCGCCCTCTTCATCGCCATCGGCACGAACAACGCGGGCACACGATCGGTGTCGAGGCCGCGAAAGCCCGGCGGCGCCACGCCGA
>JBDIBB010000072.1:0-20511 GCA_039812685.1 Vicinamibacteraceae bacterium
TAGAAGCTTCCGAGCTTGCCCTCCACGATCTTCTCGATGACGTTGGCGGGCTTGTTGGATCCCTCCATCTGGCCGCGATAGACGGCCTTCTCGCGCTCGATCACCTCCGCGGGCACGTCCTCGCGCCTGGCGTACTGCGGGCTGGCCGCCGCCACCTGCATCGCCAGTTCCTTGATGAGCGTCTTGAACGCCGCCGTCTGCGCCTGCTCGCCGGTGACGCCGGTCAGCTCGATGAGCACGCCGATCTTGCCGCCGAGATGAATGTACTGGCCGACGATGCCGCGGCCGGCGAACCGGACGATGCGCGCCACGCCCATGTTCTCGCCGAGCTTTGCCACCAGTTGGGCCACTCGCGGCTGGATGGGGCCGTTGGGATCGCGGGCCCATGCCTCGGTGGCGTTCTCGCCGGCCTTCACCGCCTCGTCGAGGATGTATTGCACCAGGGCCTTGAAATCATCGGTGCGCGCGACGAAGTCGGTCTCGCAGTTGATCTCGGCGATGAGGCCGGCCGACTGATCGTCGGCGAGCCAGGTCGCGATGACGCCGTCGCTGGCGCCGCGGTCCGCCTTCTTGGCGGCCTTGGCGATGCCCCGCTTGCGGAGCACGTCGATGGCGGCATCGAGATCGCCGCTGGTCTCCGTGAGCGCTGCCTTGCAGTCCATCATGCCCGCGCCCGTGCGGTCGCGGAGTGCTTTCACCATCTCGGCCGTGATTGCCATGACTCTCGTGTCTCCGGGAATCGAATCGGTTCTGGGGTCGTACACGACAAACGCCGGCCGGTTGCCCGGGCCGGCGTCGTCGGGGCCGCGCGCCGGTGCTACACCGTCGCGGCCGGGGGGGTGGCCGGCGCAGCCGGGGCAGTGGCGCCGGCTGGCGCGGGATCGGGCCGGTTCTGCCTGGCCACGGGGGGCCTGGCCGCTCGCCGGCGCTCCTCCTCGTCGTCCGCCTTCTCCTCGACCGTTGCCGCCTCGCGCAGGTTGCGGCCCTGCAGCACCGCGTCGGCGATGCGCGAGGCGAACAGCCGGATGGCGCGCAGGGCGTCGTCGTTGCCGGGAATCGGGTAGTCCACCTGGTCGGGATCGCAGTTGGTGTCGACGATGCCGATGACCGGAATCTTGAGCTTCCGTGCCTCGTCGACGGCGATCTGCTCGTTGCGCGTGTCGACGATGAAGAGCATGTCCGGCAGGCGCGTCATCTGGCGGATGCCGTCGAGGTTGCGCTGGAGCTTGCGCTTCTCCTTCTCGATCCGGGCGATCTCCTTCTTGGAGAGCGTCTCGTAGCGGCCGTCGACGGTCATCGCCTCGAGGTCGCGGAGCCGGCCCAGGCTGCGCTGGATGGTCGTGAAGTTGGTGAGCAGGCCGCCCAGCCACCGTTCGTTCACGTAGTACATCCCGCAGCGCTGCGCCTCCTCGGCGACGGCGTCCTGTGCCTGACGCTTGGTGCCGACGAACAACAGCGTGCGGCCCTCGGCCGCCATCGACTGGACGTACTGCTCGGCCTCGCGGAACTTTCGCGCCGTCTTGCCGAGGTCGATGATGTAGATGCCGTTGCGCTCGCCGAAGATGAACTCCTTCATCTTCGGGTTCCAGCGCTTGGTCTGGTGACCGAAGTGCACACCTGCTTCGAGCAGGTCCTTCACCGACACTGAGGACACGCCGCCTCCACCCTGCGTCTCTTCCATGGGCCTTATCGCTTGCTGAACTGGAAGCGCTTGCGTGCGCCCGCCAGGCCGTACTTCTTGCGTTCCTTCACCCGCTGGTCGCGGCTGAGCAGTCCCGCCTTCTTCAGGCTCGGCCGCAGATCGAGGTTGTATTCGCACAGCGCGCGCGCGATGCCCAGCCGCAGCGCGCCGGCCTGGCCAGAGATCCCGCCGCCTTCGGCGGTGGCGAACACGTCGAACTTGTCGCCCGTCTCGGTGATGGCCAGCGGCTGGCGGATGATCGTGCGCACCGCCTCGGTGGGAAACGATTGCTCGACGGGGCGGTAGTTGACCGTGATCGTGCCGGCGCCGGGGCGCAGGAACACGCGGGCCGTGGACGTCTTGCGGCGACCCGTGCCGTAGTACTGAGCGACTGCCACGTTATGCGACCTCGATTGCGGTGGGTTGCTGGGCGGCGTGCGGGTGGTCGGCGCCCTCGTAGACCTTGAGCTTGCGGTACATCGCGTTGCCCATCTTCGTCTTCGGCAGCATCCCGCGTACCGCCTCTTCCACCAGGCGCGCCGGGCGGCGCTTGCGGACGTCCTTGGCGCGCACCTCGTGGAGCCCGCCCTCGTAGCCGCTGTGCGTCCGGTAGAGCTTCTGTTCTTCCTTGCGTCCGGTCAGCTTCACCGTCGCGGCGTTGACGATGATCACGTGGTCGCCCGTGTCGAGAAACGGCACGTAGGTCGGCCGGTGCTTGCCCTGCAGCAGCTTCGCCGCCTTCGAGGCGACACGGCCGAGCACCTGGCCGTCGGCGTCGATCACGTGCCACTGGCGCCGGATCGTGGTGGCACTCGGCACAAACGTACGCATGAACCCTCTCTCCGCCCATCCCGTGGGACGGCAAACCGAAAGGATAGCGGTCCACCCGGTTCACTGTCAAGGCTTGGGTAAGAGTTACTTCTGGCGCGACGGGGGCGTCCTGTTGGGTGCTCGCGGCCGCTTCGGGCGCGTCTGGTGGTCGCGCCTCGCCGCGGGCGGGCCGTCCAGCCGGGCGGCGGGCGGACCGGCCGCGGCCCGGCGGGCGTGTGTCGTCTCCGGCACACCTGTCGGGCCACCGACCCTGTGGAACCCCCAAGGTCAGCCCGATACACCCGCTGACGGAATCGCGGGCGGCTGACGAAACCGTGGCGGGAAATGGCATCGGGCGAACAGGTTCGATGGAAATTCCTGCAATCGACGTCCGAGATTCCGCTCGCAAAACCGGCCGCCGCGTCCCCAGCCGCGAGATGGCACCGCGTTTGTAAGAGGTTCGGTCGCTCCAACCGCGAACGCCCCGCCGGGTGCGTCGCGACGTCGCTGGTTCCGGGGCGCAGGGTGGAGTGGGGAAGGCAGGAATGCCGGTGTTCCGCAGACAACGTCCTCTCGTAGGGCTCGACATCGGCTCGAGCGCGGTGAAGGCGGTGGAGCTCAAGCCCGCCGGTCAGTCGTACCGCGTCACGGCCTATGGCAGCGAGCCCATCCCCCCGGACGCCATCGTCGACGGCGCCATCATCGACGGCGCCGCCGTGGCCGACGCCATCCGCCGCCTGTTCGAGTCGCGCGGCATCAAGGCGCGCGAGGTGGCCGCCTCGCTGTCGGGCACCGCGATCATCGTCAAGAAGATCACGGTGCCGCCGATGAGCGCCACCGAGCTGGCCGAGTCGATTTCCTGGGAGGCCGAGCAGTACGTGCCCTTCGACATCCAGGACGTGAACATCGACTACCAGGTGATCAGCGGCGCGCCCGACGGCAAGGCGCCGGTGGCCGGCCAGGGCATGGACGTCCTGCTGGTGGCCGCCAAGAAAGAGAAAATCGCCGATTACACGGGCGTCATCCAGCAGGCCGGCCGGACGCCGGTGGTGGTCGACGTCGACGCCTTCGCGCTCCAGAACTGCTACGAGGTGAACTACGGCGTCGAGCCCGGTGCCGTCGTGGCGCTGGTCAACGCCGGCGCCAGCGGCACCAACGTCAACGTGATCTCCGGGGAGCAGTCGCTGTTCACCCGCGACATCTCGATCGGCGGCAACGCTTACACCGAAGCGCTCCAGAAGGAGCTGCACCTCTCGCACGACGACGCGGAGCGGCTGAAGAAGGGGCTGGCGGTCGAGGGCGCCGACTTCGAGCAGGCCCGGCCCATCCTGCGCGCCGTCACCGACAACGTGCTGCTCGAGATCCAGAAGACCTTCGACTTCTTCCGCGGCACCACCGGCACCGACCACATCGACCGTGTGGTGGTGTCGGGCGGCACCGCGCGGCTCGACGGGTTCGCCGAGATGCTCGGTGAGCGGTTCGACGCGCAGATCGAGGAGTTCAATCCGTTCAAGCGCATCGCCTTCGACGCGGCGAAGTTCGGCGTCTCGGCGCCGGAAGACGTCGCGGCGACCGCCGCGGTCGCCGTGGGCCTCGCGTTGCGCCGGGTGGGGGACCGATGATTCGCATCAACCTCCTCGCCGTCGAACGCAAGCCCGAGAAGAAGGCCTGGGCGCTCGCCGGGCAGAAGGCGGTCATTCTCGGCACGGCCATCCTCGCCGCCGCGGCCCTGCTCATCGTGTGGCGCGTGTTCGCGCTGCGCCAGGACGCGGCGCGGCTCGACGAAGACCTCCGGGCCGCGCAGATGGAGCAGCAGCGGCTGCGCTCCATCCTCCAGCAGGTGCAGGACTTCGAGACGCGGCGGCAGCAGTTGCAGCAGCGCGTGGCGCTGATCGAGCAGCTGCGGCAGGGACAGGCCGGCCCCGTGCGCATGCTCGACGAGATCAGCCGCGCCATGCCCGATCGCCTGTGGCTCACGGCGATGGTACAGGACGCCACCGGCGTGAAGATCGATGGCCGCACCACCTCGCTCACCTCGCTGTCGGACTTCGTCGGCAACCTCGAGGGATCCGGCTACTTCGCGCGGCCCGTGGAGATCCTCGAGAGTCAGATGGACAACCAGGCGGGCTCCGAGGACGTGGTGCGGTTCTCGGTGAAGGCGCAGTTCCAGACGGCCGCGCCGCCCGCCCAGGCCGCTGCCGCCCCGGGCGCGGCGGCGGCTCCGGCGCCTCCCCAGCGGTGAATCGGCCATGGCCATGAACCTGAAGTCCATCCCGTGGCGCTACCAGGTGGCGTTGTTCGCCGTGGCGGCCGTGGCCGCGCTCGGCGGCTACTACTACTTCCACGAGGCGCCGGCCCGGGCCGAACTCGCCGTCCGCCAGCAGCAGCTCGATGCGCTGCGCGCGGAGATCGCGCGCGGTCGCGCGACGGCCCAGAAGCTCCAGGAGTTCCAGAGCCAGGTGGCCGACCTGCAGGCGCGGCTCGACAGCCTCAAGGCGGTGTTGCCCGAGCAGAAGGACGTGGGCGATCTGCTGCGCCGCATCCAGACGCTGGCCACGCAGTCGAACCTCGAAATCCGCGCGTTCAAGCCGCAGGCGATCGTCACCAAGCAGGTGCACGCCGAGTGGCCGATCGCACTGGAACTGGCCGGCACCTACCACGATCTGGGGCAGTTCTTCGACAAGGTGAGCAAGGTGCCCCGGATCATCAACGTGAGCAACATCAACATCAAGGGCGTGGACGAGCGGACCCGCGCCGGCAGCGATCGCGCGGCGACGATTACGGCGCAGTGCCTGGCGACCACGTTCGTGCTGCTCGACAACCGGCCGGCAGGGGCTGGCGCGGGCGCCGGCGCCGCGCGGCCGGGCGCGCCGCCCGCACGCGCCGCACCGGCCGCGGCAGGAGCCAAGCCATGACCCTCCACGCGCAATCACGCCTGACGCTGGCCACGCTGGCGGTGGGCCTGCTGATGGCCGCAACGGTCCAGCCCGCGCCGGCGCAGGCTCCCGCGGCCCAGGCCCCGCCGCCAGCCGCGCCGCCTGGGCGGACGCTGCCGCCCACGCCGCAGGGCTACACCTACAACCCGGAAGGGCGCCGCGACCCCTTCGTCAGCCTGCTCAACCGGGGCGTCGAGCAGCGCCAGCAGTCGCCTCGCCCCGAGGGCCTCGATGGCCTGTCGGTCACCGACATCGCCATCCGGGGCATCGTCGCCGACCGCGGCAGCTACATCGCCATGATCGAAGCGCCCGACGCCAGGACCTACATCGTGCGGAGCGGGGACAAGCTCTACGACGCCACCGTGAAGGCCGTGCTGGCCGACGCGGTGGTGTTCGTCCAGCAGGTCAACGATCCGCTGTCGCTCGTGAAGCAGCGGGAAATCCGCAAGCCGTTGCGGCCCACCGAGGAGGGCAAGTGATGCGCGCGCGTCCTTCGATGCGTGCCGTGGTTGCGGGAGCCGGCCTGTGGCTGGCTGGACTCGCCGCCACCGGCGCGACCTCGTCACCGGTGCAGTTGCTGGAGGTCCGGCAGGCCCAGGAGGCCGGACACCTGGCAGTGCTGCTCGAGGCGTCGGCCCCGGTGGCCTACACCTCGACCCAGCCCGACCCCTTCACCGTGGTGCTCGATCTGCGGCATGCGAATGCAGCGGGCGCCGTCAACCGCATCCCGCGGCCCGCGGGACCGGTGACGGCCGTGTCCGTCGAGCAGACGCAGGCGGCCGACGGCGCGGAGGTGGCGCGCGTGCGGCTGGGGCTCTCCGAGCCCGCGCTCGCGCGTGTCCGCAGCCAGCGCAACATGATTTACGTGGAGTTCCCCGACCTGCAGGCGGCGTCGGCGGCCCCCGCCCACGCGGCGACGGCCGCGAGCCCGTCGACGGCCACGGAACTCGTGGCCGTCAGCGCCGACAAGCGCGACGGGCGCGCCATCGTGCGGCTGCGCGGCAACGGCCGGCTGATGCCCGAGGTCCACGAGGCCGTCGACCTGCCGCCGCGCATCGTCGTCGACCTCGCCGGGGTGCGGCCCAAGGTGCCCGCCGTGCAGGCCGTCGGCGGCCGCGACCTGTCGCGCATCCGCGTGGCCACCAACAGCACCACGCCGCTGGTGACCCGCGTGGTCCTCGACCTCGCCCACAAGGTGGCGTATACGCTCGAACGCGACGGCGACGAGGTGCTGCTGGTGCTCGGGGAGACCGTTGCCGCAGCCCCGGCGGCGGCCGCGCCTGCCGCCGCTCCGGCCCCCGTCGCGATGGCCCCGGCGCCGGATCCTGAACCGACCGGTGTGCCGGCGACACGGATCGAGGCCGAGCCCGAGGTGCAACTGCAGCGCGAGGAGCCGCCGGCCGCGGCGAAGTCGGTCGTGGCCGCCGCGACGCTGTCCCGCACCCAGCCCCCGGCCGCCCAGCCGGCCACGGCCCAGGCGCCTGCGCGTGCCCAGCCGCCCATGGTGCCGACGGCGGCGCTGGCCGAGCAGAAGGACGGGCCCCGGCAGTTCACCGGGCACCCGGTGAGCCTGGACTTCCAGGACGTGGACCTCCGCGCCGTGCTGCGCACCTTCGGCGAGATCACCGGCCTGAACCTCGTGATCGACCAGCAGGTGCAGGGTCGGGTCGACGTCGCCCTGCGTGATGTCCCGTGGGACCAGGCGCTGGACATCATCCTGCGGGCCAACAAGCTCGGCTACACCGTCGACGGCACCATCGTGCGGATAGCGCCGCTGGCCGTGCTGTCGGAGGAAGAAGCCGCCGTGCGCAAGCTGGCCGAGGAGAAGGCCCAGTCGGGATCGCTGGTCGTCATGACCCGCACGCTCAACTACTCAAAGGCCTCGGCGATCGAACCGCTGGTCAAGAACGCCCTGTCTCCGCGCGGCCGCACGGCGGTGGACGTCCGCACCAACACGCTGATCATCTACGACCTGCCGGACGTGTTCGAGAAGGTGAACGGGTTGCTCACGACGCTCGACCAGCCGGAACTGCAGGTGGAGATCGAGGCGCGCATCATCCAGACCACCACTACCTTCGCGCGCGAACTCGGCGTGAAGTGGGGCTTCATCGGCAACGTCGCGCCGGAACTGGGCAACACCACGAACCTGGCGTTCCCCAACAACGGCTCGCTGTTCGGCGCCAGCGGCGACACCACCGGCACCAACCACGGCTATCAGGACACGCCGATGGGCACCAAGCCGGCCAGCACTGCGGTGAACCTCGGCGTGAGCAACCCCACCGGGGCCGTGGGCATCACGCTGGGCGCCATCAACGGGTCGTTCCGCCTGGCCGCCGAGCTGTCGTCCCTGGAGAAGCAGGGCAAGGTGCACAGCCTGCTCACGCCACGCGTGGTCACGCAGAACAACGTGAAGGCCGTCATCACCCGCGGCCAGGAGATTCCGTACTCCACGCTCACGGCCACCGCCTCCACGGGCGGGGCCCTGGTGGTGCCGACGGTCCAGTTCCGCACCGCCGCGCTCAACCTCGCCGTGACGCCACGCATCACGGGCGCCAACACGGTGATTCTCGAGGTGGACGTCGACAACGGGTCGCCGGGCGAGGAGCAGCGCAACGGCAACATCGCCATCAACACGCAGCGCGCGCAGACGACGGTGCTAGTGGCCGACGGCGCGACGACGGTGATTGGTGGCATCCAGGGTGCGAGCGACACCGATGCGTTCCGGCGCGTACCGGGCCTGTGGCGGCTGCCGTGGCTCGGACGCCTCTTCCGGTACGACAACAAGCAGGAATTCACGGAAGAGATCCTCATCTTCATCACTCCGCGGATCATCCGGATGCCGACGGCCGGGGTGCCAGCGACGGGTGCCGTGCCGGTTGCGCCGCAGCAGTGACGCCGGAACGAGGAGACCTGACATGACGTTTCGCGGCTTCAAGCAGATGGCAATCGGCGCCGGCCTGGTCAGCCTCGTGTGGACCGCCGGCTGTGGCAAGGCGGTCCGGCAGGGAACGGGCGGGGCATTCCTCGTCATCGAGTCGCTCACCGCCGCGCAGGGCGGAGCGAACTCGCTCGTCTTCGGGAACGTGCTGCAGTCCGACGTCTCCACGCGAGGTGGCGTGTTCGAGGATCCCGGCAAGGTGGTGCTGCGGCTCGTGGCCAAGGACATCACCTCGCCGCTCACCTCCAACAACCTCGTGACCATCAACCGCTATCGCGTGGTGTTCCGCCGGGCCGACGGCCGCAACCAGCAGGGTCTCGACGTGCCCTATGCCTTCGATGGCGCCGTGTCCTTCAGTGTGAGCGCCGAGTCGGCCGAGGCCGGCTTCAGCCTGGTCCGCGCCCAGGCCAAGCTCGAGGCGCCGCTCATCACGCTGGTGAACTCGCCGGCGTTCTTCGGCGGGGCAGGCCTGATCTCGACGCTGGCCGACGTCACCTTCTACGGGCGCGACACGACGGGCCACGACGTGAGCGTGACCGGCACGCTCAGCGTGAACTTCGCCGACTGGGCCGATTCGGACTAGCAGGGAACTGGCCGGCGGATTCCGGCCCTGACGAGGACCACGCGGGTCGACCGCGGGCAGAAGAGCAAAGGGGAGCGCGGCGTGTGGCGGCCCGGACCGGCCGGACGCGCGGCGAAGTGGAGTCGAGCATGCGTATCACGACTCGCAGCGGGGGATGGATGGCGCTGGGCCTTGCGGCCCTGGTGACGGCCGCCGGCTGCACCGCCAAGCAGAGCAAGCCGCCCGAGCTTACCGGGCCGTCGGAGCTGGGCCTGGCCGTGAAGGTCACGGCCACGCCCGACGTGCTCCAGATCGACGGCGTGTCGCAGTCCTCGGTGGTCATCGAGACCCGCAACGCGCAGGGGCAGATGGCGGGCAACGTCGGCTTCCGCGCCGAGATTCTCGCCGGCGGCAAGATCGTCGACATCGGCCGCCTGTCGACGAAGACCGGCGCCACCGGCGCCGACGGACGGGCGACGATCACCTACACGGCCCCGCCGGGCGCCTCCTCGGGCAACGCCGACTCCGGCACCAGCATCGTCACCATCAGCGTGGTGCCGTCGAGCAGCGATTACTCCAACGCGATGCCCCGCACCGTGGACATCCGCCTGGTGCCGCTCGGCGTCATCCTGCCGCCAGCCAACACGCCGGTCGCGCGCTTCGTCTTCAGTCCGACCTCGGTCGCCGAAGGCCGGGCGGTGCAATTCGACGCCTCGACCTCGGTGGACGTCATCGAGTGCGGCCCGCAGGCCACCTCCGTCGATCAGTGCGCCACGACCAAGGACACCCTGGTCGACTACGCTTGGGACTTCGGCGACGGCCGCCGCGGCAGCGGCGTCCGCACGAGCCACGCCTACGGCTCGCTCGGCAGTTACACGGTCACCTTGACGGTGACCAACAGCCGCGGCGTGAAGGCCTCGTCCTCGCAGTTCGTGAACGTGAGCGCCTCGGCCGACCCGACGGCGTCCTTCACCGCCTCGCCGGCGTCGCCCGCGGTGGGCCAAAGCGTGTTCTTCAACGCCGCCGCGTCGAAGGCCGTGGCAGGTCGCACGCTGGTCGGCTACGACTGGACGTTCGGGGATGGCGGCACCGGGTCGGGCGTCACCGTGTCACGGCGCTACGATCGGCTGGGCACGTTCGCCGTCACGCTGACGGTGACCGACGATCTGGGCAAGACCGGCACGACCAGCAGCACGGTCACCGTCGGGACCGCGCCGCAGCCCTCCGCGGTGATCGCGTTCTCCCCGGCGTCGCCGGCCGTGAACCAGATCATCCACTTCGACGGCACGCAGTCCACGGCGCCCGCCGGCCGTACGATCACCAGCTACGAATGGGCCTTCGGCGACGGCCAGACCGACACCGGCCCGCGCGTCGAGCACCGCTACCACACGGCAGGCGATTACACGGTGATCCTCACCATCGTCGACAGTTCCGGCAACCGCAACAGCGCCAACGTGCGCGTCACGGTCAGTTAGCCGACGTTCCACCGGCGGCCCGCCGGGGCAGGCTGGACGAACATGGCCGACTCGCCTCGTATCGAACAGCTCCGACGCCGGGTCCTGCAGGACCCGGCGTCGATCGCGTTCGCGGCGCTGGCCGAGGAGTACCGGCGCGCCGGGCGCATCACGGAGTCGATCGAGACCGCTCGCGCGGGCCTCGCGAGGCATCCCGGCTACACCACGGCGCGCGTGACCCTGGGCCGCGCGCTCGGCGAATCGGGCGCGACCGACGAGGCCAGGCACGAACTCGAACAGGCCCTGGTCTCGGCGCCCGAGAACCTGGCCGCGATTCGCGCGCTCGCCGATCTCTATCGCCGCACGGGCCAGCACGAGCCGGCGCGCGACCTCGCGCGCCGGGGCGTCCTGCTGGCGCCGCAGGATCCCGACCTGCACGACCTGCTCGCGTCACTGCCGCCCGGCGATTCCACCGGGACACCGGCGGCGCGCGGCGAGGAGCCCGCCACCGGCTCGGCTTCGCCGGCCCCGGTGATGCTCGTGCGCGGCGACGAGCCCGCCACCGGCCTCGCCTCGCCAGCCCCGGTGATGCTCGCGGCGGCCGCACGACCGGCAGGACTCGGCGTCCTCGAGCGCTGGCGCGACGCGCTGGCCGAGGAGCGGCGCCGGCGCGCGCGTCCCGCCGGCGTGGCCGGAGAGCTGGCCTGAGCGATCCATCCCGCCCGACCGTGCCCGCGCACGTCGCGTCCCCGGTTCGATCTATAGTCCCCGGATGCTCTCCGCCCCGTCATCGTCCCTGGCGGCGCGGCACGCGCGCCTGCGGGCGGCGCTGGCCGCCAGTCACCTCGACGCGCTGGTGCTGACGCACCTGCCGAACATCGCCTACGTTTCGAACTTCGCCGGGAGCACCGCCATCGCGGTGCTCGACGCACGCCGCCTTTACTTGCTTTCGGACTTCCGGTACAGTGCCGCGATTCTGGCGATGCTGGCCTCCGGCAACGCTCCTCCCGACACGGAGTTCGTGAGGGTGGACGGCTCGTACGAAGAGGGGCTGGCAGCGCTGCTCGATCGCCTCGACGCGCAGGCCATCGGCCTCGAGGCGGCCCATGTCTCGTGGAAGCGGCTGGACTGGTGGCGGCGGCGCCTGGACGCCAGCCTGGCCGGTGACGCCGGCGAGCGCGCGGCGCGCGGCCGGTGCCTGGTGGCCACCGACGCACTCGTCGAGCGGGAGCGCATGGTCAAGGACGCCCACGAGATCGCGGTGCTGCGCGATGCGGCGGCGCGACTGTCGACAGTGGCGCGCGACATCCTGCGCGATCAGGTGGTGCGTGCGGGTCGCAGTGAGCAGGAGATCGCCGGCGAGGTTGACTGGCGCATGAAGCAGGCCGGCTTCTCCCGTCCCGCCTTCGACACCATCGTCGCCTCGGGGCCCAACGCCGCCCTGCCGCACGCCCAGCCAACGACGCGATCGGTGGCCGCCGACGAACTGGTCGTGCTCGACTTCGGCGGGGTTCTCGACGGCTACTGCGTGGATCTCACGCGGACAGTGGCCATCGGCGAGCCCGGCGTCGAGGCGCGTCGGATCCATGCCGCCGTGCGCGAGGCGCAGCGGCGGGCGATGGCCGCGATCCGCGCCGGCGTCGCCACCGATGCGGTGGATGCCGCCGCGCGCGGGTACCTCGCCGAATGCGGGCTGGCCGACGCATTCGGGCACAGTACGGGACACGGGCTCGGCCTCGAGGTGCACGAAGAGCCGCGGCTCGGCATGCGCCGCACCGTGGGCCCGGCGCCGCTGGCGCTGGAAGCCGGGGTGGTGTGCACGGTAGAGCCCGGCGCGTACGTGCCGGGCATCGGCGGCGTCAGGCTCGAGGACGACGTGCTCGTCACGGCCGATGGCGTCGAGGTGCTGACCGACGTCCCCTTCGATGCCCGTCTCGACGGATAGACGCATGAATCTCGACGAACTGAAACAGATACTCGAGCTCGTCCGTGAGCACGAGCTCGCCGAGTTCGAGCTCGAGGACGGCGGAACCCGGCTGCGCCTGCGCAAGCACGGCGGTGTGCCCGTCGCGCCGGTCGTGGCGCCCGCACCGGCGGCGCCCATCGTGGCGATCGCCGCACCGGCGGGTACGGCCGTGCCGACCGCCGGCGCCGGCGGGCCGGCCGATGTCGAGGACGGCATCGAGCTCGCCATCCTCACGGCCCCGCTCGTCGGCACGTTCTACCGGGCCCCGGCTCCCGAGGCGCCGCCGTTCGTGGAGGTGGGCGCGCGCGTGCGCAAGGGCCAGTCGCTCTGCATCATCGAGGCGATGAAGCTGATGAACGAGATCGAGTCGGAGTACGACGGCGAAATCGTCAAGGTGTTCGTCGACAACGGCCAGCCGGTGCAGTTCGGCGAGCGGCTGTTCGCCATCCGGCGCGACTGAGCCCGCCGCCGCGATGTTCAAGAAAATCCTGATCGCCAACCGTGGCGAGATCGCCCTGCGCGTCATCTGCGCCTGCCGCGAGCTCGGCATCAAGACCGTGGCCGTGCACTCCACGGCCGACGAGCACTCGCTGCACGTGCGGTTCGCCGACGAGGTGGTGTGCATCGGCCCGCCGCGCAGCGCCGAGAGCTACCTGAACGTGCCGGCGATCATCTCCGCGGCGGAGATTACCGGCGCCGACGCGATTCACCCCGGCTACGGCTTCCTCTCCGAGAGCGCCTACCTCGCCGAGGTGTGCGAGGCGTGCCACGTCAAGTTCATCGGCCCGTCGCCGCACGTGATCCGCCTGATGGGCGACAAGGCGCGGGCGCGCCGCGCCATGAAGAAGGCTGGCGTCCCGATCCTGCCCGGCAGCGACGGCCCGATCGACAGCGAGGATCGCGGCCTGCGGGTGGCCCGCGAACTGGGGTACCCGGTGATCATCAAGGCCGCGGCCGGCGGCGGCGGACGCGGCATGCGGATCGTACGCGCGCCGGCCGACCTCGGCGGCGCGCTCCGCACGGCCCAGCGCGAGGCGCAGGCCGCCTTCGGCGTGGGCGACGTCTACATCGAGAAGTACATCGAGGGGCCACGGCACATCGAGTTCCAGGTGCTCGGCGACCACCACGGGCACGTGGTCCACCTGGGCGAGCGCGAGTGCTCGATCCAGCGCCGGCACCAGAAGCTGATCGAGGAGGCCCCCTCGCCCGCGCTCACCGATCGGCAGCGGCGCAAGCTCGGCGGCATCGTCGTCGATGCGGCCCGGGCCGTGCAGTACACGAACGCGGGCACGTTCGAGTTCCTGATGAGCGCCTCCGGCGAGATCTACTTCATCGAAGCCAACACCCGCCTGCAGGTCGAGCACGGCATCACCGAGATGGTGACCGGCGTCGACATCGTCAAGGAGCAGATCCGTATCGCCGCGGGCGAGCGCCTCTCGTTCCGCCAGGGCGACGTGGCGTTGAACGGGCACGCCATCGAGTGCCGCGTGAACGCCGAGCACCCCGAGACGTTCACGCCCAGCCCGGGGCTGGTCCGCGCCTTCTCGGTGCCGGGCGGACCCGGCGTGCGCGTCGACACCTACGCGCACACCGAGTGTACGGTGTCGCCCTACTACGACTCGTTGATCGCCAAGATCATGACGCACGGCCGCGACCGCCGCGAGGCGATCGCCCGCATGCGGCGCACGCTCGAGATGACGGTGATCGAGGGTATCCACACCACCATCCCGATGCACCTGCGCGTCCTGGACGATCCCGACTTCCTGGCCGGCCGGTTGAGCACCAGCTTCATGGAACGCTACCAGCCCGCGCAACCGCCAGGATCCGCCGCGGCCGCCGCCAGTGCCTGACGCGGCGCGGGCCGGCGCGCGCCGCGTTCGCGCGGCCGTGTATAATCCCGCAGGTTTTCGCACGTTCCGCGTGTCGGCGCGGTGCGTCCACCTCGCGTGGCCCGCCGCTGGAGGGTGAATGGACTCGAATCTGCTCCGCACGAAGTCCCTCGAACGGCTCGTCAGCGACGTCGAGCACGGCAGCCACCTCAAACGGTCGCTCTCGGCGCTGGACCTCACGCTGCTCGGCATCGGCGCCATCATCGGCACCGGCATCTTCGTGCTCACCGGCACGGCCGCCGCCAACCAGTCGGGCCCGGCCATCGTGCTCTCCTACTCGCTGGCAGGCATCGCCTGCGGTTTTGCCGCGCTCTGCTACGCCGAGTTCGCCTCGATGATCCCGATCGCCGGCAGCGCCTACACCTACGCCTACGCGACGCTGGGTGAACTGGTGGCCTGGATGATCGGGTGGGACCTCATCCTCGAATACGCGGTCGGCTCGATGACGGTCGCCATCGGCTGGAGCGGATACTTCCAGCGGATTCTCGCGGGCTTCGACCTGCACCTGCCCGCCTGGATGGCGGCGGCGCCCCCGGCCGGCGTCATCAACCTGCCCGCGGTCCTGATCGTCCTGCTGATCACGGTGCTGCTGGTGATCGGCGTGCGCGAGAGCGCCCGCTTCAACGCGGTGATGGTCGCCGTGAAGATCGCGGCGGTGCTCTTCTTCGTGGCGGCCGGCTTCAGCCACGTCGACACCACCAACTGGTCGCCGTTCGCACCCTACGGCTGGTCGGGCATCATGGCCGCCGGCGGCGTGGTGTTCTTCGCCTACATCGGCTTCGACGCCGTCTCGACGACGGCCGAGGAGGCCAAGAACCCGCAGCGCGATCTGCCCATCGGCATCATCGCCTCCCTCGTGATCTGCACCGTGCTCTACATCGCCGTGTCGGCCGTGCTCACTGGCATGATCACCGTCACCGACTACCGCACGTTCGAGGCCGGGCTGCCAGGTGCGTCCATCGTCAGCCCGGAGGAGAGCGCCCGGTTCCTCAACGCCCCGGTCGCCTATGCGCTGTCGGTGATCAACATGGACTGGGCGGCGGGCCTCGTCTCGGCCGGCGCGGTGGCCGGCATCACCAGCGTGCTGCTCGTCATGCTCATGAGCCAGCCGCGCATCTTCTTCTCGATGAGCCGCGACCGCCTCCTGCCCGCCGGCGTCAGCGCCGTGCACCCGCGCTTCGGCACCCCCTACATCACCACCATCATCACCGGCCTCGTCGTGGCGCTCTTCGCCGGCCTGCTGCGCATCGACGTGGTGGGCGAGATGACCAGCATCGGCACGCTGTTCGCCTTCGTCGTGGTGTGCTCGGCGGTGATCATGCTGCGCATCAAGCGGCCCGACGCCAAGCGTCCGTTCCGCGTGCCGGGCGGCTTCCTGTTCCCGGTGCTCGGCGTGATCTCGTGCCTCTACCTGATGCTGAGCCTCTCGGTGGTCACCTGGGTGCGCCTGCTCGTGTGGCTCGACCTCGGCCTGCTCATCTACTGGTTCTACGGCCGGACCCACAGCCCGCTGATGGACAAGGCCGAGCACGCGAGCCGCACCGGCACGCAGGGCGTGGCCAACTTCGTCACCCTGGCGGGCGCCGTCGTGCTCTTCAACGGCTTCTTCATGACCGTCCTCGGCTTCATGACGGAGCTCGGCATCACCACGGAGGCCACCGCCAAGTGGCACGAGATCGGCGTCACCGCGCACGACGCCGACATGGTGGGCCTGCGTGTGCTCGGCATCGGCGTGGCGGTCCTCGTCGCCGGCCTGGCGCTGCGCAAGGCGACGGGCGAGCGGTTCCGGCGCATGGACGCGGCCTGAGGCGCGAGCGGCGGTCCGGCCTGGCGGCGTCCGGCGGGGCGCCGCCAGGGCTTTGCCGGTACGCGGTGCGCGGCCGCCCGGCGCAGGGATCCCGTGCGCGAACGTTCCCGCCCGGCGGGCGCCGCGACCCGCCGCGGCGGCCTCCCGCGTCTTCCCATCCCTCGTCCCCGCTCCCGACCCTGATAGGATTTCGCCCATGTCCGCCCGCATCCTCGATGGCAACGTCGTCGCCCAGCAGATCCGTGACGAACTCAGGCCGGCCGTGGCCGCCTTCACGCAACGCACCGGCCGGCCGCCAGGCCTGGGCCTCGTGCTCGTGGGCGAGGATCCGGCGAGCCAGGTCTACGTCCGCAACAAGCTGCGATCGGGGGAGGAAGTCGGCTTCCACGTCGATCTGCACAGGCTGCCGGCGGCCACGACGCTCGACGAGTTGCGGGCGCTGGTGGCACGCCTCAACGCCAGCCCGGCTCACGACGGCATCCTGGTGCAGTCGCCGCTGCCCGACGCGATGGGGCCCGACGCCGAGCGGGTGATCTTCGACGACATCGCGCCGGCGAAGGACGTCGACGGATTCAGCCCGACGAACGTGGGGCTGCTGGTGCAGAATCGCGCGAGGCTGCAGGCGTGCACGCCGGCCGGCGTCATGGAACTGCTCGACCGTGCGGGCCTCACGGTGTCGGGGCAGCGCGCCGTGGTGATCGGGCGTTCGGACATCGTCGGCAAGCCGATGGCGATGATGTTGATGCACCGCCACGCCACGGTGACGGTCTGCCACTCGCGCACACGCGATCTGCCTGCCGTGGCCGCCTCGGCCGACATCCTCGTGGCGGCCATCGGGCGGCCGTGGATGGTGACGCCCGACTTCGTCAAACCCGGGGCGACGGTGATCGACGTCGGGATGAACCGCTTCTCGGACGCCGCGGCCATCGCGGCCGCCTATCCGGCGGATTCGCCGCGCCGCGCGCAGTTCGCCAAGTCGGGATCGCTGCTCGTGGGCGACGTGCACCCAGCCGTGGCCGGCGTGGCGGGCGCGCTCACGCCGGTGCCGGGCGGCGTGGGACCGCTGACCATCGCGATGCTGATGCGGAACACGCTGCGGGCCGCCGAGGCGCTGGCCGCCCGCTGACGTGCGGCGCGCGCCCGCCGCTACCCGCGGCCGGGCGCGCCGCGGTCCCGGGCGATGGCGCGCAACTCGGCGATCACCTCGTCGGTGAGCCGATCCGTCTCGGCGAAGGTGCCGTCGGTGCGGATGACGTAGTGCGCCCGCCGGGCCTTCTCGGCGATCGGCCACTGCGCGGCCACGCGCGCACGCGCCGCCTCGATCGACAGACCGTCACGCCGCACGACGCGCCGCAACTGCTCGCCGGCATCGCAGGCGGCGACCACGACGAGGTCGAAGGCGGCCTCGCGGCCCGTCTCGAACAGCAGGGGGATGTCGGCCACCGCCACCGTGGTCCCGCGGGCCGCTTCGGCGGCCAGCCACGCGTCGATTGCAGCGCGCACCGCCGGGTGGACGATCGCCTCGAGCGCGGCGCGGCCGGCGGCGTCGCTGAAGACGATGGCGGCCAGAGTCCTTCGATCGAGGGTGCCGTCGGCGAGCAGCACGCCGCCCCCGAAGCGCTCGCGGATCCGGTCGAGCGCCACGCTGCCCGGCGCCACCACGTCTCGCGCCACGGCGTCGGCATCGATCGTCGGGATGCCGCGCAGTTCGAAACGCGACCGCACGTAGCTCTTGCCCGTGCCGATGCCCCCGGTGAGCGCGACGCGCAGCATGGTCAGGAGGGCAGCGGCGCGGTGGCCGCGGCCGGTTCAGCCTGCGTCTGGTCGTCGCGCGCCGGCGTGAGGCGCTCCTCGACGAAGGCGTTCCACGCGTGGCAGTGCGGGCACTGCCACAGCAGTTCCGTGCTGCGGTAGCGACACCTCGTGCAGACGTGCGGATCCTGGTAGAAGACCGACTCGCGTGCGGTGGCGATGTACTGCGCGACGGCGGCCGGTGGCAACTGCATCGCCGTGAGGGTGTCCCAGGCCGCCTCGTGCAGCATCAGCGAGTGCGGGTTGATCGCGATCGCCTCGTGCAGCAGCCCCATCGCCTCGCCGGGCTGGCCGTGCGCGGTGAGGTACCGGGCCAGGGCGGCGCGGGCGCGCCACTCATGGGGACGCGCGTGGATGAGCCGCCGGCACAGGTCGGTGAAGCGGCCGGGCTGGCCCGATCGGGCGTAGATCGACGCGAGCCGATCGAAGGCGAGATAGGCGCGGTCGGGCGCGATCTCGATCAGCCGCTCCCAGGCCGCGGTCGCCGCCGCGGCGTTTCCCTGCAGGAAGCGGACGTCGCCGAGGTTCAGCCACGCCGGCACCACGGCGGGATCCAGTTCGCTGGCGGCTTCGAAGTGCCGGCTCGCCTCGTCGTAGTCCATGCGGCCCAGCGCCTCGCGACCCAGCTCGGTCTCGAGGAACGCGAGCACGCGCGTGTGGCCGGCGCGCGCCGCCTCGGGCGCGGCATCGAGCCGGCGCCGGCGCGCGTCGTACGCCAGTTGCCACTGGTGCTGGTCGGCGTGCAGCTTCTCGAGGTTCGCCAGCGCCTGCGTGTTCTGCGGGTCGACGCGCAGCACCTCGCTGAAGGCTTCGAACGCGCGATCGACGAACCCGCCCTGCTTGTAGTCGAGGCCGAGGCAGAGCAGCACGGCCGAGAGCTCGAGCCGGGTGAGCCGCGGCCGTTGCAGCAACGGCTGGTGCACCTGGATGGCGCGGCCGACCTGGCCCTTCTCGCGGTACAGGTTGCCGAGCACGATGTGCACCTCGCTGGCGTCGGCCTGTTCGGCGGCGGCCTTCGACAGCTCCTCGATGGCCAGTTCCGTCTGGTTCGAGATGAGGAAGTTCAGGCCCTGCAGGTAATGCGGCGACTCGCGCAGCCGGCGGCGGTCGACCAGGCTCCCCTCGCGCAGCTTGTAGCGCTCCCAGGCCTTGCCGACCCACAAGCCGACCAGCAGCGCCACGAGCGTGGCGAGCAGCGGGACGTAGTCGCCCATGTCAGGTCCGCTCCCGGTGGTAGCTCGCGAGCGTCCGCTCCCACTCGCCCCGCGCGCGCAGGACGAACTCGATGAACTCGCGGACGGCCCCGTGGCCGCCGGAGGCGCGCGTGACCAGGCGGGCGCACGCCTTCACGTCGGCGGCGGCGTCGGCCGGCGCCGCCGCCAGCCCGGCGCGCGCCAGCACCGGCAGGTCGACCAGGTCGTCGCCCATGTAGCCGAGCGCGTCGAAGTCGACGCCTTCCTGCGCGAGAACGCGCGAGACCGCCGCGAGCTTGTCCGTCACGCCGAGCAGCACGTGGCGCAGGCCGAGTTGCGCCGCACGATGCCCGGCGGCCGGCAGCGCACGCGAGGACACGACGCCGGCCGCCAGCCCGGCGCGCTGCGCCGCGACCAGCCCCAGCCCGTCGCGGATGTCGAAGCGCAGCGCCTCGGACCCGTCGCCGTGCACGAGCGTCGCGCCATCCGTCAGCACGCCGTCGACGTCGAAGAGCAGCACCTTCAGGCCGCGCGCGCGCGTCTCGGTGTCATCCGTCAAAACATCTCCGTGCGCCACAGGTCGTGCAGGTGCAGCACGCCCAGCGGCCGCGAATCCGCATCGATCACCACCAGCGACGAGATCTTCCGTTCCTCCAGGATCTTCAGCGCCTCCACGGCGAAGATCTCCGGTGCCACGGTGATGCCGCGGGCGGTCATCACGTCGCCCGCCGTGAGCGAGAGCACGTCGGGCGTCTTCATCATGTGCCGCCGCAGGTCGCCATCGGTGATGACGCCCGCCAGCCGGCCATCGGGGCCCACGACGCAGGTCATCCCGAGGGCCTTGCGCGACATCTCGTAGATCACCTCGCGCATCACGGCGTCCAGCGCCACGCACGGCATCTGATCGCCGCCGTGCATGAGACGTTCGGCCCGCATCAGGCGCTTGCCGATGCTGCCGCCCGGGTGCAGGCTGGCGAAGTCCTCGACGCGGAACCCCTTCCTCACCAGCACGGCCATGGCCAGCGCGTCGCCCAGCGCGAGGGCGGCCGTCGTGCTGGCGGTCGGCGCCAGGTTCATCGGGCAGGCTTCCTCGCTGACGCCGCAGTCGAGCGCGACGTCCGAGGCCTGGGCCAGCGTGGAGCGCGGCGCGCCGGTCAGGCTGATGATGGTGGCGCCGATGCGCCGGATGAACTCCAGCACGCGCAGCACCTCGGCCGTTTCGCCTCCCTGCGACATGGCGATCACCACGTCGTCGGGCGTGATCACGCCCAGATCGCCGTGGATGGCCTCGGCCGGGTGCAGGAAGAAGGCCGGCGTCCCGGTGCTCGACAGCGTCGCCGCGATCTTCCGGCAGATGATGCCCGACTTGCCCATGCCGGTGGTGATGACGCGGCCCCGACAGCCCGCCAGCCGCGCCACCGCGGTGGAGAAGGCGGCGTCCAGACGTTCGATCAGCCCGAGGA
>JBDIBB010000073.1:0-20208 GCA_039812685.1 Vicinamibacteraceae bacterium
CGGCGGCACGTGCGCGTGGAGCGACGGCGCACGCCGCGCCCCGGCCAGCATCCGCAGTAACCCACTCACGTCTCGCGGGCGCGTGCGGCTGGCCGGTGGCACCGGCTCGCGGGGGCTTCGCGCGCCGGGGCGGCCGCCGCGCCGCGCGCGCTCCGCGTATACTGACCGGCTGTGACCAGACGAATTCTCGTGACCAACGACGACGGCGTGCTCTCGGAGGGGATCGCGGCGCTCGCCGACGCGCTGTCGGCCCTCGGCGACGTGACGGTGGTGGCGCCGGCGGGAGAGTCCAGCGCCGTCGGGCACGCGCTCACGCTCACGCGCCCGCTGCGCCTGCAGCGCCTGCGTGAGGGTGTCTATTCCGTGGACGGAACGCCGACCGACTGCGTGACGATCGCCTTCGCGAAGCTGTTCGACCGCGAGCCGGACCTCGTGGTGTCGGGCATCAACACGGGCTACAACCTGGGCGACGACGTCACCTACAGTGGCACTGTGGCCGGCGCGCTCGAGGCCATCCTGCTGGGGGTCCCAGGCATTGCCGTGTCGCTGGGCCGGCAGCGGCACTACGACTTCGCGCAGGCGGCGTGGGCGGCCCTCACCATCGCGGAGCGCGTGCTCGACAGCGGATTCCCGCCGCGCACGCTGCTCAACGTGAACGTGCCGCGCGAGCCCGCGCGCGGATTCCGGATGACCATCCAGGCGCGGCGCCGGTGGTTTCCCGACGTGCTGGAGGCCGAGGACCCGCGTGGCCGGCCGTATTTCTGGATCAAGGAAGGCCGGGCGGAATGGGAGCCCGACGAGGCGTCGGATTATCAGGCCGTACGCGACGGCTGGATCTCGGTGACGCCGCTGCACCCGGATCTCACGTGCCGGAGCAGTCTGCAGGCGCTCGCGGGACTGGAGGCCCTGGGCGATCTGCGGCAACGGCAGGCAGGATAGGCCAGCCTGCCGGTCGCGCGCCCGGTCGCAGAAACCGCTTGGACGGCGGCGCGCCGTTCGTGATACGCTTGCACCTTGCGTCGGGGCGTGGCTCAGCCTGGTAGAGCACTCGGTTCGGGACCGAGGGGTCGGAGGTTCGAATCCTCTCGCCCCGACCAGCAGAACTGTTGAAACGGCCGGGATTCATCCGTGGATCCCGGCCGTTTCGCTGTTTCAGGCCTGGCGGAGGACCTGACGGCGCAACCGGCCTCGCGAGCCTCATCGCGCGCGGAGCCGCCAGCACACCCGCCGATCGGTTACCATCGGTGCCTCGCTCGCTACGCGCGTTTCCTGGCGGCCCGACCCGGCGACGGGTGGCGCCGTTCCTCTCTACGGGAGGACGCCCCGCGGCGACGGGACGCCCATGAGCACACGCGCCGAACGCATCCTCGCCGAATCGCCCTCGCTCGTTCGCCTCCTCGCCCTGCGGGCCGCCGAACATCCCGATCGCATCGCGTTCCGTTTTCTCGAGGACGGCGAACAGGAGACCGCGCGCCTCACCTACGGCGACCTCGAGATCCGCGCGCGGGCGGTGGCGGCGCGGCTCCAGCGCTCGGTGCGACCGGGCGAGCGCGCGCTGTTCATGTACCCGCCGTGCCTCGACTTCGTCGTCGCCTTCTTCGGCTGCCTGATGGCAGGCGTCGTCCCCGTCCCGGTCTATCCCCCGAGGCAGAACCGCTCGTTCGAGCGACTGGCGGCCGTGGTCCGCGATGCCTCGGCCACCCGGCTCATGGCGACCGAGCAGGTCTTCTCGCTCAGCGCCGCGGGGTTCGAGCGGCTGCCGGGCGGGCGGTCGCTCGAGTGGCTGGTTTCCGATACCGTCGATCCTGCCGAGGCTGACGCGTTCGTGCCGGCCCCGATCGCGCGCGACGACCTGGCGTTCCTGCAATACACCTCGGGTTCCACGGGCGATCCGAAGGGCGTCGTCGTGTCGCACGGCAACCTCCTGGTGAACCTGGGCATGATCCACGAGTTGCTGCAGTGTCCCGAAGAGGCCGTGACCGTGTCGTGGCTGCCGCAGTTCCACGACATGGGGCTGATCGGGATGACGCTCTACCCGCTGGCCTACGGTGGTTCCAGCGTGCAGATGCCGCCGGCGGCCTTTCTCCAGCGACCCGTGCGCTGGCTCTCGGCAATTTCGACCTACAGGGGACGCCTGACCACCGCGCCCAACTTCGCCTACGAGTTGTGCTCGCACAAGGTGAAGGAGGTCGAACTGGCCGGGCTCGACCTGAGCTGCTGGGAACTCGCGCTCAACGGGGCCGAACCCATCCGGCGCGACACGCTGTTGCGCTTCGCCGGACGGTTTGCCACGGCAGGGTTCTCGCCGGAGGCGCTGCTGCCGTGCTACGGCATGGCCGAGACCACGCTGATCGTCACCGGCAAACCGCCGGGCCGGCGGTTCGTGGCGCTGCCGCTGCGGCGCGACGAACTCGAGCGGCATCGGGCGGTGATTGTCGACGAGGACGACCTCGACGTCACGACGGTCGTGAGCTCGGGCCGGCGCATCGGCGACGAGCAGCTGCTGATCGTCGATCCCGCGACGCTGCAGGAGTGTCCGCCGCTCGGCGTCGGCGAGATCTGGGTGCGCGGGGCGCACGTGGCTCACGGGTACTGGAACCGGCCCGAGGCAACCGAGGAGACCTTCGGGGCCGCGTGCGCGGCGGCGCCGGGCCAGCGGTTTCTCCGTACCGGTGACCTCGGCTTCACGCACGATGGCGAGGTCTACGTCACAGGACGCCTCAAGGACCTGGTGATCGTCGGCGGCCGCAACCTCTATCCCCAGGACATCGAATACACCGTGGAGCGCGCCTCGCCGGCGGTGCGCAAGGGCGGGGTCGCGGCCTTCGCCGTCGACATCGACGACCTGGAGCAGCTGGCCATCGTCGCCGAACTGGAACGGACGAGTCTCCAGGGCGATCACCAGCGCACGGTGGATGCCATCGTGCGGGACGTGGCCGCCAGCCACGAGGTGGGCGTCGGCATGGTCGTGCTGATCAAACCCGGCGCGGTGCCCAAGACATCGAGCGGGAAGATCCAGCGGCGGGCCGCGCAGCGCGATCTGCTCGCAGGACGCTTCGAGGCGGTGTTTGCGTGGGCCCCGTCCAGCGAGGACGCGGCCGGACCCGATGATCTCGAGGGCGATGCCGAGGCCAGGCGCCTGCACGATACGCTGAGAGCCTGGTTCCGCGAGCACGGTGAGGTGCAGGCCGCCCGCATCGACATCGACCGGCCGATGGCAGCCTACGGCGTCGATTCGGTCGTGGCGGCGGAATTCACGGCCTACGTCGAGTCGATCGTCGGCGAGCGCGTGCCGGCCGACTTCGTGTGGACGCACCCGACCATTCGCGAGATCGCGCGGTTCATCCGGCAACGGGTAGACCCGCCGGCGTGATCCGGCCCGGCGCCAGCCGGGTCGTGACGGGAGTTCGACCGGAGCCGCAGTCGTAGTAGGATGCTGCGACGGCATCTCTGCCGTGAGGAGGCATTCGATGAGGAAGGCATTCGCGCTCGGAGTGGCAATCGCTTCCATCGCCGGCTTCGCCAGCCTGCAGGCGGCGGACGCGGCGAAGGGCAAGGAGCTCTACACGAAGAAGTGCCAGATGTGCCACGCCGCCGACGGCAGCGGGTCGGCCGCGAACCAGAAGAAGTACGGCGACAAGTGGAAGGCGCTGGGCGCGGCCGACGTTCAGGGCATGAAGGACGATGCGCTGATCAAGGCGTGCAAGGACGCGGCGTCGCACAAGGCGCTGCTGGCCAGCACGTCGGATGCGGACTTCGGCGATATCGTCGCGCACATCCGGACGCTGAAGAAGTAAGCTGTCCCGACGGGCGGGGGGCGTCACGGTCCTCCGCCCGGCCCCCTCTCCGCCGGCGGCCTGCGTGCCGTCTCCGCCATCCTCCCGCTCACACCACGAACTTCCGCCACGACCCGGCGATAGGTGTAGGATCCGGAAGGCACGGGACATGTCGTCTCGTGAGTGAGGTTGCTCCATGAAGAGAGCCATCGGGTTCGGGTTCGTGCTGGCGCTGGCCGCCGGCTTCGTCAGCCTGCAGGCGGCCGATGCGGCCAAGGGCAAGGAGCTCTACACGAAGAAGTGCCAGATGTGCCACGCCGCCGACGGCACTGGTTCGGCCGCGAACCAGAAGAAGTACGGCGACAAGTGGCCGTCGTTCGCCTCGGCCGCCATCCAGGGCAAGAAAGACGCCGACCTGGCGAGCGAGTTCAAGGCCAACGCCATGCACAAGGCGTTGCTCGCGTCAACGTCGGATGCCGACCTGGGCGACATCATCGCCCACATCCGCACGCTCAAGAAGTAGGTCGTGGCTCCTGCCGGGGGACGGTCCGCACCATGGGCCGCCCGCCGGCCAGGGCGTCGGTGGCGTCCGCTGCTGTGCCGGACGCCGCCCCCACATCAACCCGATCGGCTGTGCCATCGTCTCGACGGGCGGCGCACGTCGCACCGTCCGCACGCGCATGCGCCGACCGCCGCCGAGGGCGAGACCGCGTGTCCCGGAACCATCGTCCCGTGCGGGGCCAGCCAGCGGCGCCGCGTCGGTGATGGGAGTCCGAGGATGCGAAAGGGACTTGCCCGCGCGGCGCGTCCCTTCCGGATCGTGCGGCCGCCAACCGCCCCTGGTCATCTCGCCTGAGCGGCCGTCGCGGCGGCGCCGGGGACCTGGGCCGCCGGCCCGTAGTAGATCCCGTTGAACAGCAACTTGAACGTGCCGTGGGGTTGACCGCGGAACGTGATTTCCGGACCGAACAGGAAGATGCGCCCCCGTCCGAGTCTGGCCTCCGCCGCCGCGACCGCACCCTCGAGGTACTGCTGTCCCCACGCCCACCCGCTGCGCAGAGGCGTCGCGCTCGGGTACCAGGCGATGGTTGACGCACCGCGCATCGGGCCATCCGGTGCCAGCGTGAAGGCGGGGCTGCGGTCGAAGAAGACGTCGGCCTGTGCGTCCATGCCCCACGCAATCGGGTGCGTGTTGTCGACCGAGGCCCGCAGGACCGAGCCGGGGATGTAGAACTTCTCGCCGGGCAGCGCCCGATCGCCGGTGGCGGTGTGTTCGATCAGCGCGTTGCCGAAGGGAAGTCCCCACAGTGTGACCAGGTTGGCCGCCGACGCGCCGATCGAGATGACCGTCCCGCCGTTCTCGACGAACGCCTTGATCTGCGGCACCGTCCTGGCCACCGTCACGTTGCCGAGATGGGCGCGGTATTCCTCGGGGATGCTGTCGGCCGCGGGCTGCGCGTCGAAGAACGGACCCCGGCGACGGGTGTCGCTGGCCGGAATCGCGTCGCTGGGGAAGATGAGGACGTCGAACCTGCCGTTGAGGTCGCCCGCGTCGAGCGCCTGCGGGAAGACGCGTTCGAACGGGAACTCGTACTGCTCCAGCAGCCAGCGAATCCAGCCCGACGGCATCGAGCCGCCGTAGCGATCCCACAGCCCGATGCGAACGGGCCGCAGCTTCACCGCCTCACCGGCCGGCCGTGCCGCTACGGCGGTGAAGGTGAGGCCCACCTCCTGCGCCAGCGTCTTCAGCAGCGGCAGGGTAGAGGCTTTCGCCGGGATGAACATCGCGCCGTGGCCGAGCGACTCGCTCCCGGTGCCGGTCCTGCCGGCGATCCAGTAGACCTCTTCGCTGTTCTTCAGCAGGCGGTTCACGGCGATGAACGCGTCGTTGACCCGATGGCTGAGGAGGTAGCCCGCGGCGCTGGGCGCGTCATCGACCCGGCCCGCCGGCGGCTTGAGCAGATCGGGGACTTTCTCGAACGGGCCGTCGAAGCCGTCGAGGATGCGATCGAAGCGGACGCCCATCTGGTAGGCGAGCGTGTAGCCCGCGTTGTCGTAGGGCGGGATCGGCGGTCCGCCGGGATACTGGAAATCGTTCGGATAGTCCTGCGGCTCGAACATGTCGAGCACGTGCGGGCGGAACGCCTGCGCGGTCTTGACGATGTAGGAGCCGGCCGGGTACGAGGTGCCTTTCACTTCGAAGGCCTGCGTCGCACGGTGCACGGTGACGCCGTTCTTGAGGAGCGCGTTCACGAACTTGGTGGCCGTCAGGAAGTCGGGCTGGTTGCTCGGGATGATGTAGCCGCGCGCGTCGCGATGCGCGGGGTTGCGGAGCAGGTCGTAGTACTTGATGTCGGCGGTGGACGAGAAGCCGCCGACGGTTGCCGCCGGGTTGAAGCCCGGGCCGTCGTCGGCCGGGCGATCTTTCGCGATGGCGGCCTGGACCGACGCGATGTCGGTCGGTGACGCGGTCCAGTTGTCGCGGCTGCCGCGCTCGATGGCGTTGCGGCCCATCCGGTAGATGTTGAACAGGAACGTGTCCTTGTAGCGCGACGCCAGGTCGAGCACGGCTCGGTTGGCCGTCATCGAGTACTCGATCGACTGCCGGAAGTGCCACGTCTGCGGCGCGATCGGGTAGGGGAGGTCCCCGGAGGGCAGCTGGCGCTGCGGGACGAACGGGATGCTCATCGGCGTCGGGTTGCCGATGGTCTCGGTGAGCAGGCCGATCATGTTGTGGAAGTACACGCCGGTGCGCAGCCCGCCGTTCCACCACGTCGAGTAGTTCGACCCGCGCCGCATCGTCGCGCCCGGCTTGCCCTCGGCCGCGAAGCGCCCGTGCATCGCCGCCCCGACCATGTCGATGCCGAGCGGGATGAGCGGATCGAAGTTGTAGTTGAACGGATCGCGGAAGGGCGGCGCGAACAGCACGGTCCCCGTCGGGCCCGTCTGGTGGTGGTTGTAGACGATCTGCGGGAACCATTCGCGGTACTGGACCCGCGCCATGTTGATCGTCTCGGGCTGGTTGGCGATGTAGAAGTCGCGGTTGTTGTCGTGGCCGATGTACTTCTGGTAGAGGCGCGGGATGCCGCCCGTCGAGCGCTTCGCCGGATCCTTCTCGCGCATGTACCAGTTCGAGACCAGTTCCATGCCGTCGGGGTTGGCGTGCACGGCGAGGATGATCGTGTCGCGCAGGATTCGCAGCGTCTCGGGATCCGACCGGCTCACCATCTGGTAGACGAGCTCCATCAACTGCTGCGCGCCGAGCACCTCGGTGGCGTGCAGCCCGCCGTCGATCCAGATCACCGCCTTGCCTTCCTGCGCCAGTTGCCGCGCCTGGTCGTCAGTGAGGCCCTCGGCCAGGGCCAGCCGCCGGGAGATCTCCTTGTAGCGATCGAGCTTCCGGAAGTTCTCCGGCGCCGTGAGAATCGCCATCAGCTGCGGCCGGCCCTCCGCGGTCCTGCCGATCTCGACCACCTGCATCCGGTCTGATTCACGGTCGAGTCTCTGCCAGTACTCGACAAGCTGGGTGTAGGTGGGCAGGACGTAGTCGGCGCCGATCTCGTGGCCCCACTGCTGCTGGGGCGAGGTCACCTTCGGCGGAGCCAGCGTCTGGGCCGCGAGGGTCCCGAGCGACGCCACGATCAGCAGCAGGACAACGGAACGGGTTCTCGAACGCATCGGCGACAACCTCCGGGAAGCCAGCGGACGGGCCGATCATACACAGGTCACACCGGACCAGCGCGCGGTTGTTGCCCTGCCGGGCGCCGCGGCACTTTTGCGTCGGCAGGGTCGTGTGGCGCGGCCAGCCCGCGGACGTGAGGCTGACGGCACGGTTGCCCGCGGATGGCCCGCGATTCCATACTGACCACGCCCCGGACGGAGGTTCCCGTGTCACATCCTCGTCGCGTTCGCTCGTGCGCCACCTCGCTCGCCGCGCTCCTGTTTGCTGGCGCCGTCTGGGCAGTGGGTGCGGTCCACGCGCAATCGGCCGCCCGCCCCATCGCCGACCACCTGGTGTTCGTGACGATCGACGGCCTCCGGTGGCAGGAGTTCTTCACCGGCGCCGACCGCGACTACTTCAAGCGGCCGGCCGGCGGAGGCGCCAGCGAGGCCGAGCAACGCTTCTGGAGGCCCACCGCCGCAGAACGCCGGACGGTGTTGATGCCGTTCATCTGGAAGACCGTGGCCGCACAAGGCCAGATCTACGGTGACCCCGGGGCGGCGAGCACGGCGCGGTTCACCAACGGCCTCTGGTTCTCCTACCCGGGCTACAGCGAGATGTTCGCCGGGGTGGCCGATTCCCGCGTCGACAGCAACCGCAAGGTACCCAATCCCAACCTCACGGTTCTCGAGTTCCTCAACGGCCGGCCCGGGTTCGAGCGGCGTGTCGCCGCCTTCGGGGCCTGGGACGTGCTGCCGTTCATCCTCAACGCCGAGCGCAGCAGGCTGCCCGTCGGCAGTGGCTGGACGCCGGTCCCGTCGCCCTCGAGCGACCGCGAGCGCGCGATCAACGAACTCGCTTCCGATCTGCCGCGCTACTGGAGCTACGGACCGTTTGACGCCCCGATGGTCTACGCGGCGATCGAGGCGCTGCGCAGCCGGCAACCGCGCATGCTCTACCTGATGCTCGGCGAAACCGACGAGTGGGCGCACGATGGCCGCTACGAACTCTACCTGGATGCCGCGTGGCGGTCGGATCGCTTCATCGAGCGCATCTGGAACACGATCCAGTCGCTCCCCGAGTACCGCGATCGGACGGCGCTCGTGCTGGCGACCGACCACGGGCGCGGCGCCACCACGAAGGACTGGACCGACCACGGACGCGACATCGCCGCCGCCGACCGTTCGTGGATCGCGCTGATGGGTCCCGGCATCGCGCCGCTCGGCGTCAGGCGGGAGATCGACGTGACGGCCTCGCAGATTGCCGCGACCATCGCCGCGCTGGTAGGCGAGGACTTCCGGGCGGCGGTGCCCGCCGCGGCGCCGCCGCTGCCCGTCAGGCCCTGAGGGCAGGGCGCCCGCGGGTAAACAACTCTCGAGGGCGCGTCGTAAGGAAACGCATGCTACTGCACAGCTTGCAAGGTCACTGGTGGCCCCTGCTGCTGGCCGCTGCCCTCGCCATCGGGCCGGCGACCGCCGCCCGTGGGCTGTCAGGTCAGCCGGCGGCCGACGGCCGCAGCCTCGACGACCGGGTGCGCGCGTTCCTCGATGCGCGGCGCGGCACCTGGCACGACCTCAACGTGCCGACGGCCGACGGGCAGGCGCTGTTCGACGTCATCGTCGAACGCGGGCTGACGCGCGGCCTGGAGATCGGCACCTCCACGGGACATTCCGGCGTCTGGATCGGGTGGGCGTTCTCCCGCACCCGCGGGCGGCTGATCACCCTCGAGATCGATCCCGGCCGCCATCGCCAGGCGGTCGACAACTTCCGGCAGGCCGGCGTCGCCGCGGCGATCGACGCGCGACTTGGCGACGCGCACGAACTCGTTCCCGCGCTGCCGGGCCCGTTCGACTTCGTCTTCATCGACGCCGACAAGGACTGGTACACGCGCTATGCGCAAGCCGTGCTGCCCAAGCTCGCCCCGGGCGGCTGTCTCACGGCGCACAACGTCTCGCCCCGCCGCAGTCGCTGGCAGATGACCGGCGACTTCTACGACTACATCACGAGCCAGCCCGATCTCGAGACCACCTTCCGGGCCGGCGTGCTGGTCAGCTGCAAGCGCCGGAACTCGCGCTGACGCTGGCGGCCGGCGCGGGCCTTCACGCGCGGGCGTCATCGGCAGGCGCGGCGGATGCGCACCCCGTCTCCTACTTGACGGCGGGCTTCAGCTTCGCCAGTGCGTCCTTGCCGTAGTAGGCGCAGACGCCCTTCTTCGCCTTCGGCTCGAGGCCGAGCGTCTTGATGGCTTTCTTCACCCTGGCGTCCGAGACGCCGAGTTCCTTCGCGAGCGCGCCCGCCGTGAGCAGGCCGGTCAGATCCTGAGTGGCCATGGGAGTCTCCGCGAGACGGGCCCGCCGCACCGGCCGGCCGCTGCCTCATGCTGTCGTGGCCGACGATGATAGCCCCGATTGGCCGTGATCGTATCGGCTGACGCGCGGGTGGCGGTCGTCACGACGATTGGGTCCGGGTGGAACCGCAGGGGTAGAGCGGCCCGGTCGTCTTCCACATCAGCCGTTCGCTCTGCCCGGCCACGAGGAAACCGGGAAGCTCGCCGACCAGCCGGTAGCCGTGTGTCTCGTAGAAACGTTGCGCCGCGTGGTTGAAGCCCGACACGAACAGGAAGACGTTCGGCTTCTCCGTGAACACGCGTGCTTCGACCCGCGCGAGCAGCGCGGCGCCGACGCCCCGGCCGCGATGGCCGGAAGAGACGGCCAAGGTCTGCAGGTAGCCCGAGAGCACGCCCTGCAGCGTGATCACCGCGAAGCCGGCCACGCGCTCACCGTCCTTCGCGAGCAGCACCTCGCGGTCGGGCAGATCGAACACGGCGCGCGCCTGCGGGAAGCCGATCCCCAGCGTGATCCAGGGATCGGATTCGGCCATGATGCGGGCACACGCATCGCGTTCGGCATCGGTGGTGAGCGGCACGAACTCCACGCGGCCTCCCTGCGCCGTCGCGTCGCCGGCAGCGTGCCTCGACGTGGCGGCACCGCCATGCCATCATGCCACGCGCCGAGTCCGCGCCCTTCGACCATGCCGGTTCCGACTGCCGAATACGGTTCTCTCCGTGCCCCGTGGCGGCTCGTTGCCCTGCTCTGCGCGACGGCGACGGCCGGGTATCTCTGCCGCGTGAACGTCTCGACGGCCGGAGCCCTGCTGATGGTCGAATTCGGGCTCACGCAGGCGCAGATGGGGCGGGTCTTCAGTGCCTTCCTGCTCGGCTACGCGCTCAGCATGGTGCCGGCCGGCGTGATCGCCGATCGCTGGGGCGCGCGGCGAGTGCTGGTCGCGGCCACGTGGGCCTGGGTGGTGCTCACCCTCGCGCAGGCCCTCGGCGGATGGGGGCCGCTGGCCGCCTCGACAGGGACCGTGCTGGCAAGCCTCATCGTGATGCGGTTTCTGCTCGGCGTGGCGGCGGCGCCGACGTACCCGGCAGCGGCCGCGGGCGTCTCGGCCTGGGTGCCGGGATCGAAGCAGGGCCGCGCCACGGGCATCGTCCTGACGTCGATCGGACTGGGCTCGGCCATCTCGCCGCCGCTGCTGTCCTTCGCGATGGTGTCGTGGGGGTGGCGCGCGGCGCTGGCCATTTCGGCGGTGCCGGCCCTCCTGACCGTCGTCGTCTGGCACCTGATGCCGCGTCCGGCCGATACCGGGCCGGAGATGAGCCGGGGACCAGGCGGGCGGCACTCCGCGCGCGACGCCTGGCGGTTGCTGCGCAGCACCACCTTCGGCGCGCTCACGGCCAGCTACACGCTGCAGGGATACGTCGGCTACATCTTCGTCTTCTGGTTCTACCTCTATCTCGTCCAGGAACGGCGCTTCGACCTGCTGCAGGGCGCCTGGGTGAGCAGCGTGCCGTGGCTGCTGTGCCTGGTGTCGATACCCGCTGGCGGCTGGCTGGCCGATCGCGCCATGGCCAGTCGGCTGGGACCCGCCTGGGGCGCACGGCTCGTGCCGATGATCGGGCTGTCGGCCTCCGGTGTGCTCATCTCGGTCGGAGCACGGACGTCCAGCCCCTGGGTGGCGGCCCTGGCGCTGGCGCTCGCCACGGCGCTCGTGCTGAGCGTGGAGGGGCCGTTCTGGTCGACGCTGACGCGCCTGGCGGGAACCGCCAGCGGGACCGCCGGCGGCGTGATGAACCTGGGCAGCAACATCGGCGGCCTGATCTCGCCCGCGCTCACGCCGGCGCTCGCGGCATGGCTTGGATGGGAACCGGCACTTCACGTCGCGGCCGCGTTGGCCGTGGCCGGCGCGATCCTCTGGCTGGGCGTCGACGTCCGTGCCGGCCATCTCGCGGTCGAGCGGCGCCCCGATGCCGTTCCGCCCGCCGCGTCGTGAGGCATCGCCTCGACGCCGCCGGGACGCCTCGATCGACTCGTGGCGCGGCGTTCACGATGGCGGCGTGACGCCGAGCCGCTCGCAGAGGTGCTGCGACTCGACGTTGAACGCGCGGTTGAACCGGGCGCGGTAGTTCTCCATCGCGATGGTCGCGGCGAGTTCCACCAGCTGCGCGTCGTTGAACCATCGACGCGCCTCCGCGAACACGTCCTCGGACACCGTCGCCGGCGTGGCGCTCATCGCCTCGGCCAGCGCGAGCGCGGCCTTCTCTTCTCCGTTGAACAGATCGCTGGCGCGGAAATCCGGCAACGCTGCTATCTTCTCGTCGGCGGCCTCGGCAGTACTGCTCCCGGCAGTATTGGCGTCGATTCAGAAGAGGCAGCCGACCAGTTGCGCCGCGCGCAGGCAGACGAGCGCCCGGAGCTGCTCGCCGAGCAGGCCGCTCACGGCCGGGGCGGCGCTGAGCGCACGGCTGGCCCGGAGAATCGGCGGCGCGTACGCCTGGATCCCGGCGCTGATGACCGGCGCCCCGAGCCACTGCTCGCCGGCTGCGAGCATCTCCCGCACGTCATCGTCGACTTCGTCCTTGGTGAGTGGGTGTATCCGGGCCATGCGCGACATCCTTTCGGTGAACGCGGTGGCGGCATCGATCGGCCGCCCGCGGTGGAATCTCCGTTGCAGCGCTCGCCGGTGACGGCTGCGCGCCGCGTCGTCGCGGGCCTGGTTCCACGAACCCGACCCACGGGCCCGGGCGTGCGGCGCCGGGCGCCTGCACGCAAGGCCCACGGTCACGCCAGGCTCAGCGTCCGCCCATCGTAACGGAAAGGCGGACGTCACGGCAGGCGTCGTGTGAGCCCATCCGTGAGGCCGGCGCGATCTCCGTCCCCTGGTGCCGGATCGATCCGCTCACGCCCTCGAACGGCGACGGTGATGCGTCGCATCCGGCGGCGTGCGGCTGTGGTAGCCTACGACACCAGTTCGCGCAGCCGATCGTGCCAGGGCAGGCGATGCGAGCCGGCGCGCGGCCAGGAGAGCGCGACGGCACGATCGAGGCTCGAGACAGGAGCACTCGCCATGGAAGACGGGAACATCGGCCCGGAATCGGCCACGGCCATGCTGCCGGAGGAGCGCGACGCGCCGCCTCCCGCGCAGGCCCCTGCGTCGATCGACGACAGTCTCGAGAAGGTGCGGGACATCCTCTTCGGGGTCCAGATCCGGGACGTGGATCGGCGCTTCGTGCGGCTCGAGGAGAAGATGGCGCGCGAGGCCGCCGATCTCCGGGACGACATGAGGCGCCGTCTCACGGCGCTCGAACTGTTCGTGAAGAGCGAAGTCGAATCGCTCAACAGCCGACTGCGCGCCGAGCACGATACCCGCACGGGCGTCGCGGCGGCGTTCACGCGCGACCTGGCGACGCTGGCGGCCACGCTCGAACGGCGCGCCGGCACCATCGACGACCAGATGGATCAGCGACAGCGCGAGTTGCGGCAGCAGATGCTCGATCAGCACCAGCGCCTGAGCGACGACCTCTCGCGCAAGGCGCAGGATCTGTTGTCGGCGCTGGCCCGCGAGGCGGGCGCGCTGCGGCACGCCAAGGCGGATCGCGCCACGCTGGCGGCCCTGCTGGCCGAGATGGCCGGCCGGCTCACCGACGGGCTCGACGCCGGAGCGGCGCACGAGTAGCCGCGTGAGCACGCCCACGGCGCCCGCGGACCTCGATTCCGGGACCGATCGGGAATTCGAGGAGCTGCGGGAGATCCTCGTCGGGCCGGAGCGCGCCGCGCTGCGCGAGGTGCGCGCGCGTCTCGACGCACGGCTCGCGGCGCACGACGTCGCGGCGGTGCTGCCCGAGGCGATCGCCGAGCGCGGCGGCGACTCGCGGCTGGTTCGCGCGCTCACGCCATCGGTTGAGGAGGCCCTGCTGGCCTCGGCGCGCCGCGATCCGCGCCCGCTGGCCGACGCGCTGTTCCCCGTGCTCGGCCCCGCCATCCGCAACGCCATCACGCATGCGTTGAGCGCGCTCGTCGAATCGACGGGCCGCGTGGTGGAGCAGAGCGTGTCGTGGCGCGCCATCGGCTGGCGGCTCACGGCGTGGCGTACGGGCCAGCCCTATGCGGAAGTCGCCCTGCTCCACACGCTGCTCTACCAGGTGGAGCAGGTCTTCCTGATCCACCGCGAGACCGGCCTGTTGCTGCACCACCTGACGGCTCCGAACACGCCGGGACAGTCACCCGACACGGTGTCGGCGATGCTCACCGCCATCCGCGACTTCGTGAGCGACTCCTTCGGGGGCACGGCCGAAGACGCGGTCGACGTGCTGCGCGTGGGCAACCGGACCATCTTCGTCGAGCAGGGCCCGCTGGCGTTGCTGGCCGCGGTGGTGCGGGGCCCGGCGCCGCCCGAACTGCGTGCGGCGTTCCAGGACGCGCTCGACACGGTTCACCTGCAGAAGATGGAGGCCCTCGATCGCTTCGACGGCGACGCCGCACCATTCGTGTCGGTGCGTCCAGTGCTGGAGCAGTGCCTGCGTGCGCAGCATCACGAGCGAGCCGTCGCGCGCCGCGGGCGCCGCTGGCTCGCCGCGCTCGCCCTGCTCGCCCTCGCCGGATCGCTCTGGTGGGGCGTGTCTGCCTGGCAGCGGGCTCAACGCGACCGGCTGTATCTGGCGGCCCTGCGAGCAGAGCCCGGCCTCGTGGTCGTGTCTGCCAGCCGCAGCGGCGGCCGGTTCGTGGTCGGTGGCTTGCGGGATCCGCTCGCGGTCGATCCGGCCTCGCTCGCCGCGGCGGCGGGCATGGCCGCGGGGGAAGTGGAGGGACGCTGGACGCTCTACCAGGCGCTGGATCCGGCGATTGTTCTGCTCCGGGCCCGTGGCGCACTGGCGCCGCCCTCCGGCGTCTCGCTCACGCTGCGCGATGGCACACTGGTGGCCGAGGGGCCCGCCGACGCGGCGTGGATCGAGCGCGCGGCACAATCGGCGCCGCTGCTGGCGGGTGTGGCGCGCTTCGATCCTGCGCCGGCCGCCGAGGCGGAAGGCGCGCGCCTGGCACGGGCGATCGAGGATCGCGTCGTGCGGTTCCAGCGGGGCACCACGTTGCTGATCCCCGGGCAGGACGAGGTGATGCGGGGGTGGGAGCGTGACCTCGCGGCCCTGGATCGGGTGGCCGCCGTCACCGGCCGTCGCCGGCAAGTGGTCATCACGGGGCACGCCGACAGCGACGGCTCGCCGGAGGCCAACCTGCCGCTCAGCCGCCTGCGGGCCGAGTTCGTGCGGACGCGCCTGCTGCCAGGGGCGCTCGCCGCAATCGACGTGGCGATCGAGGGGGTGGGCAGCGCCGCGCCCGCCGTGCGCGGCGGCACCGACGCCGACAAGGCCCGCAACCGGCGGGTGACACTGCGGGTGGGGCCGCCGGCCCCCGCGGGGCCCGCGCGATGATCTCGAAGAAGGTCTGCCTGCTCGGCGGATTCGCCGTCGGGAAGACGAGCCTGGTGGCGCGCTTCGTCCATGGGGTCTTCTCCGAGAAGTACCTCACGACGATTGGGGTGAAGATCGACAAGCGGTCGATGACGGTCGATGACGACGAGCTCGATCTCGTGATCTGGGACATCTACGGAGAGGACGACTATCAGCGGGTGCGGATGTCGTACCTGCGCGGCGCGTCGGGGCTGCTGCTGGTGGCCGACGGCACGCGACGCGACACGCTCGAGGTGGCGAGAGCTCTGCGCCTCACGGCGCGCGACCATCTCGGGACGATCCCCTCCGTGCTGCTGGTCAACAAAGTCGACTTGCGGGCAGCGTGGGAGATCGGCCCCGAGGATCTCGACGTGCTGCGGGAGCAGGGCTGGCGCGTGTTCGAGACCAGCGCCAAGACCGGTGACGGCGTCGAGGGGGCGTTCGCCGCGCTTGCACGCCTGTTGCACGAGGCCCGATGACGCCATGAGCCGGGAGTTCATCTTCGAGGATCTGCTGGCCGCGCTCGACATCGTCGTGATGGAGCGGCGGCTCGATGGAAGCTTCCTCCCGCTCGGCGCCCTGCCCCCGTGGTTCACGGGCCTCGGGCGCGACGGCACGTTTCCGTTCCTGGGCACCTTCCTGGAAGAAGCCGCGCAGTTCTGGGCGACCAACGTGCACGGGCGCCTGTCATCCGGCCTCTGCGCCACCAGCGACGCGGAGGGGCGTGAGTTCCACTTCGAGGCCATCGCAGTCGCCATCGCCGGCCGCAGCCTGCTGCTGTTCGAACTGCCGCGCGGCGTCGACGACCTGCGCGCCATCCTGCAGGAAGCGCGCGAGGAACGGCTCGCGCGCGTCGGGCTGGATCGCGTGCTCGACCTGCGCACGCAGGCGATGCGTGACGTGCGCGCCGACCTGCGCCAGATCTGCGGCTCGCTGCGCGATGCCGGGCGGCAGGAGGAGGCGGCCGTCGAATCGCCACGCGAACTGGCGGCGCGACTCGACCGGCTGGAGGCGCGTCTGACCGACGCGCTGGCCGGGGTTCGCGGGTGAGCTTCCGCGCCTGGGAACCAGGTCCGCCTCGCGGTAGAATTCCCGCGCCATGCGGCGAGGGGCCGCGGCATTTCCGGAGGTCGATCCCGTGAACGCTCCGTACCGGCGACGTCTCGTCATCATCCTCGCCGCGGCCTGCGTCGGCCTCCCCACGAGCCTCGGTGCGCAGGCGCCAGCCTCTTCGCGCACGGTCAAACCCGTGCTGCACGGCCGCCACTGGATGGCGATCACCGGCAAGCCCCTGGCGGCCACGGCCGGCGCGATGATGTTCCAGAAGGGCGGCAACGCCGTCGATGCGGCCTGCGCGATGATCGGCGCCGCGGCCACGATGTGGGACACGCTCGGGTGGGGCGGCGAGACACAGGCGCTCATCTACCATCCCCAGTTGAAGAAGGTGATCGGCATCAACGCCCTCGGCGTCGCGCCGACCGGCGCCACGCCGGAGTTCTACCGGGAGAAGAAGATGCCGTACCCGCCGGAGTTCGGGCCCCTGGCCGCCGTGACGCCGGGCACGCCGGGGGGGATGATGGTGATGCTGGCCGAATACGGCCGCCTGAGCCTGAAGGACGTGCTCGGACCCAGCATCGAGATGGCCGACGGCTACGCGATCGAACAGCAGGCGGCCGACGCCATCGAGAACCAGAAACGGGAAATCAAGAAGTGGCCGGCATCGGTGAAGGTGTTTCTGCCGCACCTGGGCGAGCCGCGCGAGGCGCCTCACGCCGGCGAGATCTTCCGCCAGCCCGATCTGGCGGCGACGCTGCGCAAGCTGGTGGAGGCGGAGACGCAGGCGCTGGCCGCCGGCAAGACGCGGAAGGAAGCGATCCATGCCGCCTACGACCGGTTCTACAGAGGCGATGTCGCCGAGGCCCTGGCCACGGGCGCCCAGGAAATCGGCGGCCTGATCACGACCCGGGATCTCGCAACCTGGCAGGTGCGCGTCGAGGAGCCCGTGAAGGTCTCCTACAAGGGCATCGACGTCTACAAGCTCACTGTCTGGACGCAGGGGCCCGCGATGCTGCAGGCCCTGAACCTGCTCGAGCAGGTGGATCTGAAGTCGATGGGCTACAACTCGGCCCGCTACGTGCACGCCGTCTATCAGGCGATGAACCTCGCGTTTGCCGACCGCGACTTCTATTACGGCGATCCGGCGTTCCCGCCCGAGGAACCGGTGGCCGGCCTGCTCTCGAAGGACTACGCGAAGGCACGGCTGGCGGCGATCGACTGGACCCGCAACGATCCCCGGGCCCGCCCTGGCGATCCCTATCCCTATGAGGGTCAGGTCAACCCGTTCAAGACGCTGCTCGACAAATGGCCACCGCCGCCGGCCGCCGGGCCCGGGGCAGGCGCCCCAGGCTGGCAGGTGGCCAGCCGCTCTTTCGACGAGGGGTTCACGGCCGGCACGACGGCCGTGCAGGCGGCCGACGCCGAAGGGTGGGTGGTGTCGGTCACGCCGAGCGGCGGCTGGATTCCGGCGACCATCGCCGGCACGACCGGCGTGGGCCTGAGCCAGCGCATGCAGAGCTTCGTGCTCGATGAGGCCGAAGGCCCCTTCAACGTGCTGGTGCCCGGCAAGCGGCCGCGAGTCACGCTCACGCCCACGCTGGCCCTCAAGGACGGCCGGCCGTTTCTATCGTTCTCGGTACAGGGCGGCGACACGCAGGACCAGAACCTGTTGCAGTTCTTCCTCAACGTCGTCGAGTTCGGGATGAACGTCCAGCAGGCCGCCGAGGCGGCCAACATCAACAGCTATCAGATGCGCAGTTCCTTCGACGATCACCGTTCGGAGCCGGGCCGGCTGCTGCTGCGCAGCGACACGCCGCAATGGGTGCGCGACGAACTGTCCCGGATGGGCTATCGGGTTGAGACCGGGCGCCTGACGTCCGGACCGATCCTCGCGATTTTCTTCGACTGGGCCCGCGGCTCGTTCTGGGGCGCCGCGAGCAATTTCGGCGAGGATTACGGGATCGCCTGGTGAGAGAGCGGTCGGATCGTGACGAGAGTGGCCGCCCGCGCGGCACCGCGTGGGCGAGCGCGGAACGGCCACCTGGGGTGAGCGCGGCTGGCGACGGGGTCAACCGTAATAGTTGACGTGCTGACCCTTGTCGCCCGATGCGCTCGCCTGCTCAACGAGCCGGATCAATGCCTGCGCCTCCTGGCGACGCTGGCGCATCGTCTTGGCCAGGGCCTCGACGACGTAATCCGACTGGGTGATGCGCTCCGTGGCGGCTGAGCCGCCCGATGACGGGATGGCGGAGGTCCCCATAACGCAGCAATCGGCACGACGGAGGGGAACTTGAGCGCTGCCATGACGAGGTCGGCCGCGGCGGCGCTCGTGCTGATCGTTGCCGCGGTCGGCTGCCGGCCCCGCCCGGATGTGCGGGTGCTGGTCGACGACCGGCTGGCTGGCCCCGTCGAGCAGATCGCGGTGCTGTACGAGCAGCGAACCGCGCAGCACGTGCACCTGGCGGTGGTCTCGCGCGGGCGCATGGCGGTGATGCTCGTCAGCGGACGCGACGATCTGGCGTTTGCCGAGGCCGATCAGGTGGACGCACGACCGGTGACAGGCGGTCTGGATCGCGACAGCCGCCGCGACCTCGCCGTGCGCGGCCACGAGCGCTATGCGGTGATCCTGCGGGACCGAGCCTCGGGGCGACCCGAAGCCCGGTCGTTCTGGCGGTTTTCGGTGGATGCGGAGGCCCGCGACATCCTGGCTTCCGCGGGGTTCAGCGCGCCATGACGGTGCGGAGGAGGGGCGACATGCGACGATGGATGATACGGGCGGCGGCAGGGGTGCTCGCGGTAGCGGGGCTCACGGGGCTCTGGCAGGCCATGCCTGGCCTCCAGGCCCAGACGGCGGTGGCCGGCGCCGTGGACGAGAGCCTGTTCGCCGGTCTGCGCTGGCGCAGCATCGGACCCAATCGCGGCGGGCGCTCCATTGGCGCGGCCGGCAGCGACGCGCGGCCGCTGGAGTACTACTTCACCGCCACCGGAGGCGGCATCTTCAAGACGACCGACGGCGGCACCACCTGGACGCCCGCGGCCGACAAGTTCCTGAAGACCTCCTCGGCGAGCGCGATCGCGGTCGCGCAGTCGAATCCTGACGTCGTCTACGTCGGCACGGGCGAGACGCAGCTGCGCGGCAACATCATCCAGGGTGATGGCGTGTACCGGACGACGGACGGCGGCAAGACCTGGGAGCACCTCGGCCTGGAGAAGACGCTGGCCATCGCGCGCGTGCGCATTCACCCGTCCAACCCTGACATCGTCTGGGTGGCGGCGCTCGGCGATCCCTATGCCTCGACGCCGGATCGCGGTATCTATCGCACCACCAACGGCGGCAAGACCTGGGAACAGGTGCTGTTCCGCGACCAGAAGACGGGCGCGGTCGATCTGGCGCTCGACCCCCGGAACCCGGATGTGCTCTACGCCGGCCTGTGGGAGGTGTTTCGCACCCCGTACTCGCTGTCGAGCGGAGGCCCGGGCGGTGGGCTCTTCAAATCGACCGACGGCGGGCGCACCTGGACCGAGCTGACGAAGAACCCGGGCCTGCCGGCGGGGTTGTGGGGAAAGATCGGCGTGTCGGTGTCCGGCGCCGAGGGCGCGCGCGTCTACACCATCATCGAGAACGCGGAGGCCGGCGGCGTCTACGTGTCCGACGATGGCGGCGCGAACTGGACGAAGGTGAACGGCGATCGCAGCCTGCGCCAGCGTGCGTTCTACTACACGCGCGTGTTCGCCGACCCGAAGGACAAGGACACGGTCTACGTGGTCAACACCGGCTTCTACAGATCGACGGACGGCGGCAAGACCTACACCGCGATCCGCGTGCCCCACGGCGACAACCACGACCTCTGGATCTCGACGGCCGATCCGCAGCGGATGATCGAGGCCAACGACGGCGGTGCCAACGTCAGCGTGAACGGCGGGCGGGG
>JBDIBB010000074.1:0-20105 GCA_039812685.1 Vicinamibacteraceae bacterium
GGGCGCCCCTGGTCACGGTCGCCGGGCAGTCGTCGAGCATCGTTCTGGCGTTCGCGCGCGGAGCGCCGGACGCCAGGTCACCCGGTTGTCTTTCCACTCATCGACATGATTGCGTTCGTGTTCCCGGGCCAGGGGGCCCAGAAGGTTGGCATGGGCAGGGCGCTCGCCGAGCACTCGCCCATCTGTCGCGACACGTTCGCCGAGGCCGACGAGGCGCTCGGTGAGTCGCTCAGCCGGATCATCTTCGAGGGGCCCGACGATCGGCTCCTCCTCACCGAGAACGCCCAGCCTGCCATCCTCACGGTCAGCGTGGCGGCCTGCCGGCTGCTGGCCAGCCGTGGCCTGCGGCCCGATCTGCTGGCTGGCCACAGCCTGGGAGAGTATGCCGCCCACGTCGCGGCCGGCACGCTCACCTTTGCCGACGCACTGCGGATTGTGCGCCGGCGCGGGCGGTACATGCAGGAAGCGGTGCCGGTTGGCACTGGCGCGATGGCCGCCATCCTCGGCCTCGACCTCGAGCAGGTGGAGCAGGCGTGCGCCGAGGCGGCCGAAGGGCAGGTGGTGAGCCCGGCCAACATCAACGACCCGGTGCAGGTGGTCATCGCGGGCCACGCCGAGGCGGTGACGCGGGCGGGCCAGCGGGCGCGGGCGCTCGGCGCGCGGAAGGTGGTGCCGCTGCACGTGAGCGCGCCGTTCCATTGCGCGCTGATGGCCCCGGCCGAGGCGCGCCTGGCCCCGGATCTGCGCGCGCTGGCGGCGGCCGACCCGGTCGTCCCGGTCGTCGCCAACGTCGATGCCGCCATCAAGCGGACGGCCTCAGCCTCCATCGAGGCGCTGATCGCGCAGGTGTCACGGCCGGTGCGCTGGCTCGACGTGGTGCGGCAGCTTGCGTCCTCCGGCGTTCGCACATATGTTGAAGCCGGTCCGGGGACGGTGCTCTCCGGGCTCATCCACCGCATCCATGGCGAGGCCACGGTCCTCAACACGGAGCGGCATCTCGGCTCGCAGGCGCTGGAGGCGCTGTCGGCCACATCGTGACCCTCGACCTGTCGGGCCGTGTGGCCCTGGTTACCGGCGCCTCACGCGGGATCGGCCGCGCGGTGGCCGACACGCTGGCCCTGGCCGGCGCCGTCGTCGTGGCCGCGGCGCGCGGCGATCACGCGAGCGGCACGGCTGCCGCCATCGCCGATCGGGGCGGGCGCGCCGAGGCGGTCACCCTCGACGTCGGCGATGCCGCCTCGGTGCACGCGGCCGTGGACGGCGTGCTGCAGCGGCACGGGCGCCTCGACATCCTCGTGGCCAACGCCGGCATCACCCGCGACCAGCTGCTCATGCGCATGAAGCCCGGCGACTGGGACGCGGTGATCGGCACCAACCTCACCGGCACGTTCCTCTGCGCGCAGGCGGCGCTGCGCCCCATGCTGAAGCAGCGCGGGGGACGCATCGTCTGCGTGACGTCGGTCGTCGGGCAGATGGGCAATGCCGGACAGACCAACTACGCCGCCTCGAAGGCGGGCATCATCGGCTTCGTCAAGGCAATGGCGCGCGAGGTCGCCAGCCGCGCCATCACGGTGAACGCCGTCGCGCCGGGGCTGATCGACACCGACATGACCCAGGCCGTGAGCGAGGTCGCCCGCGAGCAGTGGGCCAGCAGCATACCGCTGGGGCGGCTCGGGACCCCGGCCGACGTCGCCTCGGCGGTCTGTTTCCTGGCGTCAGACGCGGCGTCGTATATTACCGGGCACGTCCTGGCCGTCAACGGCGGGATGTACACCTAGGACCTGTGTGGAGGCACCCATGAGCGTTGCGGAAAAGGTGAAGAGCATCATCGTCGAGAACCTCGGTGTGGACGAGGAAGAGGTGACCGCCGAGGCGTCGTTCGTCGAGGATCTGGGCGCCGATTCGCTCGACGTCGTGGAACTCGTGATGGCCTTCGAGGAGCAGTTCGGCATCGAGATCCCGGACGAGGACGCCGAGAAGATCACGCGCGTGAAGGAGGCCGTCGAGTACATCGAGGCCCACGCCAAGGCGAAGAAGTAGACGGTCTCTCCTCGCACACACCATCAGCAGACGGAGGTCGGGTGAGCAGGCGCGTCGTCGTCACCGGCATCGGGCTGGTGTCCTCGCTCGGGGTGGGCACCGCGCCGACCTGGCAGGGCCTCTGCGAGGGCCGCAGCGGGATCGGCACCATCACGCACTTCGACCCGGCGCAGTTCGCATCGCGCATCGCGGGTGAGGTGAAGGGGTTCGATCCGCTGCAGTTCCTCGAGAAGAAGGAGGTCAGGAAGGTCGACGTCTTCATCCAGTTCGCGCTGGCCGCGTCGCAGTTCGCCGTCGACGCGGCGGCGTTGAAGGTCGACGCCGGCAACGCGACGCGGGTGGGGGTGCTCATCGCATCGGGGATCGGCGGGTTCAGCACGATCGAGCGCGAGCACCGCGCCCTGCTCGAGGGCGGCCCTCGCCGCATCTCGCCGTTCTTCATCCCGGCGTCGATCATCAACCTCGCCGCCGGGCACGTGTCGATCCGCTTCGGCGCGCGTGGCCCCAACTCGGCCACCTGCACGGCCTGCTCGGCCTCGGCCCACGCCATCGGCGACGCTTTCGAGATCATCCGGCGCGGCGATGCCGACGCGATGATCGCCGGCGGATCCGAGGCGGCCATCACGCCCATGGGCGTGGGCGGGTTCGCGGCGATGCGCGCGCTGTCGACCCGCAACGACGAGCCGGCGCGCGCCAGCCGGCCCTTCGATCGCGACCGTGACGGGTTCGTGATCGGCGAGGGCGCCGGCGTGCTGGTGATCGAGGCGCTCGAGTTCGCCGAGCGGCGTCACGCACCGATCCTCGCCGAGATCGTCGGCTACGGCATGACCTCGGACGCCTATCACATCACCGCGCAGCCCGAGGACGCCGACGGGGCCGTCCGCTGCATGCAGATGGCGCTGCGCAAGGCCGGCGTCGCACCGGAGGCCGTCGGCTACATCAACGCCCACGGCACCTCGACGCCGATCAACGACCCCACCGAGACGCTCGCCATCAAGCGCTGCTTCGGCGAGCACGCGTCGCGGCTGGCGATCTCCTCCACGAAGTCGATGACCGGGCACCTGCTCGGCGCCGCCGGCGGCCTCGAGGCCGGCGTGTCGGTGCTGGCGCTGCGGCACCAGCTGGCGCCGCCGACGGCCAACCTCGACAACCCCGATCCGGCCTGCGATCTCGATTACGTGCCGCACGAGGCGCGGCCGCTGGCCATCGAGTACGCCCTGTCGAACTCGTTCGGCTTCGGCGGGACCAACGCGTCGCTGCTCTTCAAGCGCTACGCGTAGGCGGCCGGCGCCCGTCCCGGGGCCGGCTGGAGCCTGTCCGCGTGCTTTGGGGTAGAATGCCGCGGTGCGGCAGCCTCCCGCTGTCCGGGCGCACCCGCGCGGGCGCGCCCACTTCTTCCAAGGGGACGCCGATGAAAACCGCAGTCTGCGTCAAGCAGGTGGTCACTCGCGAGTGGCCGTTGCGACCGAACGACAGCAAGACGTGGATCCGTGACCAGGACGCCACCTACGAGATGAACGAGCCCGACGCCTACGCGTTGGAGGAGGCGCTCCGGCTGAAGGAGAAGCACGGCGGCGAGGTGATCGTCGTGTCGGCCGGCCCCGCTCGCGTGCAGCAGGTGCTGCGCGAGGCGCTGGCCCGCGGCGCCGATCGCGCCATCCACGTGGAGGGCGACGCGCTGGCCTACGCCGACGCCTTCGCCGTGGCCGAGGCCCTCCGGGCGGCCATCGCGCCCGAGGGCGTCGATCTCGTGCTCACGGGCCTGCAGTCCGACGACCAGGGGTTCGCGCAGGTCGGCGTGGTGCTGGCCGAGAAGCTCGGCATGCCGCACGCCACCATCATCATGGAGGTGGAGGCCGGCGCGGGCTCGCTGCGCGTCAAGCGCGAACTGGAGGGGCAGTTCTTCCAGTGGGTGCGCATGCCGACGCCGGCCGTGCTCACCATCCAGAGCGGCATCAACACCCTGCGTTACGCCACGCTGAAGGGGATCATGGCCGCCAAGAAGAAGGAGATCAAGCGGCTGGATCCTCCCGCTGGCGCGAGGTCGCGCCAGCGCATCGTGAACCTCTACCTTCCCGAGAAGAGCAAGCAGACGCGCATGATTCCGGGCGCGCCCGCCGAGGCGGCGAAGGAACTGGTGCGGGTGCTGCGCGAGGAGGCCCGCGTCTTCTAGACCCCAGACGCTAGTGCCGGGACGCGCCGCCACGCGTGGCCGCGCCCCTGGAGTCGAGGACCCCATGATCCTGGTCATCACCGAACAGAAGGACGGGCAGATCAACCGCGCGAGCTGGGAGCCGATCGTGGCCGCGCAGAAACTCGGGCAGCCGGTGAAGGTGGCCGTGCCCGGCGCCGACACCGCCAGCGTCGCCGCGGAGCTGGCCGGCGCGCAGGTGGCGGAGGTCGTGCGGCTGGAAGCGCCCGAACTCGCCAGCTACACCGCCGATGCGTACACGACCGCCCTGGCGGCCCTGGTGGCCGCCGAGGCGCCCGACTTCGTCTTCATCCCGCACACCTACCAGGCGCGTGATTACGCGCCGAAGCTCGCGGCGCGGCTCGATCGCGCCATCGTGACCGACTGTGTCGCCGTGAAGCCATACGAGGGCGGCTTCGCGTTCGCACGCCCCGTGTTCCAGGCCAAGCTCTACGCCGACGTCGTGCTCGAGGGGCCGGCGCCGCACCTGGTGACCTTCCAGGCCGGCAGCCAGAAGATCGACGACCTCGCCAGAGGCGCTGCCCCCGCGCCGGTACGCGTGGTGGCCGCCCAGACCGGCGCCGTGCGGCAGCAGCCCGAGGCGCCGTTCCGGGAGGCCCGGCAGGCCGTAGACCTCACGCAGGCCGAGCGCATCGTCTCGGTGGGCCGCGGCATCAAGGCGCCGGAGAACATCGATCTGGCCAGGCAGCTGGCCGAGGCGCTGCAGGCCGAGCTCGCCGCGTCGCGGCCGATTTGCGATGCCGGCTGGCTGCCGATGGAGCGGCAGGTGGGCAGCTCGGGCCAGACCGTGGCCCCCAGGCTCTATCTCGCGCTGGGGATTTCCGGCGCCATCCAGCACGTGGTCGGCATGAAGGGCGCACGCACCATCGTCGCCATCAACAAGGACGCCGAGGCCCCGATCTTCGAGGTGGCCGATTATGGCATCGCGGGTGACCTGTTCGATGTCGTCCCGGCGATGATCGCGGCGCTGAAGGAGTAGGCTGACGGGCGGCGCGCTCGCCGCGCCGCCGCCGGCCCGCGGCACAGGAGCCGATCATGTCCGCGATAGAGATTGCCGTCTTCTGGGTCGTCTTCCTCGGGTTCGTTGGCTGGTTCGTTCTGCAGATGCGCACGCGGCGCCGCCTGGTGATGGCCGGCGCCGACAACTTCTCGATCGACGACGTGCCCGCGCGCGTGCGGCGCTTCGTCTCCGAGGTGGTGTTCCAGTCGCGGGTGATCCGCGCCAAGCCGTGGGTGGGCTTCGCGCACCTGTTCGTCTTCTGGGGCTTCTGCGCCTTCGCCCTTTACACCAGCGTCCAGTTCCTGCGCGGCCTGGGCATCGCCGATCTCAGCGGAACCCGGTGGTTCGGCTGGTACCAGGCCGCGCTGACGCCCTTCTGCGTGGCCGTGCTCGCCGGCATCATCTTCCTGCTGATCCGGCGGGGCATCGTGCGGCCCAGGGCCCTCGGCGACCACGTGTCGAAGGAGTCGATCCTCATCGGTTTCTTCATCGCGGCGCTGATGATCACCTACCTGCTCGAGTACCTGCACTTCGGCCGGCAGGCCGGGCCGGGCCTCGGCGAGCGTGTGAACTGGTGGATTCACATGCTCCTCATCCTGTCGTTCCTCGGGCTGATTCCCGACTCGAAGCATCTGCACCTGGTGATCTCGCCGGTCACGGTGTTCCTCAGGTCGCTGCGGCTGCAGACGGTGCCCAACCTCGACTTCGAGAAGGAGGAACTGGGCTTCGAGACGGTGAAGGACCTGCCGCGCAAGGTGCGGCTCGACGCCTTCACATGCGTGGAGTGCGGCCGCTGTCAGGAGAACTGCCCGGCGTTTGCGACCGGCAAGCTGCTCAACCCGAAGAAGCTCGTCCTGCAGAACGAGGAGGCCCTGCTCGCCGGTGCGCTCGACCGGAAGCTCGTCGAGATCTACGACGAGAACGTGCTGTGGCAGTGCACCACCTGCGGCGCCTGCGAGCAGGCCTGTCCGGTGGGCGTCGAGCACACGCCGCTGATCGTCGGCGCGCGCCGCGGGCTCACCTCCAACGGGCTGGCCGCCGAGTACCTCACCGGCACCTTCAACCACCTCGAGCGGCGCGGCAACATCTGGGGCCTGCTCTACGATCAGCGGCAGAAGTTCGTGCAGGGCGCGGAGCTCGAGATCTTCGACGCCAGCCGGCACGAGTATCTCGTCTGGCTGGGCTGCGCCGGCGCCTTCGAGGCCGACTTCCAGAAGTCGCTGCGCGCGCTCTTCGACATCCTGCGCGCCCGCGGTGTCACCTTCGGCGTGCTCGCCAGGGAGCGGTGCACCGGCGACGTCGCCAAGCGCACCGGCAACGAGCTGCTGTTCCAGGAGCTGGCGCAGCAGAACATCGCGGAGTTCACCGAGGCGAAGGCGACGAAGATCGTCACCTCGTGCCCGCATTGCCTGAAGACGATCGGGCACGACTACCAGAACTTCGGCTTCCACGCCGAGGTGGTGCACTCGGCCACGCTGGTCGAACGCCTGACGCGAGGCATGTCGATGCCGGGCGCCGACACGGTGACCTATCACGATCCCTGTTATCTGGGCCGCTACGCCGACACGCACGAGGAACCGCGCGAGCTGCTGGGGCGTTTCGGCGCGCGGGTGGCCGAGCCGGTGCGCACACGCGACAACCCGTTCTGCTGCGGGGCCGGCGGCGGCCTGCTCTTCGAGGAGCACGAGTCGGGCAAGCGCATCAGCCAGGAGCGCTTCGAGCAGCTGCAGGCCACGGGCGCTCGCACGGTCGTCATGGCCTGCCCGTTCTGCTCGATCATGCTCAAGGGCGCGCAGGCCAGCGCCAACGCCGACCTCGAGATGACCGACCTGATGTCCTACGTCGACGCCAGGATGAAGGCCGCGTCACACGCGACGCCGCCGGCCGGGCCTGCCTCCGCCTCGTGAGCGATCTCGCGCGCTGGGACGAGTCGCCGCTGAAGCGCTGGCAGGCCGCCGCGATCGCGGCGATCCTCACCCCGGCGATTCGCCTCCTGTCGCGAACGTGGCGCTTCGAGGTGACGGGGGAGGAGCACCTGGCGGCCCTCGACGGCGAGCACCGCCCGCACGTCATCGCCTTCTGGCACGGTCGCATCCTGCCCGGGATGATCCACTTCCGCGGCCGCGACATCGTCGTGATCACCAGCGAGAACTTCGATGGCGAATGGATCGCGCGCATCATCGGGCGGTTCGGCTTCCGCACGGCGCGCGGGTCGTCCTCGCGTGGAGGTGTGAAGGCGCTGGTGCGGCTCCGGCAGGAGATGGCCGCCGGCCGTTCGGCGGCGTTCACCCTCGACGGCCCACGTGGTCCACGGCACGTCGCGCAGCCGGGCGCGGTGTGGCTCGCGCGCGCCACGGGCCACCCGATCCTGCCGTTCCACGCGGAGGCCGATCGGCACTGGACGCTGGCGAGCTGGGACCTCACGCAGATTCCCAAGCCGTTTGCCCGCATCGCCCTGCGCATCGATCGGCCGCTGTACGTCGCGTCGGACCGCGATGTCGAGGACGCCCTGGCCGAACTGCAGGCGCGGCTCCAACGGCTCGTGGCGGCACTCGGCGGCGAGCGGTCAGATCGGCCCGGGCCGGCGCCGCCCGCGCGATCCGGCTGAGGCCGCGTTCCGGCGGCGCTCGGCCCAACCCGGCGCCAGCGTGTATCCTTGCCGGTGTGCCGCTCAGGATCATCGCCTCGCCTCGGTTCGCGGGCCACGTCAACCCGCCCGGACATCCGGAGAGCGTCGAGCGCGCCGGGGTGTTCGACGCCGTGGTCGCGCGGTGGACGGCGCGCGGTGGCGCGGTCGTCGAACCGCGTCCGGCCACCCCTGAGGAGTTGTCACGCGTTCACGCGGCGCATTACGTGGACGGCGTGATGGCGCTGGCGGGACGAGCCGTGGCCCTCGATGCCGACACCTACACGTCAGCGGGATCGGCCGAGGCCGCGCAACTCGCGGCCGGCGCCGCCTGCGTGGCCGTCGAGCGGGCGATGGCCGATCCAGGGCCTGTTCTGGCGCTGGTCAGGCCGCCGGGACACCACGCCGAGCGCGACAAGGCGATGGGCTTCTGTCTCTTGAACAACGCCGCCGTCGCGGCGGCGCACGCCCGGGCCCTGGGCGCGGCCCGGGTCGCGGTCCTCGACATCGACGTGCACCACGGGAACGGGACGCAATGGATGTTCTACGGCGACCCCACGGTGCTCTACGTGTCGCTGCACCAGTTCCCGTATTACCCCGGGACCGGCGCCGCCAGTGAAATCGGCCGCGGCCCGGGGGCGGGCTTCACCGTGAACGTGCCGCTCGAGGCCGGCGCCACCGACGCCGACTACGATCTCGCGCTCCGCGAGGCCGTGTTGCCGGTGCTCGACCGCCAGGCGCCCGACGTGCTCGTCGTGTCGGCCGGGTTCGACGCGCACCAGCGCGACCCCCTCGCCTCGATGCGCGTCTCCACCGAGGGCTACGCGACGATGATCGCCAGGCTCCACGCATTCGCCGCACGGCGCTGCGGGGGACGCCTGGTGGCGCTCACCGAGGGCGGCTACGATCTGCAGGCGCTCTCCGACTGCCTGGACGCCACCGTCTCGACGCTCGCGACCGCCGCGATCGATCCGCCCGCGGTGCGCGGCGACAGCGTCCGCGCCCGTGAGGCGCTCGAGGCGGTGCGGCGCGCGCAGCAGCCCTACTGGCCCGGCCTGTAGCCGGCCGGCGCCCGGCAGCCCCAGGCCGGGGCGCGCCCTCGTCCCGGCCGCGCGCCGGCGCCTACTTCGTTTCCCAGCTCACGTTGCCGGTGTCATCGGTGACGTGGACGACGACGGTCACCTCCTGGCCCTCCCCGCCCGTGGCCCGGCACTCGAACGTGTCGCCCGCCTTCGTGGCGCGCCACCGTTCGCCGCACGTCACCAGCGCGTCGAGGCTCGCCTGTTCCGCCAGGCCCTGCCGCACCGACGCCTCGACCTTGGAGAGATCCAGCAGGCCCTCGGTCTTGGCCACTTCCCAGGCGATGTTGCCGTCGGCGTCCTTCTGGGTCACCCGCACCGTGAGGCGGCCTCCGGCGCCCGGCGTGGCGATGCAGTCGAACGTGTCGCCCGCCTTCATCTCCCGCGAGTCGGGGCACTTCACCGACGCGATGGCCATCGTGAGCTGACTCGTCAGCCCCTCGCTGATGGCTTTCGAGGTGCTCTCCATGTTCAGGGACCGGGTGCAGCCGGCCGGTGCGAGCAGTGCCGCGAGCCCGATGACCAGCGACGCGCGGCGAATGAACGACGAGAAGGGGAGAGGGAATGCCATGGACAGGGCTCCTTGCGTGGAGGTGGTGCCAGCCGCGACGCCTCGCGTCACGACGCACCGAGGGTGTAGGAGAGCAGCACCCAGCGGCCGTTCTCCTCCACGAGGGAGAACGACACCGGGACGGTGGTTCCGGCCTTGAGGGTCGCCGTCCCCTCGAGCCTGGTGACGCCGCCCTCGATCGAGCGGCTCGAGAAGCTGGTGCTGGTCACGGCAAACAGCGACGGCCGGGCGTTGACCGCCGCCGTGAAGGCCTCGATCGGCTGGGCCTCCTTGAGCGGCACCGAGAAGTGGCCGTGCGCCCTGGCGTAATCGCCGGCCGCGGCGGCGTCGAGGAAGTCGCTGACGACGCGCTCGGGCTCGGCGGTCAGGCGTCCGACCACGAGGAACGTGACGGCGACGAAGGCCGCCACGAGCAGCAGCAGCCCGCCGCAACCGATGCCGATGTACTTCAGCCAGGGGCGCTGTGCCATGCGACGACCTGCTCGGAGCCGATCCACCCGACGACCGTTCGATCGCCGGACGAAGCCTCGGGGTGGACGGTGACCGCTGGCATCTTACGCGAAGTGGGGCGCCGTCGCGCGGCACGCCGAGTGCGGGGGTGCGGGCGGTGGGCGGGAGGGAGGGCATGAGGGCATGCCGGCCGCCGGGCCGCCGGGCGGGCTACGCTATAATTCCCAATTCGTCGCGGCGCGTGCTCGCCGCGTGTCAATCACGACAACCTTCGTCACGCGCGTCCTCGTCATCCCGTGGCCGATTACCTTCCGCAGCAGATCGAGCAGAAGTGGCAGCAGCAGTGGGCCGAGACCGGCGCCTTCGAGGTGACCGAGGACCGGTCGCGCCCGAAGTTCTACTGCCTGGAGATGTTCGCCTACCCCTCGGGCCACGCCCACGTGGGGCACGTCCGCAACTACATCATCGGCGACATCGTCGCGCGCCTGAAGCGGATGCAGGGCTTCAACGTGCTGCACCCGTTCGGGTGGGACGCCTTCGGCCTGCCGGCCGAGAACGCGGCGATCAAGAACAGGCTGCATCCCGAGGCCTGGACGCTCGAGAACATCGCCTACATGAAGGGCCAGCTCCAGCGCCTCGGGATCAGCTATGCGTGGGGGCGCGAGCTGGCGACCTGCCTGCCCGAGTACTACCACTGGAACCAGTGGCTGTTCGTGCGGATGTACGAGCGGGGCCTGGCCTACCGGCGGCGGTCCTCGGTGAACTGGTGCCCGAGCTGCCAGACCGTGCTCGCCAACGAGCAGGTGGTGGACGGCGGCTGCTGGCGGTGCGGCACCAGTGTGATCCACCGCGACCTCGAGCAGTGGTTCTTCCGCATCACCGACTACGCCGACGAGCTGCTCTCGGCCGCCGACGGGCTCACCGACTGGCCCGAGAAGGTGCTGACGATGCAGCGGAACTGGATCGGGCGATCGGAAGGCGCCCGGATCACCTTCCCGCTGCCGGCCGGCGATCGTGCCGGCGAGAGCGCCGGTCCGGCGTGGGCGGGCGCGCCTGGCGGCGTGGAAGTGTTCACCACGCGCATCGACACCATCTTCGGCGCCACCTTCGTGCTGCTCGCGCCCGAGCATGCGCTGGTCGAGCGCTTCGTCGCGCAGGCGTCCGACCCGGGCACCCTGCGGGCGCAACTGGAGCGCTTCAGGCGCCAGGACCGGCTCGCGCGCCTCTCGGGCGAGGTCGAGAAGGAAGGCTTCGACACCGGCCGCACCGTGATCAACCCGTTCACGCGGCAGCCGGTGCCCGTGTGGGTGGCCAACTTCGTGCTCGGCGAATACGGCACCGGCGCCGTGATGGGCGTGCCGGCACACGACGAGCGCGACTTCGAGTTCGCGCGCAAGTACGGCCTGCGGGTGAAGGCCGTCGTCCAGCCGGCGGATGGACCCGCGCTCGACGGCGACGCGATGGCGGCGGCCTTCGTCGAGGACGGGACGCTCGCCGACTCGGGCGAGTTCAGCGGCCTGCCGTCGCGCGAGGCGTGGCAGCGGATGACGCGCCACGCCGAGTCGCAGGGCCTCGGCACGCGCACCGTGCAGTTCCGGCTGAAGGACTGGGGCATCTCACGGCAGCGTTACTGGGGCACGCCGATCCCGATGATCCACTGCGCGGCCTGCGGCATCGTCCCGGTGCCCGACCGCGACCTGCCGGTGGTGCTGCCGAAGGTCGTGGAGTTCTCGGGCCGCGGCGACTCGCCGCTCGCGCAGATCCCTGAGTTCGTGAACGTGACGTGCCCGGCGTGCGGGGGCGCCGCGCGGCGCGAAACCGACACGATGGACACCTTCGTCGATTCGTCCTGGTACTTCTACCGCTTCTGCGACGCGCACAACGACGCCGCGCCGTTCGATCCCGCCCGGGTAGGCTACTGGGCGCCGGTCGACTTCTACAGCGGCGGCGTGGAGCACGCCATCCTGCACCTGATCTACTCGCGCTTCTTCGCGCGCGTGTTCCGCGATCTCGGCATGGTGGAGCACGACGAGCCGTTCGCGCGCCTGCTCACCCAGGGCATGGTGCTCAAGGACGGCCACGTCATGTCGAAGTCGAAGGGCAACGTCGTCGACCCCGACGACATGATCCGCAAGTACGGCGCGGACGCCCTGCGGCTGTACGTGATGTTCGTCGCGCCGCCCGAGAAGGAGGTGGAGTGGACCGACGCGGGGCTCGAGGGCAGCGCGCGGTTCCTGTCGCGCGTGTGGCGGTTCGTGGAGCCGCTGTGCCCGACGCTGCGCGGTGCGCCCGCCTCGGCCGCCGGGCTCGACCTGACGACCGCCGAGCGCGCCCTGCGGCGCAAGACGCATCAGACCATCCAGAAGGTGACCGGCGATCTCTACCCGCGCGTCCACCTGAACACCGCGATCTCGGCCCTCATGGAGCTCGTCAACGAGCTCTATGCCTTCGGCGAGCAGGGCGGGCTGCTCAGGAGCGGCCGGCGCGCCGGCGAAGGCACCACCGGCATCGAGCAGGTCGAGACGTGCGCGGTCCTGCGCGAGGCCTGCGAGGCCCTCGTGCTGATGCTGTCTCTGTTCTGTCCCCATTTCTGCGAGGAACTGTGGCAGGCGCTGGGGCACGACGGCGGCCTGGCGGCGGCGCGGTGGCCCGTGGCCGACGAGGCCGCGGCCCGGGCCGACGAGGTGGAGTACGCCGTGCAGGTGAACGGCAAGGTGCGGGCGCGGCTGACGGTCGCCGCCGATGCCGCTGACCAGGAGATCGAGGCCGCCGCGCGCACACACCCCCAGGTGCAGGCCCACATCGCGGGCAGGACCGTCCGCAAGGTGGTGATCGTCCGCGGGCGCCTCGTGGGCATCGTGGCGAACTAGGGCAGCCGGAGACGGAGCCTTCAAGTGACACCCCCGACATCCAGACGCCCGTGGGGCGCCGTCGTCGTCGCGCTGGTCCTGTCGGCGCTCACCGGGTGCGGATACGCGCTTGCGGGCCGCGGATCGTTCCTGCCCGAACACATCCGCACCATCGGCGTGCCGCTGCTGGTGAACAACACCACCGCCTTCGACGTGGAGCAATCGCTGACGCTGCGCGTGCGCGAGGCGTTCATCTCGCGCGGACGCTACAAGGTGGTGCCCGATTCCACCGATGCCGACGCGCTGCTCACCGGCGAGATCCTGTCGATCAACGCCAGCCCGAGCGGCTTCGACGACCAGCAGCGCGCCACCCGCTACGTGGTGCTGATGGTCGTGAGGATGGAGTTCCGCGATCTGCGCCAGGATCGGATCCTGTGGCAGAACGCCGCGCTCACCTTCCGCGAGGAATACGATCTCGCCACGGCCGCCGGTGGCGCGTCGCTGGGCGATGTCGGCACCTTCTTCGGCTCGGGCAGCAACGCGCTCGAGCGCATGTCCACCGACTTCGCGAAGACGGTCGTCTCATCCATCCTCGAGGCGTTCTGACATGGCGCGACCTGCCTGTGGCTGGCCGGCGCCGGGCTCTCTGGTCCCTGGTCTCCCGCCGGCAGATCGCGGCCGGCCCGGACGTCGCTGACACGGCGCCGCCGAGTTCATGCCCACCGTCGACCAGCAGCACGTGCGCCACGCTCTCGGGACGGACCGCGCGGCGCCGCTCTATCTGCTCGTGGGCGATGACGCGTCCGGGAAGGCGCCGCTGGTGAAGGCCTTCGAGGAGAGCGTCGACGCCGGCCTGCGCCCCTTCAACTTCGACCGGTTCTATGCCGACGAAGCCGCCACCCGGGTGGTGGACATCGTCGCGGCGGCGCGCACGCTGCCGATGATGGCCCCGCGTCGCGTCGTGGTGGTGCTGCGCGCCGAGGCGCTGTTCAGGTCGCGGGCCCGCGGTGAGGACGAGGCCGGCGACGAGTCGACCGCGCTCAAGGCCCTCGAGGAGTACGTGGCATCACCGTCGCCCGAGACGAGCCTCGTGTTCGTCGCCAGCGACGTCAACCGCACGCTGCGCCTGACGAAGCTCCTGCTCAAGCAGGCCGACGTCGTGGAGTTCTGGGGCCTCAAGGCCGACCGCGAGGCGCGCGGCGCGGGCGCGGTGAAGGACGCGCTGGTCCGTGGGGCGGTCTTCGTCGCCGAGACGCTCCAGGAGGCGGGGCTGGCGATCGACAAACCCGCCATCGGGGCACTGCTGGAGCACGCGGGCACCGACATCGCCGTGCTGCGCAACACCGTGGACCAGCTCGCGAACTACGGCCGCGGGCGTGGGCGGGTGACGCTCGACGACGTGCGCGCGCTGGCGCGCGGGGCCGCCGTCGTCAACGACTGGGCGCTCACCGACGCCGTCTCGGCCGGCGCGGCGCGCGAGGCGCTCACGCAACTGCGGCGGCAACTGGACGAGGGCCGATCGCCCTTCCAGATTCACGGCATGCTCGGCTGGTGGGTGCGGGAGCGGCTGCCGGGGCTGCGCGAGCCGCAGGTGCCGGCGGCCGTCGAGAGCCTGCTGCGCGCGGACCTCGACCTCAAGTCCTCGGCCGACCCGCAGGTGGTGCTCGAGCGCCTCGTGGTGGAGTTGTGCGAGGGCGGACGCCGGCACTGACGCCCGGCGCCCCTGCCGGGAAGGTGGCCTACCTGGTCGCAGCCGCGGGCGCGGCGGGGCGGTTGAGGCGCTTCATCAGGCGCGACTTGTAGCGGCCAGCGGTGTTGTCGTGGATGACGCCCTTGCCGACCAGCTTGTCGATGAGCGACACGGTGTCCGACAGCTTCGCCAGCGCCGTCTCCCGGTCGCCCTTCGCGATGGCCGTGCGCATCGCCTTCAACGCGTGACGGAGACGGCTGCGGTACTGGCGGTTGCGCTCCCGCCGGGCTTCGCTCTGCTTGTGCGCCTTCAGCGCCGATTCGTGATTGGCCACGGAACGATATCCTCGTGAACTGCGGCGCCTTCCTCACGGAGCGGCCTCTCGGCACGACCCGTCCCTGCGCCTGGAACACGAGAGTATAGCACGCGAACTCGCCCGTGGCGGGGCACACGCGCCCATGGAGGTCCCGGGCTGGCCCGACGCCGTCGGCGGCGGGGCGGACGCCGTCTGCCCCTACCCGCCCTGGTCCTCCTTCAACCATCGCAACTGCCGACGCTGCCGCGTGTTGGGCGCGCCCTGGACGAGGCGGGTGGGCCTGGCCAGCCGCAGCAGATCGAGCAGCGCCTGTTCCTCGGGCGTGGGCGGCGGCGTCACGTCCTCGTACAGCCGCCGGGCCTCGGCCTTCGGGATGTGCCGGTCGGCCACGCCTTTCACGATCACCTGCTGCCGCTGGCCGTGCGGCCGGTCGATCCGGATGCGGTCGCCGGCGCGCACGGTGCGATGCGGTTTCGCGCGCTGCTCGTTCACCTCGACGCGTCCGGTCTGGCAGGCGCGCTGCGCTTCCGAGCGCGTCCTGAACAGGCACGCGACGTCCAGCCACACGTCGAGCCGGAGATCAGGGGCGGCGGTGTCGGCCATCGTGGTTCATTGTGCCATCCGGACGGACTCCTGGAGACGGGATTTCCCGGGAGAAGGCGCCTCGATCCGCCGCGGAGATCCGCTGGCAGGTGGCATCAGGGGAGCGAAGCGCCGTCGCGCCGAACGCGCCCGCCCGGCGCCGGCTGGGGTATGCTCGTGAGGTCGGACCCAGAGGAGTGCGTCCATGACCTTCCTGTTGCACTGGCTGGTGACGGCCATCGGTCTCTATGCGGCCGACTATCTCGTCATCGGCATCTCGTTCTCCAGCCTCACCGCGCTCGTCATCGGCGCGCTCGTGCTCGGCCTCGTCAACGCCGTGGTGCGCCCCGTTCTCCAGATCCTGTCGCTGCCGTTCACGGTGCTCACGCTCGGGCTGTTCTACTTCGTGGTCAATGGCATCGCGTTCGCGCTCGCGGCGCTGCTCGTTCCCGGCTTCAACGTGGCATCGCTGTGGTCGGCCATCCTGGGGGCCCTGATCGTCAGCGTGATCTCGTGGGTCTTCGGCGCCTCCTCGCACTCGAAGAAGCGGGTCACCGTCAGGACCTAGGTCGATGGGACTGCTCGACTGGCTCGGTCTGGGAGACGATTCGGCGCCCGCGGCGGAAGCCACCGAGGTGGTGTCGCGCATCGGCGCCGTGCTCGAGGCGCTGCCGCCCGACCGCGCGCGCGTGCTCGCGGCCTTCGCCTACCTTCTCGGCCGCGTGGCGCATGCCGACACTGTCGTCTCGAAGGAGGAGACACAGACCATGCAGCGCCTGCTGCGCGAGGTCGGCGGGCTGCCAGACGACCAGGCCATGGCCGCGGTGGCGATCGCCAGGCAGCAGAGCTTCGCGCATCGGGGGACCGAGGATTTCCGCGTGTCGCAGGAGTTCGCGGCCATTGCGACCGAGGCCGACAGGCAGGCCCTGCTGCGCTGCCTGTTCGCGGTCTCGGCCTCCGACGATTCGGTGGTGACGGCCGAGGACAACGAGATCCGGCGGATCACGCAGGAACTGAAGATCCCGCACGCGGAGTTCGTGGCGGCCCGTGCGGCGGTGCGCGATCGTCTGGCCGTCCTGCGGCGCGAACCGCGGCCCGCGCCCACGGGCTGACGCCGTGGGTGGCCGGAGACGGATCTCGGCTCGGGGGGGCGTGTGTTCGAGGCCCGGGCCTCGCGGGGCCGCCAGCGGCGAACCGACGGCGGTCGGGCCCTGGGAGACCGGCACGCCGGGCGGCCCGGTTCAGCGGTCGCGCGACACCACGTCGTAGGGCGTGCCGTCGCGCGGGCGCACGTTGGTGTAGCGCGGCACCTCGCGTCCATCCACCAGTTCGACCACACGATAGAACTCAGGGGCCGCAGGCCGGCGGGCCGCCAGCTGACCCGTGCGGTTGCGGACCTTCTTCACGTAGTCGCGCGTCTCGCGGTAGGGCGGCACCTCGAACCCGTAGCGATCGACGGCGCCCGGGCCGGCATTGTAGGCCGCCAGCGCCAGCGTCTCATCGCCTTGGTACCGATCGAGGAGTTCGCGCAGGTAGGCGACGCCGGCGCCGATGTTCTGCGCGGGATCGTAGGGGCGCTCCACGTCGAAGCGGGCCGCGGTGGCCGGCATCAGCTGCATCAGCCCCATCGCACCCTTGTGCGATCGTGCGCGCGGGTTGAAGCCGGATTCCACGGCGATGACCGCCCGCACCAGATCTGCCCGGACGCTGTGCCGCCGGGCGTGGTGGTCGATCAGGCCATCGATGTCAGTACCTGCTGGCGCCGCCAGGCGGCGGGTGGTGCGCACACCGCTGCCGCCGGGTACCGCGTAGGTGACGGCGCCGGAGCCGAGCGGCTTGTCCGACAGCGTGAGCGTGCCGTTGGCGTCGCGGGCGACGTAGATCTGCGCCGCGGCCGGCGTGGTGGCGGCGGCGAGCAGGAGGACGGCGGCGATCGGGATCCGGGAGCGCTTGGCGGCCATGACCGGGCGGAGGCACACGCCTCGTGTGCCATTCCCCCGGCGCAAGCACCGTGCCTGGTCCGCCCGATCGAGCGTGCCCGCGGAAATTCCTCGGAAATAGCTCTGGGCGCCTGTCGCGCCAGGCCGGTGCCCCGGCCGGCCGGAATCGGAATTTCGTCAGGACGATCTCAATTTTCGACAGTCGCCAGGCTCGTTGGTGAGCAGCCGATGCCTCGGATGCGGCGCCTGGCTGGCGCGCGGCCCGCCCGCCGGCGGGAGGCCCGCGGTGGCTCGGCGTCCTGCCGCTAGCCTGCGGGTTCGGCAGCGCCCAGCAGCCGCCCGATCACCTTCCGGCTCTCGGCCAGCGCCTCGTCGATCTTCGACGCATCCTTGCCGCCGGCCTCGGCGAAGTCGGGCCGGCCGCCGCCGCGGCCCCCGACGATGGGGGCCAGGTCCTTCACGATGACGCCGGCCTGCACGCGGCCGGTCAGGTCGCGCGTGACGGCGGCCAGCAGCGTCACCTTGCCGTCGTGCTCGTTGGCGATCACGACGATGCCGCTGCCGAGGCGATCGCGCAGCGAGTCGGCGAGGGTGCGCAGCGCGTTCTTGTCGAGCCCGCTGACGCGGCGCGCGATCGTCCTCACGCCGGCCACCTCGAGCGCATCGTCACGGGCGAGGTCTCCGCCGCCTTCTGCGGCGCGCAGGCGCAGGTCGGTCGCCTCGCGCGAGAGGCGCTTCACGTCGACGTGCAGCTTCTCGATGGCGGCCAGCGCCCCGCGTTCGTCGACGTGCAGCGCCTCGAGGATGCGCGCGAGCGTCCCGGTGCGGTGTTGCAGCGCCTGCACGGCGCCGGCGCCCGTCACCGCCTCGATGCGCCGGACGCCGGCAGCCACGCCGCCCTCCGATGTCACGACGAACGGGCCGATGTCGCCGGTGGCGCGGCAGTGGGTGCCGCCGCACAGTTCCTGGCTGAAGCCGGGCACCGACACCACGCGCACCTGATCGCCGTACTTCTCGCCGAAGAGCGCCATCGCGCCGCCGGCGATTGCCTCGTCGGTGCGCATCATCTCGGTGTGCACCACCGTGTTCAGGTAGATCTGCGCGTTGACGATGCGCTCGATTTCCTCCAGGCGGTCGCGGGTGACGGGGGAGAAGTGCACGAAGTCGAAGCGCAGCCGGTCTGGCGCCACGAGCGAGCCGGCCTGCTTCACGTGCGTGCCGAGGACCTGGCGCAGCGCGGCGTGCAGCAGGTGGGTGGCGGTGTGGTTGCGGCGGATGGCGGTGCGACGTTCGTGATCCACCTCCGCGCTGACGCGGTCGCCCCGGCCGATGCTGCCGCTGGTGACGCGGACGGCGTGCGCGCGCGGGCCGCCCGGACCGAGCCGCAGCATCGTGCTCACCTCGGCGCGCCCGCCCGGCGTGAGGATGGCGCCCGTATCTGACACCTGCCCGCCGGCCTCGAGGTAGAACGGCGTGCGATCGAGGACGACCAAGCCGTCCTGGCCCGCGAGGAGGCGGTCCACCTGCTGGCGCGCGGCGTCGAACACCGCCTCGACGGTGACGCCGTCGAGGCGCGTGTGGCCGTAGCCCTCGAAGCGATCGCCGAGCGCGGCCAGCCGGGCCTGCTCCTCCGCCTGGGCGTAGCCGAACGCCTTCGTCTTCCGCGCCTCGAAGGCGCTGGCCGCGCGGGCCCGCTCGCGCTGGCCTTCCATCGCCCGCTGGAAGCCCTCGTGATCCACCGACAGCCCGCGTTCGCCGGCCAGGTCCTCGACGAAGTCGAGCGGCACGCCGAGCGAGTCGTAGAGGCGGAAGGCGTCCTCGCCCGCGACCACCCCGCCGCTCGCCGCGGCCCGTTCGAGCGCGTCCTCGATGCGCGGCAGCCCGGCGGTGAGCACGGCGTCGAACCGCTCTTCCTCGTTGCGCACGACGGTGGCGATGCTGTCGCGGCTGGCGCGCAGGTCGGGATAGGCGTCGGCCATCTCGGCGACGAGCACGTCCACGAGGAGGTGGAGGAACGGCTCGGTGGCGCCGAGCTTCTTCCCGTGGCGCATGGCGCGCCGCATGATCTTGCGCAGCACGTAGCCCCGCCATTCGTTGCTGGGCACCACGCCGTCGCCGATGAGGAACGTGGTGGCGCGCACGTGGTCGGCGACCACGCGCATCGAGACGTCGTGCGCCGGCGAGCGGCCGTAGGCGTGGCCCGTCCGCGCGCCGATGGCCGCCAGCAGCGGCTGGAACAGGTCGGTGTCGTAGTTCGACGCGGTCCCCTGCAGCACGGCGGTGATGCGCTCGAGGCCCATGCCCGTGTCGATGCTCGGCGCGGGCAGCGGCGTGAGCGTGCCGTCGGCCGATCGGTCGAACTCCATGAACACGTTGTTCCAGATCTCGATCGCGCCGTCCTCACGCTCGTAGTAGATCTCCGAGCAGCGCCCGCAGGGGCCGGTGTCGCCCATCTGCCAGAAGTTGTCCTCCGCGCCGTACTCGACGATCTTCCCGGCCGGCAGGTAGCGTCGCCACAGGTCGTAGGCCTCGGTGTCGCGCGGTGTCCGGTCGTCGCCCCGGAAGACCGACGCGTGCATCCGATCGGCCGGAATCCGCCAGACCTCGGTCAGCACCCGCCAGGCGAACTCGATCGCCTCGGCCTTGAAGTAGTCGCCGAAGCTGAAGTTGCCCAGCATCTCGAAGAACGTGTGGTGGCGCAGCGACGGCCCGACGTTGTCGAGATCGTTGTGCTTGCCGCTGACCCGCAT
>JBDIBB010000075.1:0-19783 GCA_039812685.1 Vicinamibacteraceae bacterium
ACGCGCCGCCCGCATCAACGCCGCCGATCGAGCCCACGGCGCCGACGCTGTTTCCAGACGCCGTTCCGCTCGCTGGCACGCCCGAGCCGGCCGGAGGTGGCGGGCAGGACGCGCCGGCTGCAGCATCGACGGAGATCGTCGCCCGCGACGTGGGCTCGCACGCGCACGCGGAGAACGCCGGGATGGACGCCGGTTCGCAAGCCGACGTCCCGCCAGACGAAGCGACGCCGCCCGACGAGGTGGTGCCGCCCGCGGAAGCCACGACCGGGAAGGCCCCGGCTCGCGGCGGCCGCACGCGGAAGACCACGGCCGGGCAGTCCGAGGGCAGCCGCACGCGAAAGACACCCGGAACCAAGGCCGCCTCGACGGCCAGGAAGCGTACGGCGGCCGCGACCCCGGCGCGGCGTGGCGGCCGCAAGCGTGAGGAGCCTTCGCCGGAATGACCCGTGAAGTCGATGACCGGCGGGCGGATCGCCAGGACGGCCGCCGCCGGAAGACCCTGTCGGCCGTCCCCCATCGTCCCGATCAGGAGCGCTCGTGATGTTCGCAGCGTTGTTCGCCCTCGTGCTCGCCGTCCAGTTGCCGGCCCCGCCGCCCGCGCTCCCGCCCGAACTCGAACGCGAGGCCCTGCGGCTCGAGACCAAGGTGATTGCCCCCTGTTGCTGGTCGCAGCAGGTGTCGGTACACGACTCGCCGGCTGCCACGCAGATGCGCTCCGACATCCGGCGGCGACTCGGCGAGGGGCAGGCCGAGCAAGCCATCCTCGCGGCCTACGTGTCGGAGTACGGGGAGCGCATCCTGGCCGAGCCGCCGGCCCGGGGCTTCACGCGATTGCTCTACGTGATGCCGCCGCTCCTCGGCCTCACCGGCATCGGGCTGCTCGTCATCTTCGTGCGCCGGTTCGCGCGGCGCGGCAGCGGAGCGCACGCCCTGGCGACGGCCGGGGGCGGGGCCCCGGCCGCGGCGCTGGACCGCCGGCTGGACGAGGAACTCCGCGACATGGACTGAGCCCGTGGGCGGGCGGGGTCCTGCCGCGAGGGCGCGGCCGGCGCCCGCCGGTCAGAAGCGGATCGACGTCGTCTGGCGCGCCCTCACCGTCACCACCTGCTGGGGACGAATCTGGCCTGACTCGGCGTGCGACAGCACCACGTTGTGAGTGCCGACGGTCACGCGCAGCGGCTCGGCCAGTGGCGTCGTGGCCTTCAGTTCGCCGTCCACGAACACCTGCGTTCCCGCGGGTGCGCTGACCTCGATCGCCCCGGCAGGCGCCTCGATCGACAGCGTCTCGGTCCCGCCAGGCGTGATCTCCACACGACGTTTCTCCGCGACGCCATAGGTCGTGTTCACCAGTTCCAGCTGGTGGACACCGGGCGACAGCAGCAGCTTCCCGTCCTCGCTGGTGCCCAGCCGGCGGCCCTCCTCACGAACCTCCATCTTGAAGGGCGCGAACACCTGCAACCATCCCGAGAAGATCGAGATGTCGAGTTCCGAGACCACGCCGGCCGTCACCTGGATCTGGCGACGTACGGTACCGGCCTCCGCCTCCACGCTCACCTGATGATGACCGGCCGTGAGTCCTTCGATCACGACAGGCGTCACCCCCCGCAGCTCTCCGCCAATCAGGACCTTCGCGCCGCCTGGCGTGGAGGTCACCTTGAGCGACCCCGTGGAGCGTCCCTCCGACCAGTTCACGTGCTGCTTCGTCTGCCTGCCGGCGGCCACCTCGACAGCCAGCGTCCTGGTCGATCCGTGCCCGCGAACCTCCACCGTGTGGCGTCCAGCGGCCAGCTCGACGGTGACCGGAGTGATGCCGCGCGTATGTCCGTCGACAGCCACTTCGAGGCCCACGATCGACGCCTCGATGGTGAGCGTCCCGTTTCCAGCCGGCCGAAGCGCGAAGTAGGCGCCAACCCCTCCAGCCGCCAGCAACGCCACCACCGCCGCGATCGCGGGGACGAGCCTGGCCAGCCGCCTGGCCGGCGGTGCGACGACCGCGCCCGTCAGGAGGCCCGGCGACACATCGCCCTGAGGATCCGGTACCGGCGCAAGCGATCGCGTCCACGCAGCGCCGACTGGGCCTGTGCTCCCGTCACGAGCCACGGCCGGCGCTATCACGGGCCGCTGGGCCACGGGCACGTCGGCGGCCGGAGCCAGCGGTCGGACAGGGGCCGCCACTGACGCCGATCCAACCGTCACCGCAGCCGCGGCTGGATCTGGTGAGTACACCGATGCCCGATCGGAGTCGGCCGGGATGGTGGGGGCCACCGCCAGCGGTGACGCCTCGGCGGCGCCGGCCGGCAACGGATCACCCGCCAGCCACGGCGCGTAATTGGGCAGGGTCGCCTCGAACGACGGTGAGTCGGCGAGGATCACCCGCTCGCGCTGAACTGTCACGTCTGGCGCAGCCACCGGGCTCGCCGGCACCGGTTCGCGATCGACGCGACGGGCGACCGTCGACCAACTCTCACGGCTGGAGGTCAAGGCACGGCGCTCGGCCAGCGGCGAGTCGTCCTGCGTCGAGGCGGCGATGGAGAGCGGTGTTGGCCCGTGCGCCGGCGGAGCCGTCACGGCAGCCGGCGTCCCAGGCGGGGCCGGCGCGACCGCCGGCGAAAACACGGCGGCGGTTGGCTTGCCGGCTCCGGATGGCCGCCGGCTGCGGCTGCGCGAACGGCGGCGCTTCGTGGCCTCGACGCGCCCGGCAGGCCTCGGGGTTCCGGGTTCGACATCGCCGGCGGCTGCGGCAGGACGCCCGCTCGCAGAGTCTGCCAGAGGAATCGACTCGACACCTTCGCCAGGCACGAGGTCCGGCGAACCGGCGGGCGCGAGGCCGGGCGACGGGCTGGCATCGGCCGGTGCCGACGCGGCCAGTGGCTCGAGTGGGACGTCGGTCGCCGGCGCGGCGTCCTCGACAGACGACTCGGGAGCAGGCTGGCACGCCGGCGCGAGGTTCCGGGCCGCCTCCTCGGCGTCCTCGATCGCTTCGAGTTCCCGCAGCAGCGCCGCCAGATCCGCGTCGGTCTCCGGATCCGGCGCCGCAGGCGCCACGGGCGGCACAGGGGCCGTGTCGACCGACGATGGCGCGCCGCCGGACACTTCGGCCTCGGATCTGGACACGGCTCGCGCCGGCTCTCCCGCAGCCGTCGTCGCCACGGGCTCACGATCCGCGTCTGCCGGACGCCGGTCGGAATCGGCGGCTTCTGCGCTGGGCGATTCCGCCGGCTCCGCCGGCACCTGGACCACGTCGACGGGCAACTCGACGGCCGGCTCGATGTCCACGAGCGCGGCGAGCAGCACCAGGTCGGCCGCCAGCGCTGCCCGCTGGAGGTCCTCAGGCAACGGCTCAGGTGCGGGCACGACGCGCAGGCGGCTCACGTCGAGCGCGGCCACGTCGAGGACCAGGCCTTCACCCGGCACGAACCGCGGCTCGGCATGAGCATCGGAGGCGGCCGCTGGGTCAGCCTCCGGAGGCCCTTCGAGCGCGGCAGCGGGGCCGACGCTGGCGACAAGCGGTGTCGCCTCCGGTGCGGCCAGTCGCTCCGCTTCGATGCACTCATCGTCGCCCATCGCAATCGCGGCGTCGGCCTCGCCGGCGATGACCTCGTCGCCAGAACGGGTGCCCGCCAGGGCAGGTTCCGCACGTGGCGTCTGGGCCTTCGGCGGCCCGCCCGCCTGTTCGGCCGCGTGCTCCAGCGTCAACTCCGCGAGCGCCGCGTCCAGTCCCGGAATGGACAGCGACGGCTGGGCACTGACCGGATCGGTGTGGCCGGCGGTCCGTTCCGGTGTGAGCGTCGCCTCGTTCGCGACCTCGCCGGCCGTCTCCGACTCGCCTGCGAGGATCGCGGCGGGAATCGATTCGATCGACGCCGCGCCGGCCGGTGCGGCCAACGCCGGCTGGTCGACTTCCGCCACGGCTTCGGAGGCCGGGCCGACGTCCCCGTCGGCTGGCGCGGGAGCCGCTGGCGCCGCCATCGAGGCCGATTCCTCAATCAGCGTCAGCCGCGCGACGACGGTGAACGACGGGGCCGGGGCCGACACCAGCCGGAGCACGTCTGAACGCGCCACGACTTGCGCGAGCCGCCCCTCGGGCGCCAGCAGGGCCAGCGACACGCGGTCATCCGAGGTCCGCGCGGGAAGCGCTGTCGGTTCCGCCAGACTCCGCACCGCAGGCGCGCCGCTGGCTGCCGGCTGTGGCGCAACGAGTCGCAGGACATGCGGCGTCGCGCGGGCCGGGCGCCTGACGGGCGGAGCCAGCGCCGCGGGGCCCGCGTCAACGGCCGCTGCCAGTTGCGGCAACGCCCGGCTGGCGAGCGGGCGGGTGGCCTCATCGACCGGCGCCAGACGGAGAGGGGTCGATCGGCTCGTCGCGCCGGCGAGCGGCCCGCGCGGACGACGCTTCGTGATCGGCGCGGCGGGTGCGGTCACCGTCGACGGCAACTGCGCGGGCTTTCGGCGTTCGCGCCGCCGCGACCGCCCAGCATCCGGATCCGGCCGGGCCGCTGCCAGCGGTGCCACCGCGCGCGCCAGCGGAGTCCGGCGTGCGGTGGCCGTCACGCCCGGCAGCCGCGCGCGACGCCGCGCGCGCGGTGCCGGCAGGCTGGGCCCGGCGACCGCCGCGCACGAGGACGGCAGCAGCCGCGCGTGGTGCATCACCTCGAAGTCGAGCCACAACGTGTCACGGTCGCGCGCGTCGACGGCGGCCGCGACCGCGGCCGCGGCCGCCTCCACCGCCCGGTCCACGTACGGGGCTGGCGGCACCAGACACCAGACATCCTCCAGCGTCTCGGCGATGGCCTCGATCGATCCGGTCGCGGCAGCGTGCCCGATGACACCGGCGACGCTCGCCCGGCCGACGGCCGGCATCCGGGCGGAATCGCTGCTGGAATCCGCGGCCGGTTCGACGCGCACGGCCGCCATCGGCCACGACGTCGGGAGGGCTGCCAGCGCACGCGCCAGCGCGTCGGGATCGTCGAGAACGAGGTTCTCGGCCTGGATCGGGGGCGGCAACCCGATGTCGTCGTCTTCGGTCGCCACGGCCTTGAGCTGATCCAGCCCGTCCATCCCGGAGCCCGAGAGCCGGAGCGGCACCTCCCCGAGGATCTCGACCACCGCGCCCCCATCGTCGGTGGGGATCTCGACGCGGCTCAGGCGCTCGCGGTCGACATGGAACGATGGCGTCGCGGCAGCCACCGACGGCTGGATCGGGAGCACCGACGCCGGAGCCGGTCCCTCCATGGGTGGGGCGAGCGCCGATTCGGGCGAGGCCTGGGCAAGGTCGTCCAGCAGCCGTGCGAGGGCCGCGGCCTCGCTGTCGATGCCGGCGGCCGCCTCCGGCGAGGCGACGGGGCCTGTGTCGCCACTCGCCGCCTCGGGCGAGGCGGGCGCGGCAGCGCTCCCTGTCGACACGGCCGCGCCGGCGTCGACGCCCGCCGTCACGTCAGCCGCGGCGTCGGGCGGGCCCTGCCCCGCTTCCTCGGCCGCCAGCCGCGCGAGCTCGCGCTCGAGGAACGCGATCTCCTCGGCCTGCTCCTCCTCGGGCGTCGGGCGCCGCGGGGCACGCTTCGTCCTGCTGCCCGGCAACCTCACCACGGTGGCGCCTGCCGGCGTGTCGGAGACCTCCGGCGTGCTGTCGCGCTCGGCCACCGCCGGGGCGGCGGGCGCCGCCAACTCCTTCATCAGCGGGCCCAGCCGCTCGACGAAGTGCTTGAGCGCCGAGGCGCCGGGCGCGTAGGCGCGCTCCTTCTTGATGGCCTCCTCGAGCGCGACCTGGGCCTCGAGCGCGGTGCCCAGCGGCCTGCGCGACTCGATCGGGAGCGTTCGCTCGAGCCAGGCGCGCAGCGACGCGGAGAGCGCGCGCTCCCGCCCCGACGGCGGACGCTCGCGAACCTCATCGAGCAGCGCGCGGATGCGGTCCGGGAACTCGTTCAGCGTGATGGGGCGGCCGAGCAGCGCGGCCAGCACCGTCATCGCCACCATCGCCACGTCGGCGCGCGCGTCGAAGCGCGGAACGCCAGCCGCCGGCGGCATCGCGATCCGGAACTCCCGCCAGAGACGCGTGCGTGGGTACTGCAACTGCGCGAGCGCGGCGCCAAGACCATGGTCGACAATGGCGATGCGCGCCTGGAGCGTGAGGATGAGACGCTCGGGGCCGAGCGCGCCGTGCGTGACGTTGCGCGAGTCGTGCAGGGTGGCGAGCGCCGGCAGGATCTCGCGGGCGATCTGCAGCGCCGTGTTGATGTCAACCTTCACCCGGCCCTGCTCGGCGGCCTGCAGCACGTGGAACAGGCGGACGCCGGGGATGCGCTCGGTGTTGATCCACACCGACGAACCGTCGGGCTCGGCGTCGACGCCGCGCAGCCTCGCGAACCGCGCGTGCCGGAAGTTCACGAGACGCGAGGTGCGCTCATCGACGGCAAAGCCCACGCGTGCCAGGTCCGGCGACAGGTAGAGACGTTCGATGGTGTCGCCGCTGGCCTCGTCGGTGACGTGCACCCGCACGCCGAGGCCGTCGCGAAACGACTCGTCGCCATCGGGCTGCGGGACAGGGTGTCTCGGGGCCGTTGCCATCGTGTGCACTGGGAGCAGGGCGCGCAGACCCCGGCCGGTCGCGGGCGCCGATCCCGACGCGGGCGGTGCAACCGCGGCGCCAGCGTCGGGTCACCCATCAATCGGCCAAAGACGGCGGGACTTGCACCGGCGGCGTACGCCGGCCGCCCCGGCACGGCCGAGCCGCTTACGATCTCGTCACGCGATCACGGAAACGTTCGCCGGACGAGCGGCCGGCGAGGTGCCGCCTTCCTGCTACACTCGTCGGTCATGCACCCACGCGCCTGGTTCCGCTGTATCGCCGGCTGCCCCGGCGAGCACCCCCTCGACGTCCCGCTGTATCGCTGTCCCAGGTGCCAGAACCTGCTGGAGGTGGCCCACGACCTCGACGCGCTGCGCCAGCGTTCGGCCGCAGCCTGGATGCGCCTGTTCGACGATCGCTACAAGCGCACCGCCTGGCCCTACGGGTCGTCGGTCTGGGGCAAGAAGGAGTGGGTGGCGCCGCACGTCCGCAACGAGAACGTCGTGTCGATGGACGAAGGAGGCACCAACCTGCTCTGGGCGGAGCGCTTCGGCCGCGAGCTGGGCCTCGAGGATCTGTGGGTGAAGCAGTGCGGGATGGAACACACCGGATCGTTCAAGGATCTCGGCATGACGGTGCTCGTCACCACCGTCAAGCAGATGATCGCCGACGGCCGGCCGATCCGCGCGATCGCCTGTGCCTCGACGGGCGACACCTCGGCCTCGCTGGCGGCCTACGCCGCTGCCGCCGGCATCCCGGCCATCGTCATCCTGCCGCGCGGCAAGGTGTCGACCGCCCAGCTGCTCCAGCCGCTCGCCAACGGCGCGCTCGTGCTCTCGGTGGACACCGACTTCGACGGCTGCATGGCCCTCGTGCAGCGGCTGACCGTCGAGGAAGGCCTGTACCTGGCCAACTCGATGAACAGTCTCCGGCTCGAGGGCCAGAAGACGGTCGCCTTCGAGATGGTCCAGCAATGGGACTGGGAGGTGCCCGATCTCATCGTGATTCCGGGTGGCAACCTCGGCAACGTGAGCGCGCTCGGCGCGGGCTTCGACATGATGGAGACGCTGGGCGTCACCCGGAAGCGCCCGCGCATCGTCGTGGCGCAGGCCGCCGCCGCCAACCCGCTCTATCTCGCCTACACGAGAGGCTGGCACTTCGAGCCGGTGCAGGCCGGGCCCACGCTGGCCTCCGCGATCCAGATCGGCAACCCCGTATCGGTGCAGAAGGCGATCCGCACGCTGCAGCGCTACGACGGCATCGTCGAACAGGCCACCGAGGAGGAACTGGCGCACGCGGCCGCCCGGGCCGATCGCACGGGGATGTTCAACTGCCCGCACACCGGCGTGGCGCTGGCAGCGCTCGTCAAGCTCGTGGAGCGCGGCGAGGTGCGCCCGGCCGATCGCGTGGTGATCGTCTCGACGGCCAACGGGCTGAAGTTCACCGACTTCAAGCTGCGCTACCACGAATCCACGCTGCCGCTGCCATCGTACCTGGCGAACCGTCCCGTGCAGGTCGACAACGACTACGACCAGGTGCGGCGCGCGATCGACGACAAGACGGCGCAATTCGCGTGATTGCGGCCGGCGCCGGCGGGACGCGCGTCCCGCCGGCGCGTCCGCGACGCGCCACGACGCCGCGCTTCGTCGTCAGGAGTGTGGCACCATGGAACCCATGATTCCGGATCGCGCGCGGCCGGCCGCCGCCGTGCCCTCGCGCCACAGCAGTCTTGGTTCGTCGTTCTCGGTCACTGGCGACGTGCTCTGCCGGCAGGATCTCGTGGTGGAAGGCCGAGTGCACGGCAACATCGACCTGCCCGACCATGCGCTCACGATCGCGCCGGGCGGACGCGTCGAGGGCCGCGTCTTCGCCCGTGCGGTCACCGTCGCGGGTGCCTTCGACGGGGAGATGACCGCCACCACACGCATCCAGGTGGTCGAACGGGGATCGCTGGCCGGCGAGATCACCTGCCCGCGCCTGCTCGTCGAGGACGGAGCGCTGGTGCAGGCGCGCGTCGACACCAGGCGCACCGAACCCGCGGTGAAGGTGGCGCAGTACCGGCTGGAGAAGCGGCTGGCCGGGCTGGCCGCCGGCTGAGACGGCCGCTCATCACACCCGATCGGGAAGCGACCGTCCAGCATCCGGCGCGGCACGAACCCCCGCGGGAACGGCCCCGTCTAACGCCGCCGTGATGCTACTCCACCATCCGCATACGTCGTGCGCCGGCGTCAGGGTGCTCATCCTCGCCCTGGCCGTGATCTGCCCGCTGCGGGCGACCGCCGCCCCACCGGGCGCCAGCCCGGCGGCCGCCGCCTCGGTCGTCGACGCCGCGGCCGTGCCAACGGGCACGTCGGTCCAGGTCGACGGGGCGCTCGACGACCGTGCCTGGGAGTCGGCCCGTGTGATTGACGGCTTCAGGCAGCGCGAGCCGCGGGAAGGCGCCGACGCCACCTTCCCCACCGAGGTGCGGCTGCTCGTGGACGCCGACGCGATCTACGTGGCCGTGCGCATGTCGGATCCCGAGCCCTCGCACATCGTCGGCCACCTCACGCGCCGCGACGAATACTCTCCGTCGGACTGGATTCGCGTGCTGGTCGACTCGTTCAACGACGGACGGACGGCCTACGAGTTCGCCGTGAACCCGGTGGGCGTGAAACAGGATCGCTACTGGTTCAACGACGGTGACAACGATCGCGGGTGGGACGCGGTGTGGGACGTGGCCACCGGGCGCACCGCGCAGGGCTGGCAGGCCGAATTCCGCATCCCGTTCTCACAACTGCGCTTCCCACGCGAACACGACGGACGCATCGGCTTCGCCGTGATGCGCGAGATCGGCCGCCTCAACGAGATCAGCACGTGGCCCCTCCTGGCGCGGAGCCGCACTGGCATCGTGTCGCAGTTCGGTCAGCTGACGAACCTCGCTCCCGGCCGGTCGCCGCAACGGCTCGAACTGGTCCCGTACGCCGTGGCGCGCGCGACGATCAACCCGGCAGGCGACAATCCGCTCGTCGCGCACCGCGATCCCGATGCGACCGTCGGCCTCGACCTGAAATACGCCCTCACGCCCGGGCTCATGCTCACGGCGACGGTGAACCCCGACTTCGGGCAGGTGGAGGCCGACCCGGCCGTCGTGAACCTGTCGGCCTTCGAGACGTTCTTCCCCGAGCGCCGGCCGTTCTTCGTGGAAGGCTCCGGGAACTTCCGCTTCGACCTCGACTGTGAGGACGATTCCTGCACGGGCCTCTTCTACTCACGCCGCATCGGGCGCCGCCCGCAGGCCGACCCCGACGTCTCCGGCGACGGATACAGCCTGGTGCCGCCACAGACGACCATTCTCGGCGCAACGAAGCTGACAGGCCGGCTGGGTGCGTTCTCGATCGGCGTGCTGCACGCGCTCACGCAGCAGGAACGGGCGACGGTCCGCGAGCCCGGCAGCCCAGATCAGCGGCAGGCGGCAGAGCCCTTCACCAGCTACACGGTGGCGCGTGCGCGGCGTGAGTTCGCCAACAACTCGAACGTCGGCTTCATGCTGACCGCCACCAACCGCGCGCTGCCGGATCGCCTGCAGTCGACGCTGGCCGGACAGGCCTACACGGGCGGCGTGGACGTGGACGTCCGCCTGACGCCCAGGTACCGGCTCTCGGGCTACTGGGCCGGCAGCACGATCCACGGCTCGCCCGATGCCATCACGGCGCTGCAGCAGAACAGCCGGCACTACTTCCAGCGGCCCGACGCCGCCCACGTGACGCTGGATCCCGCGCGCGAGTCGCTGAACGGCCACGCGGGACAGGTGGCCATCGACAAGATCGGCGGCGAGCGCCTGCGCTTCCGCTCCGGCTACTCGTTCAAGAGCCCCGGGTTCGACATCAACGACGTCGGCTTCGTGAGGCTGGCCGATCGGCGGAGCGTGTCGAACTGGATGCAGTTGCGTTATCTCACGCCGGCCCCGTGGTACCGGTCGCTGCGCGTCAACGTCAACCAGTGGGCCGGCTGGAACTACGGTGGCGCGCTGGTCAACAACGGCGTCAACGTCAATGCGCACGTGCAGTTCCTCAACCACTGGCGCGCGGGCGCGGGCGCGAACTGGAACGGGGAGATCTTCGACGATCGGCTCACGCGGGGCGGCCCCGGCGGCCTGCGGCCCGGCCGCCGCAGCCTGTGGTACTACGTCGAGGCCGACGAGCGGAAGCCCGTGGTCCCGAACTTTTCGGGCTTCGTCGGCGGTGACGGCCACGGCCAGCGCGATCTCGAGTTGAACCCGTCGGTGATCTTCCGTCCGAGCACGGCGCTGGCGATCGAGCCCGGGCTGAGGTGGGCGCGCAACCAGAGCGCCACGCAGTGGGTGGCGCAGGTGGGGGCGGCCGACGGTCCGCACTATGTGTTCGGCACGATCGATCAGAAGACGCTTGGCCTGACGATGCGCGTCAACTACGCCATGGGCCCCACGCTCTCGCTGCAGATGTACGCGCAGCCGTTCGTCTCGGCGGGCGCCTACCACGACTACAAGGAACTGGTGAGCGGCCGCGCCGCGCGCTTCGGCGATCGCTACCGCCCCTACGCCTACGACGGCAGCGCCGACTTCCGGTATTCGTCGTTCCGCACGACCAACGTGCTGCGCTGGGAGTACCGCCCCGGCTCGACGCTCTTCGTCGTCTGGCAGCAGGGGCGCGAGGACGAAACGGATCGCGGCGATTTCTCGTTCGGCCGGGACGTGCGCGGCATCTTCTCGGCGCCCGCGCAGAACGTGTTCCTCGTGAAGTGGGCGTACTGGTTCAACCTGTGAGATCCGGTTCGGCGCCTCGGGGCTGCCGGGTGCCCGGACCTCGAAGCCCCGGGTCGAGGGTTCCATCGCCCCACAGCCCTGGATCCGCCGATCCGCTCAGTGGAAATCATGCGATTCGATGGCCGGCGTGGCGCCGCCCATCGACAGCACGCGCTCGGCCCGCACCGAGGTGACGCCCTCCTGCTGCTGCAGGATGCCCTCGATCACCACGAATGGCTCGTGGACGATCACCGCGCGCCGGGCATCGAACAGATCGGGGCGCACGATGACGTTGGCGATACCGGTCTCGTCCTCCAGCGTGAGGAAGCAGAAGCCCTTTGCCGTTCCCGGGCGCTGGCGCGTGATCACCGCGCCGGCCACGCGCACGCGGCGCCCCTGACGCGCCGACGACAGGTCGGCGGCCCGCAGCACGCCGCGCAGCGACAGATCGCGACGCCTCAGCGCCATGGGGTGCGGCCCCAGGGTGAGCCCCGTGCCGTCGTAGTCGGCAATCACACGTTCGATCTCGGACATGGGCCGCAGGGGGGACCCGAGATCGGCCTGGGGCCTGGGGCCTGGGGCCTGGGGCCTGGCCTGCCGGCCACTGTCCACTGACCACTGACCGCTGGCTTCTCCGTCCTGGCCACCGACCAGCGGCCACTGGTTTTCTTCCTCGAACAACTCCCCCGCCGGCCGAACCGCCTGCTCCACCTGCCACAGCGCGCCACGACGATCGTGGCCGAAGGCGTTGAGCGCGCCAATCCCGGCCAGCGCCCGCACCTCGTCGCGATGCGCACGACTGACGGTCACGAAGTGATCCAGCGATCGGAACCGCGCGACGGGGCCCTGCGCCGTCCACTCGCGCGCGCACACGTTGCAGAACCAGCGCTCGCCGGCCGCGCCCGCCGCGGTCTGCTCCAGCATGGCGGGATCGGCGGCCCCGCAGCCGGGGCACTTCAGGCCGGAGGCGGTCACCGGCCCGCGCACGGCGGCAGGCGTGGCCGCGATGCGCCGCGCCACCTCCTCGCGCAGCCCGCGCACGTACATCAGGCCGAGGCGAACGCGTCCGTCGGGCTCCACGCGGCACTTCCAGTCCGACACCTGCACGTCGATCGGCGCGAAGCGCACGCCGCGCCGCTGCGCGTCCTTCACCAGCGTCGCCGGGTGGTAGAAGCCCATCGGCTGGTTGTCGAGCAGGGCCGCGTAGAACGCCGCCGGGTAGTGCGCCTTCAGGTAGGCGCTCGCGTAGACGATCAGCGCGAAGCTCGCCGCGTGCGATTCGGGGAACCCGTAGAGCGCAAACGACACGATCGAACGCACGATGGCATCGGCCGCCCCGCCCGTGATGCCGTTGCGAGCCATGCCGGCGCGCAGCTTCGTCTCGATCTGCCGCATGCGCGCCTCGGATCGCTTGAACCCCATCGCCCGGCGCAGTTCCTCCGCCTCGCCGCCGCTGAAGCCCGCCGCCACCATCGCCATCCGCAACAGTTGCTCCTGGAACAGCGGCACCCCCAGCGTGCGCTTCAGGATCGGCTCGAGCGACGGGTGCGGGTACTCCACCGGCGCGCGCCCGTTCCGCCGATCGATGTAGGGGTGCACCATCTGCCCTACGATCGGGCCCGGCCTGATGATCGCCACCTCCACCACGAGGTCGTAGAAGTGCGAGGGCCTGATGCGCGGCAGCGTCGCCATCTGCGCCCGCGACTCCACCTGGAACACCCCGATGGTGTCGGCCTCCTGCAGCAGGCGATACACCTCGGGATCGTCGGGCGGCAGGTGGGCGAGATCCAGCGCCGGGCCCTCGGGCCCGGAGGCGCCCGGCCCGGAAATGCCATCCGCCTCGTTCGCGCATCCCGTGTTGACGATTGCCAGCGCGTCCTGCAACACCGCCATCATGCCCAGCCCCAGCAGATCGACCTTGACGATGCCCAAATCGGCGCAGTCTTCCTTGTCCCACTGAATCGCCACGCGCCCGGGCATCGCCGCCGGCTCGAGCGGCACCACCTCGTCGAGCCGCCCCTGGCACATCACCATGCCGCCCGAGTGCTGGCCCAGGTGCCGCGGCAGATCCTGCAGGCGCCGCCACAGATCGGCGAACAGCGTCACGCGATGATCGCTGGCGTCGATGCCGGCCCCGGCGAGCAGCCGATCCAGCGACTCGGCATCGTCCCGCCACTCGAAGGGCCGCATCGTCTTCGCCAGGCGATCCACCAGCGCCGCGTCGAGCTCCAGCACCTTGCCCACCTCGCGCGCCGCGCTGCGCCCGCGGTAGGTGATCACGTTGGCGGTCATCGCCGCGCCGTGCGCGCCGTAGCGCTGATAGACGTGCTGGATGACCTGCTCGCGCCGATCGCCGCTCGGCAGGTCGAGATCGATGTCAGGCCACTCGCCGCGCTCCTCCGACAGGAAACGTTCGAACAGCAGGTCCATCCCCACCGGGTCCACGGCCGTGATGCCCAGGCTGTAGCACACGGCGCTGTTGGCCGCCGACCCGCGTCCCTGCGCGAGGATGCCGTGCTGCCGGCAGAAGTTGACGATGTCCCAGACGATGAGAAAGTAGCCGGCGAGATTGAGCTTCTCGATGAGGTCGAGTTCGCGCCGCACCTGCGCCCGCGCCCGATCGTGGTAGGGACGATAACGATCTCGTGCCCCCACCTCGGTGATCTTGCGCAGAAACGACGACTGCGTCTCGCCGGGCGGCACGGGATAGTCGGGAAAGCGATACCCCAGATCGGCCAGTGTGTAGTCGAGCCGATCGGCGAGATCGCGCGAGGCGGCCACGGCCCGTGGCAGGTCCGCGAACAACGCCCCCATCTCGGCCGGTGATTTCAGGTAGCGCTCGGCGTTGCACGCCAGCCGGCGCCCGGCCTGCGCCAGCGTCGTGGCGTGCCGCACGCAGGTGAGCACGTCGAACAGCGGCCGATCGCCGGGCGTGCCGAACCGCACCCCGTTGGTAGCCACCACGGGCACCCGGTAGGCCGCGGCAAGCGCCAGCAGCGCCTGGGTGTCGGCCTCCTCGTCGCGCAGCCGGTGGCGCTGCACCTCGACGTACACGTTGCCGGCGCCAAACAATCCCAGCACGCGATCGAGCAGCCCGCCCACGCCGTAGTGGGCCGTGTCGAGCGCGGCGCGGCCGGCGAGCGCGACCAGGCCCGTGGTCTCACCCTCCAGATCCTCGAGCAGCAGCACGCCATCGCCCTTCCCCGCCCGCAGCTTCATCCGGGTGATGAGCCGGCACAGCCGCCGATAACCTTCATGCGAGGCCACCAGCACCGGCAGGCGCCACAGGCGGGGCGGACGCGGCGAAGCCCCGTCGCGGCCGCCGCTGCGCACCGTCAGCTCGGCGCCGACGATGGCGCGCAAACCAGCCTTCTTCGCCGCCTGGTGAAACCGTGGAGCGCCGTAGAGCCCGTCGCGATCGAGCAGCGCCAGGGCGGGATAACCCAGCTCCGCCGCCCGCTGCACCAGCGCTTCTGGCGTCGAGGCGCCGTCGAGGAACGAGAAAGCGGAAGCCGCATGGAGTTCGATGTACATGACGTCGGGGAGGCGAAGGACTTTCGTATTTTGTTCGCCTGACGATACCGCGACCGACAACGAGGATCAAGTCCTTCGACGAGGCTTCGCGGACGTCTTCGCGGGATCCGCCGGTGCCGGCCGTTCCCTTGCCTGGACGCACTGGAAACCGGCGCCCGCCCCAAAGGGGAAGCCCGGCGCCGGATCGGCCTCCTCGCGCTCCCGTCCGACCTCGAAGCCGGCCGATCCGTCACCTTCCTGCCCGCCGGCCCGGCTTTGCGCTATCGTGTCGGACGGCGGGCCTGACCCGGGACGCAACCCTCGCGCCCCACCTGTTCCCGGGGTGGCAGGCCATCAATCCCGGAGGCATTCCATGCGTGCACTGTTTCGTGTGGCGGGCCTGTGGCTGCTCGGGCTGGCGGCAATTCTCGCTGTCGCCTCCCGCGCCGATGCCCAGACCCGGCTGCTGCGTTTCCCGGCCATCCACGGCGATCGCGTGGCCTTCACCTACGCGGGCGATCTGTGGATCGCCCCTGCCGCCGGCGGCACGGCCATCCGGCTCACGGCCCATCCCGGCATCGAGCTGTTCGCGCGTTTCTCGCCCGACGGCAAGTGGATCGCCTTCACCGGGCAGTACGACGGTGACGAGCAGGTCTACGTGATGCCGGCCGGCGGCGGCGAGCCGAAGCAGCTCACCTTCTACCCGGCGCGCGGCCCCCTGACGCCGCGCTGGGGTTACGACAACCAGGTTTACGGCTGGACGCCCGACGGCCGGTCAATCGTCTTCCGCTCCCAGCGCGACTCGTGGACGCTCGGGCAGACGCGTCTCTACACCGTGCCGATGACCGGCGGCCCCGCCGCGCCGCTGCCCATGCCGGAATCCGGCGCCGGCGACTACTCGCCCGACGGCTCGAAGATCGTCTACTCGCCGCTGTTCCGCGACTTCCGCCCCGAGAAACGGTACGGTGGCGGCCAGGCCAACGACCTGTTCATCTTCGACCTGAAGGCCAACGACGCCCGGCGCGTGATCGATCATCCGCGCGCCGACCGCGACCCGATGTGGATCGGCAACGCGATCTATTTCACGTCGGATCGCGACGGCACGTTCAACCTCTACGCCTATGACGTCACCTCGGCAAAGGTGACGCCGGTGACCACCAGCCGCACATGGGACGTGCGCTGGCCCAGCTCCGACCACCAGTCGCGCATCGTCTACGAACTGAACGGCGAGCTGCAGTTGCTCGACGTGAAGACCGGCAAGAGCGCGCCGATCGTCATCACCGTGCCCGACGACGGGCTGTGGAAGCGTCCATCACGGGTGTCGGCGGCGCAGCAGATCACCAGCGCGGTGCTCTCGCCCAGGGGCGAGCGGGCGCTGTTCTCGGCGCGCGGCGACGTGTTCACGGCGCCCGTGGAGAAGGGCCCCACGCGCAACCTGACGCAGACCTCCAACGCGCACGACAAATGGGCGCGCTGGTCGCCCGACGGCAGCCGCATCGCCTTCATCTCGGATCTCAGCGGCGAGGAGGAGCTCTACGTCGTCGCGCAGGACGGATCGGGCAGGCCCGAACGGCTCACCAGCGGCGGCAGCGCCATGCGTTACGCACCGGAATGGTCGTCGGACGGCGGGCGGATCGCCTTCGGCGACAAGGACGGCCGCATCTTCGTGTACTCGTTCGACGACAAGTCGCTGAAGCAGGTCTACGACGCGCAGCGCGACCAGGTGCGCGACTACGCGTGGTCGCCGCGCGGCCACGTGCTCGCCTTCAGCGCGAACATGCCCAACGGCTTCCGCGCGATCCACCTGTGGAACGAGACCGACGGCCAGGTGCGCCAGGTGACCGACGAGCTGTTCAACGCGCACAGCCCGGCGTGGGATCCCGACGGCGACTACCTGTTCTACCTGAGCGACCGCGAGTACGCGCCGCAGATCTCCGGCGCCGAGTTCAACTACGCCACGAGCCGCACCACCGGCATCTTCGCCCTGGCACTGCGCCGGGACGTGAAGCACCCCTTCCCGCCCGAGAGCGACGAGGTGACGCCCGCCGGCGAGGACAAGCCGGCCGGCGACGCCAGGCCCGAGGGCGCAGCCGCCGCGAAGCCCGGCGAGAAGCCCGCCGCGAAGAAGGCCGACGAGAAGCCGCTGGTCATCGACTTCGACGGCCTCGGCGCGCGGGTCGCGCGCGTGCCGGTCGAGGCCGACAACTACAGCGGCCTGTCGGCGAAGAAGGGCCACCTGCTCTACACCGTGGGCGGCGCGTTCTACTACGGCCGCCAGAGCGATCGCCGCACGTCGCTGCGCCTCTACGCGCTGAAGGACCGCAAGGAGACGGTGCTCGCCGACGACATCCAGGGCTACGCGCTGTCGTCCGACGGTTCGAAGGTGCTCGTGCGCGCGGGGCAGAACTGGCAGGTGCTGGATGCGACGCCGCAGGGCGCGCAGGCCGCGAACAGGAAGACCGTGTCGACGGCGGGCCTGATGGTCGATCGGGTGCCCGAGCAGGAGTGGACGCAGATCTTCAACGAGGTGTGGCGCCGCTACCGCGACTGGTTCTACGTGGAGAACATGCACGGCTTCGACTGGGCGGCGCTGCGGAAGCAGTACGCGGCGTGGCTCCCCTACGTCGCGCACCGATCGGACCTCAACTACGTGATCAGCGAGATGATCTCCGAGCTCACCGTGCAGCACACCTACGTGGAGGGCGGCGACTTCCAGATCCCGCCGCGCCCGCGCGTGGCGCTGCCGGGGGCGCGCTTCGAGCTCGAGGCCTCGACCGGACGCTACCGGATCACGAAGGTCTTCCAGGGCCACAACGAGGAGTCGATCTATCGCGCGCCGCTCACCGAGATCGGCGTCGACGTGAAGGTGGGCGACTACCTGCTGGCCATCGACGGCGAGCCGCTCAGCGCCACCGAGGATCCCTATCGCCTGCTGCGCAACAAGGCCGACCGGCCCGTCGCGCTCACGGTGAACGCGAAGCCGGCCACCGACGGCGCCCGGACGGTGACCTTCATGCCGGTGACCAGCGAGTCGGACCTGATCTACCTCGACTGGGTGACGGCCAACCGGAAACGCGTGAGCGAGCTGACCAGTGGCCGCGTCGGCTACCTGCACGTCCCGGACATGGGCGGGCCCGGCATCCGGGAATTCATCAAGTACTACTACGGCCAGATCGCGAAGGAAGGGCTCGTAGTAGACGTGCGGGCCAACGGCGGCGGCAACGTCTCGCGCATGCTGATCGAGCGGCTGCGGCGGAAGGTGCTCGGCCTCAACTACGGCCGCACCGACGACCTGCCCGACACCTACCCGGACGGCACGTTCGCCGGGCCGATGGCCGCGATCCTCGACGAGCGCTCCTCGAGCGACGGCGACATCTTCCCTTACATGTTCCGGGAAGCCGGCCTCGGGCCGCTCATCGGACGGCGCTCGTGGGGCGGCGTGGTGGGCATCTCCGGCCGCGGCCCGCTGATCGACGGCGGCGTCATCTCGGTGCCCGAGTCGGGCCTGGCCAACGCGAAGGGCGAATGGGTGATCGAGGGCTACGGCGTCGATCCCGACATCATGGTCGAGAACGATCCGAAGTCGGTGATCGCCGGCGGGGATCCGCAGCTCGAGCGCGCCGTCGCCGAGGTGATGAAGAAGCTGCAGGCGCGGCCGGTGAAGCTGCCCGGCAAGCCGGCCGGGCCGGTGAAGGTGGAGAAGCGATAGGCTAATCCCAGCAGCCTTCCACCACCCACTGGTTCGAGGTGAGGTCGCGGCTGAGCCGGTAGATCCCTCCGCCGGCCACCGCGACGTCCCATTCCTCCCGGTCCCACGGCCCGCCCCGGCGTCCAGGGGCGGGCCGTTCGCGCCACCACTCGCCAGACGTGCGCCAGGGGCCGGCGGCCTCCCGCACCTCGCCCCCCACGATCGTGGTGACGGGCCGCGTGCCACCGGGCGCCGTGGCCAGGCCCGCCGCCAGCCGCACGGGACGCCCGTTGTCGCCAAGGGTGATTCGCGCCGGCAGCGGTCGCCGATACCGGCGCAGCACTGCCGCCGGTTCACCCTGCCGCGCGTGCCGCTGCCCATCGTCAGCCGTGCGCGGCGTGGGCGCGGCTGACGCCGGCGCGCGGCTCGGGACAGGCTCGGGCGCGAACCGATCCAGGGCGAAGACACCGGGGCGCAGCGTATCGGCCACCCGCGGCTGCCCGCAGCGCCCCTCACCCATCAGCGCCGCCAGGCGGGCCATCAGCGTCGAGATCTGATCGGGCGCCGGCAGCGGCCGCCGCCACAGCGAATGCTGCACCACGCGGCCTGGCGCGAGGTCGAGCGTGAGCGTCACCTCGTCGATGCCCGCCCCCGGCGGATACGACTCGAGGTGCAGGAGCAGCAGCGTGCGCAGCGCCTTCGTGTCGCGCATCGGGACCGGCACCTGCAGGTAGCGCGCGCTCACCTCGCGCGTGATCAGGCGCAGCCACAGCCGCAGGCCCACGGCGCCGCGCTCGGTCCGCTCGAGCCGCGCGCACAACGGCTCCAGCAGGCGGGTCAGCACGAACGACAGGGGTTCGAGCGCCTCGATCGGCCAGTCGAGCGCCAGCGTCTGCATGCAGGGCTCCTCCGCCACCTCGCGTACCAGCGGGCGCAGGTCGTCGCCGTGCGCGAGCCGATGCCAGCGCACGCCGGCCTCGCCAAGCCGACCGTGCAGTTCCGCGCGCGGCAGCGCGGCGAGATCGCCGACCGTCAGTAGCCCCCAGCGCCGCAGCGTATCGAGCAGGGACAAGGCTTCGGGCGGCGACGGCGGGCACGGCGGCGGCGCCATGCGGTAATGACGCGATGCGCCCGCGGTTGCCGGGCGCGAGGGCTTCGCCGGCGCGGGCACCGGGGCCCCGGGTTGGTCGGCCAGGGCCAGCAGGGCGAGCGGCAACGGCGCCAGCACCCGCGCCTCGTGCCCCGGCGGCACCAC
>JBDIBB010000076.1:0-19447 GCA_039812685.1 Vicinamibacteraceae bacterium
GGACGCGCTCCGGCACGTGCTCGGCGCCGGCGCGCCCGGCCGCCTCGAGCAGGCTGGCGTCGAACGAACGCCGATCGACCACCATGAGCGACGCGCGGGCATCGCCGCCAGCGAGGGGGACCGTGGCCGGACGCACTGCCGGGTCGATGAAGGTCGCCGACGCGATGGGCTGGCCGGCGAGACCGCTGGCGGGCAGGGCCTCGCGAACCAGCGCGAGCGCGCGCCCCGTGACGCCGCCTCCGCAGGGCTTCTCGCGCGGGTGCGTGCCGTCGAACACGACCACGCGGGCGCCGGCGCGGGCCAGGCGGAAGGCGGTCCACGCCCCGGCGGGCCCGCCGCCGACGATCGCGACGTCGACCGGCGTCGGGAAGGTCATGCTTGAAGCCCCACGCCGCCGAAGTTTACAGTAGGCGACATGGCGCACCCGTTGGTGCTCGCGCTCTTCACGTCGCGGCCCAGGGCCGCGCGGGCGGCCGAGGCGCTGCACGCGGCCGGCGTCGCGCGCGAAGAGCTGTCGGTGGTCGCGCGCGGCCACGAGGACGAGGTGGCGCTCGCTCACGCCTACCACGCCACGCCCGGGGCCGATCTGGAGGACTCACGCCTGGCGGCACGGCTGGGCGAACTCGGGGCCCACCTGCTCGCGGCGATCGCCGTGGTCCTGCCTGGCGTCGGGCCGGTGCTGGCGTCGGGGCCGCTGGCGGCCGAGCTGGGCGAGGTGGCGGGGCACGCGGCGGGAGGTCTTCCGGCGGTGCTGCGCGGGATGGGCATCGACGAAGGGCAGGCCATCCGCTGGCAGGGACTGGTGGAGCAGGGGGCGGTGCTGCTCGGCGTGCACGCGGTGTCGGTGGATGTCGATCTCATCGAGCGCGCGCTGGCACCGACGGCGCCCGACGAGCTGGAACGTGCCTCGTGGGACTGAGGCCGGAGTGACGCATGGCGGTTGTCGAGACGGGACGGGTGGCGGGCGGCCTCTTCACGGTGGCCGTGTTCAAGGATCTGGCGTGGGCCGGCAAGGGCGTGGACGCGCTGCGGCAGCGCGGCTTCGTCGCCGAGGCCTTCAGCCTGCTGGCCAGGCCTGCCGAGGGGGTGGGCGACTGGGCAGCCGCCACCCTCGGGAGGGTCGTCGAGTCGCGGACGCTGCCGCGGCTGGGCGACGTGCTGGCGGGCGGCCCGCTGATTGAGGCGCTCGATGGCGAGGCCCGGCACCTCGACAGGGCCGGCCTCTCCGGAGCCATCGGCCGAGCCGGCTTCCAGGCACACGACGGCCAGATCTTCGAGACGCTCGTCGAGCGCGGGGGTGTGCTGGTCGCCATTCGCAGCGAGCCGCGCGCCGCCGACGCACTCGCCGTATTTCATTCCTACGGCGGTGCCAATGCCGCCATCGGCGCCTGGGTCGGCCGCGTCTGACCAGGTGGCCTGCCGCGGCGGCACCAGCCTGCCGTGGGCGTTGCCTGCCGCGCCGGTACCTCGATAGGGAGATGGGCCGGACCGGATCCGGCGCCGCCGCGTCCAAACACGCAGGGGACGCCGCGCGCGGGCTCGCCGGGGTTGTCCCCGGCATAGTGCTGGGCGACAATGAGAGAGCCAGCGCGCCAGCTCACCGGATCGATGCACGCACGCTCTCCACGCACCACGGGCGACACGCCCACCGGCCCTGAGGACCGCTCCGGCCACGTCGCCATGCACCTCAGGGAGGCGCCCGAGGTGCAATTCCTGCTCGATCCGTCGCGCGGGCGCATGAGCGGCGCCGTCGGCGTCTCACTGGCGGCCCACGTCGTGGGGACCATCCTGGCCCTGGTGGTCATCACCTCGATGCCGGCCGTGACGTATCCGATTCAGGACCGCGGCGATCGCCTCTCGTACGACATCGTGTGGATCCCCCAGGAAGGCCCGGGCGGCGGCGGCGGCGGTGGCGGCAACCAGTCACTCGAGCCGCCGCGCCAGATGCAGATGCCGGGGCGCGACCGCACGACGGTGCCGGTGAGCAAGCCCGTCAACCTCGAGCAGGTCAAGCCTCCGACTCCCGATCGGCACGAGATGCCGCCGCTGGAACTCACCATCCCCGCGCTGGCGATGGCCCAGGGCACCGAGACGATCATCGGCACGCTGCAGGGCATCCCGGATCCCGGCAGCACGTCACAGGGCAGCGGCTCTGGCGGCGGAGCGGGCACGGGCCGGGGAACCGGCATCGGCCCCGGCACCGGCTCGGGCCTGGGCCCGGGCAGCGGTGGCGGCACCGGCGGCGGCGCCTATCGGCCGGGAAGTGGCGTCACGACCCCTCGCATCCTCCGCGAGGTGAAGCCGCAGTACACGCCCGACGCGCTGCGGGCCAAGATCCAGGGCACCGTCTGGCTCGACTGCGTCGTTCTGCCCACGGGTGAGGTGGGATCCTGCGACGTCGTGCGGTCGCTCGACAGTGTGTTCGGGCTGGATGCGGAGGCGATCAAGGCCGCCAGGCAGTGGCGGTTCGTACCGGGCACCAAGCAGGGCGTTCCCGTGCCCGTGCTGGTGGGCATCGAGATGGGGTTCACGCTGAGATAAGGCTTGGGGCTTGGGGCCTGGGGCCTGGGGTCTGGGCCTTGTGGCCTCGAGTCCCGTTTCGCAGATTCTGCTGGCCTCCCGCCTCGCGGCCCCGGCCGCAAGCCTCGATCCGACCCCCGGTCGCGCGCGGGTTGCTCGATCCTCCGTACGGGTGAACCTGCGCGCGCGGGTTGCTACCGCCGGTACGCCACCTTCCCGCCCACGATCGTCATCGCCACGCGCGCCGTGGGGATCTCGTCTTCGGGCATCGTCAGGATGTCGTGGTCGATCACCGTCACGTCGGCCAGCTTGCCGGGCGACAGCGTGCCCTTGATCCCATCCTCGAAGCCCGAGTAGGCCGCGTTGATCGTGTAGGTGCGCAGCGCCTCGATCCGGCCGAGCCGCTGATCGGGGTAGAAGCGCGTGCCATCGGCGAGCTTGCGGCTCACCGTGGCGTAGTAGCTGGCGAGCGGGTCGACGTCCTCCACGGGCGCGTCGGTGCCGTTGGTGACGACGGCGCCCGACTTCACGAGCGTCTGCCAGAGGTAGGCCCCTTCTTCGGCCCGCTTCGCGCCGAGGCGTGCGAGCACGTAGAGCGCGTCCGACGTGCAGTGGATGCCCTGCATCGCGGCGACGACGCCGAGACGTGCGAAGCGCGGGATGTCGTCCGGGTGCAGGTGCTGGGCGTGCTCCACGCGCCAGCGCAGCGCCCGGCCGCCGCCGGGCCGCGATGCGAACGCCTGCTCGAAGACGTCGAGCGTCTCCCGGTTGGCGCGGTCGCCGATCGCGTGGACGCAGAGCTGATAATCGTTGGCCAGGGCCAGCTCGGCGATTGCCCGCACCTGTTCGACGGGCGTGGTGTTGAGCCCCGAGCTCGCCGGCATGTCGGTGTAGGGCTCGAGCAGCCAGGCGCCGCGCGACCCGAGCGCGCCGTCCATCGACACCTTGATCGCGCGCACCGTGAGCCGGTGATCGCCGTGATCGACCAGGCGTGCCGGCGCCAGCCCGGCCGCCAGCGCGTCGACGCCCTCGCGGATCATCACCCAGAGCCGGATGGGCAGCTGCCCCTCGTCGACCACCGCGCGGTACAGCGCCGCGTCGGCAAACGGCACGCCGGCATCGTGGAAGGTGGTGATGCCTTTGCTCAGCGCCTCGGCCGAGGCCAATGCGATCATGCGCCGCTTCTCGGCCTCGATCTCGGCTGGCGTCATCTTCTGACGGGCCTCGCCCAGCACGCGCGCGATCAGTCCGGACGCCGTCTCGCGAAAGATGCCGGCCGGCTCACCCGAGGTGTCCTTCAAGATCTCCCCGCCGGGCGGGTTGGCCGTTCGCGCCGTCACGCCGGCCAGTTCCATGGCTTTCGCGTTGGCGAAGGCCGCATGGCCGCTGGCGTGCACCAGGTAGACGGGGTTGTCGGGAGAGACCGCACTGATCGACGCGTGGGTGGGGAAGCCCTCGACGGCGGGCGACGGCGGTACGGCCCACTTCTCCTGGTGCCAGCCGCGCCCGAGGATCCACTCGCCCGGTCTGGCCTGCCGGACGGCGGTGTCAACCATGGCGACGACGTCGTCCCATGTGCGCGCGTTTCGCAGGTTGAGCTGCATGGCCGCCTGGCCGACCCCGAGGAAGTGGCCGTGGCCTTCGATCAGGCCCGGCACGGCGAGCTGGCCTGCGAGGTCGATGACCTCGGTGTCAGGGCCCTTGAAGCGCGCGATCTGCTCCTCGGATCCGATCGCGAGAATGCGATCGCCGCGCGCGGCGATCGCCTGTACGTCCGGGTGCCTGTCGTCGAGCGTGACGATGCGGCCGTTGCGAAGGATGAGCGTGGCGGCCACGGCCGGAGTTCGATTGATGAAGACAACTGCGGCAGCGGATGCGGCGCCGAGGACGAGGGCCACGGCGAGCCAGCGGCGGAACGAAGGGGTCATGGAGCCTCCGACTTCGCGGCCTATGCTGGCGGATCTGGTGTGGCAGCGCAAGCCGCCGCCGGTGCGCCGGGGATTGCGGGCGGCCGGGAAAGACCGCGGCCCGGCAGGAGCGCGCTCCTGCCGGGCCGCAACTGGCACCGATCAGCGGGCTGGCGTGTCCAGCCCTCAGCCGGTCAGTACATCCCGCCCATGCCGCCGCCCGGGGCCGGCGCCGCGGGTTCCTTCTTCTCCGGGATCTCGGAGACCATCGCCTCGGTGGTGAGCAGCAGCGAGGAGATCGACGCGGCGTTCTGCAGTGCCGTCCGGACCACCTTCGTCGGGTCGATGACGCCGGCCTTGACCAGATCCTCGTAGGTGTCGCTGGCGGCGTTGTAGCCCTCGTCGCCCTTCAGGTCCTTGACCTTCTGGACGACGATCGAGCCCTCGTTGCCGGCGTTCTGGGCGATCCAGCGCATCGGCTCCTCGATGGCGCGCCGGACGATGTTGATGCCGACCTGCCGGTCGTGGTTGGCGCCCTTCTCCTTGTCGAGCGCCTTGACGGCGCGCAGCAGCGCGACGCCGCCGCCGGCCACGATGCCCTCCTCGACGGCCGCCTTCGTGGCGTGCATCGCGTCCTCGACGCGCGCCTTCTTCTCCTTCATCTCGGTCTCGGTGGCCGCGCCGACCTTGATCACCGCGACGCCGCCGACGAGCTTCGCGAGCCGCTCCTGCAGCTTCTCGCGGTCGTAGTCGGAGGTGGTCTCCTCGATCTGCGCGCGGATCTGCTTGACGCGGCCCTCGATGTCCTTCGAGCTGCCGGCGCCCTCGACGATCGTCGTGTTGTCCTTGTCGATGGTGACCTTCTTGGCCTTGCCGAGGTCGTCGACCTTGATGTTCTCGAGCTTGATGCCGAGGTCCTCGGTGATGGCGCGGCCGCCGGTCAGCGTGGCGATGTCCTCGAGCATGGCCTTGCGGCGGTCGCCGAACCCGGGGGCCTTCACGGCGGCGGCCTGCAGCGTGCCGCGCAGCTTGTTGACGACCAGCGTCGCCAGCGCCTCGCCCTCGACGTCCTCGGCGATGATCAGCAGCGGCTTGCCCATGCGGGCCACCTGCTCGAGCACCGGCAGCAGGTCCTTCATCGAGCTGATCTTCTTCTCGTGGATGAGGATCACCGGGTTCTCGAGCGCCACTTCCATGCGCTCGGCGTCGGTGACGAAGTAGGGTGAGAGGTAGCCGCGGTCGAACTGCATGCCCTCGACGACCTCGAGGCTGGTCTCGAGCGTCTTGGCCTCCTCGACCGTGATCACGCCGTCCTTGCCGACCTTCTCCATCGCCTCGGCGATGATCTTGCCGATGGTCGCGTCGCTGTTGGCCGAGACGGTGCCCACCTGCGCGATCATGTGGCCGGTGACCGGCTTCGAGAGCTTGTGGAGTTCGTCGGTGACCGCGGCCACGGCCTGTTCGATGCCGCGCTTGAGGTCCATCGGGTTGGCGCCGGCGACGACGTTCTTGCTCCCCTCGCGGTAGATGGCCTGCGCGAGCACGGTGGCGGTGGTGGTGCCGTCACCGGCGATGTCGCTCGTCTTGCTCGCGACCTCACGCACCATCTGGGCGCCCATGTTCTCGAGCGGATCCTTGAGCTCGATCTCCTTGGCGACGGTGACGCCGTCCTTGGTGATGGTGGGCGAGCCGAACTTCTTGTCGAGCACGACGTTGCGGCCCTTGGGGCCGAGCGTGACCTTGACGGCGTCGGCGAGCTGGTTGACCCCGCGAAGCATCGCCTGCCGCGACTCCTCGCCGTAGATGATCTGCTTTGCCATTGATGACTCCTCGAACGCGCGCCCGTGGCGGGCGCGCGGATGACTGTCGGTCGTTGTCGCCTAGGTGGTGAGGACGGCGAGGACCTCGTCCTCGCGCATGATCAGGTATTCCTCGCCATCGAGCTTGATCTCCTGGCCGGAGTACTTGCCGAACAGGATGGTGTCGCCTTCCTTCACGTCGAGGGGCAGCACCTTCCCGTCGTCCTTGACCTTGCCCTTGCCGACGGCGATGACCTTGCCCTGCTGGGGCTTCTCCTTGGCGCTGTCGGGGATGATGATGCCCCCGACCTTCTGCTCGCCTTCCTCGAGGCGCTGGACGATGATGCGGTCGTGTAGCGGTCGAACGTTCATGGGTTCCACTCCACCGGATGGGTTGGGAAATTGGTGTGACAGCCGTTCACGGCATACTCGCGTCGCGGCCGGCGCGCGGCCCCCGGACGGGTTGGCACTCGGACGCAGCGACTGCCAATTATACAGCGGTGGAGCCGGCAGTCAAGGGGGGAGAGTGCTTGGCCCCAAGCCCCAAAGCCTCAAGCCCGTATCTTGTATTCCGCCATCTTGCGCGTCACGGTGTTGCGATGGATGCCCATGGCGCGGGCGGCGCCGCCGACGCTACCGCCGGCCTCCTCGAGGGCGCGTTCGATGAAGCGCTTCTCGAAGGCCTGCCGCGCCGTGTCGTACGGCACACCCTTGCTCACCAGCTGTTCGACCAGCGCTTCGAGCAGGTCGCGCAGTGCCGCGGCACTCATCTCCACGCCTGCCCGGTGAGTCGGGAGTAGGCCTCGAGATACTTGTCGCGCGTGCGCGCCACCACGTCGTCGGGAAGCACCGGCGCCGGCGGTTGCTTGGTCCACCGGATCGTCTCGAGGTAGTCGCGCACGAACTGCTTGTCGAAGCTGGGCTGCGGGCCACCGGGCCGCCACGCGTCGGACGGCCAGAAGCGCGAGGAGTCGGGCGTGAGCGCCTCGTCGATCAGCAGAAGGCGTCCCGTCGGGTCCGATCGCCGGTGCGCCGTGTCGGTCGAAGAGCCTGGCGCGTCGAGCACGCCGAACTCGAACTTCGTGTCGGCGACGATGATGCCGGCGCCTTCGGCGTGGGCGGCGCCGCGTTGGTAGAGCGCGAGCGTCGCCTCGCGCAGCGTGGCCGAGATCCCGGCGCCGACGATGGCGGCGGCCCGGGCCTCGCTGATGTTCTCGTCGTGGCCGCTCTCGGCCTTGGTGGCGGGCGTGAACAGCGGCGCGGGCAGACGCGAGCCCTCGAGCAGGCCCGGCGGCAGCCCATGCCCGCAGATCGTCCCGGTGCGCTGGTAGTCCTTCCAGCCCGAGCCGGCGAGATAGCCGCGCGCGACGCACTCGACCGGCAGCGGATCGGTGCGCCGCACGAGCATGGCGCGCCCCTCCAGCTCGCTGGCGTGGGCGCGCACCTCGGCGGGGAAGTCCGCCGGGTCCATCGACAACAGGTGGTTGGGGATCACCTCGCGCAGCCGGTCGAACCAGAACGCCGACATCTGGGTGAGGATGCGGCCCTTGTCGGGGATGCCCGAGCCGAGTACGCAATCGAAGGCCGAGATGCGATCCGTCGCCACGATCAGCAGCCGATCGGGCCCGTCCGCGTACACGTCGCGGACCTTGCCGCGCCGCACCAGCGGCAGGTCCAGTCGCGTTGCGAGCACGGGCGCCGACGTCATGCGGGATCCTCCGGACCGGTGGGCGAGCATAGCATGGGGCGACGGCCGCTCATCGGGTGAGGTGGCCTGGCGCGGCGCGGGTTCGAGCGCGCCGTGGAGCGCCGCGCGGCATCCTCCCGCCGATTGCGGGACGGGCGGTGTGTCCCGGTGTCGCGAACGAGCGCGCCGAACCGGGCGGAGGGTCCAAGATGTTGGATTATCTCCTCCAATTCCTCGTCTCCGCCGCTGGCGGTCGTGACAGCATCGATCGTGATCAGCTCGAATTCCCATGTGCAGGATGCGAGGAACGCGCGGGCCGCGGACCTGGCGTGACTGGTTCGGGACTTGCAACCCTGTTTTCGGTTGTGCCCGTTTCGGGGCACGGGCGGCGCCGGCACGAGCCGGACGCGGCCGATCGGCTCATGTCGGAATTCATGTCGAGGAGAAGGGGATTGCCGTCCACGCGACTCGCCACCAAGCCGCTGGCCTTCGGGCTGGCGGTGCTGGCGGTGGCCGCGATCGCCGGCGCGCAGGTGACGCGCGGCGCGATCTCGGGCACCGTACGCGATCAGTCCGGGGTCGTCATCCCCGACGCCACCGTCACGGTCGTTCACGTGACCACTCGGTGACCATCTCGACCTCGCAGATGGTGCCGGAGGGCGTGGCCGAGTTCCAGGTGCTGACCAACCCCTACTCGGTGGAGTTCGGCCGCAACAGCGGCGGCCAGATCAACGTGATCACCAAGTCGAGTACCAACCAGTTCCGCGGCGACGGCTGGGACTACTCCACCAGCAGCGAGACCTACTCGCTCACCAACGTGGAGAAGGCGAGCGGGCTCAGGGAGCCGGCGCGCTTCAACCGGCACCAGGCCGGCCTCGACTTCGGCAGGCCGATCGTGCGCGACAAGCTATTCTCCTTCGGGCTCTACCAGTGGGACGGCATCCGGCCTGGGGCCTCGCCCGGCGGCACGGTCCGCATCCCGACGCCCGCCGGCTTCGCCGCCCTGCAGGGCGCGCCGCTGCGCGATGGCCAGACCGCGGCCAGCCGGTCGGCGGTGCTGCAGCGCCTCGGCTTCCTGCAGGACGTCTACAGCAAGAACCCGACGTTCCGGAACTTCCTGAACACCTCGGTGAACGGCGTGCCGATCGAGACGGCGCAGACCAACATCAACATCACGCAGCCGAGCACCTACAAGACCTACCAGGCACGCGGCGACTACCGCTTCTCGGCCAGTGACACCCTGACGCTGCGCTACACCCTCAACGACCGCGAGGACATCGATCAGATCAGCAACTGTGCGTTCGGGTCGCTGTTCTGCGGCTCGCAGGCACTGAAGGACACCAACCTGGCGTCGAGCTACACGCGGATCTTCTCGCCGAGGGTGCTCAACGAGTTCCGGTTCTCGTGGGTGCGCCGCGACCTCGACTTCCCGGAGAACGACCCGAAGAGCCCGACGGCCACCATCAGCGGCCTCTTCAGCGTGGGCGGCGCGACGAGCTTCCCGCAGTACCGCATCACCGACACGCTCCAGTTCTCCGACATGCTCACCTGGACGCGCGGCCGTCACACGCTGAAGTTCGGCACCGACGTCCGCTACAGCAAGGTGGACAACGGATCGGCGTTCAACTCGAAGGGCGCCTTCACCTTCAACAACCTCGAGGCCTTCATCAACAACTTCGCGGCCTCCTACACGCAGGCGCTGCAGGTGGCGAGCTTCGAGACCGACCAGTGGCAGAACGCGTGGTACGTGCACGACGGCTTCCGCATCACGCCCGACCTCACCGTCAACCTCGGGCTGCGCTACGAGGTGTCGACGGTGTCGCTCGGCATGTTCGGGGCGACCGACGCCGAGAGCCTGGCGGCGCTGGTGCCGGGGGCGGTGAAGAAGGACACCAGCAACTGGGCGCCGCGCGTCGGCTTCGCCTGGAGCCCGCGCTCGCAGAACCGGCTGCTCGGTGACGGCCTCACCGTGTTCCGGGGCGGGTTCGGCCTCGGGTACGACGTGCTGTTCCACAACCTGCTGACGGTCAACGCGAGCAACTACCCGCGCATCGCGACGCTGACGCAGGCCAACGTGGCCGACCTGTATCCGAACATCGTGTCGGGCGGCGCCAGCCCCGTCTTCAACGCGCTGAACACGTGGGTGAACTCGGCGCAGGACACCGAGAACCCCGACAGCCGCTTCTACAGCCTGTCTATGCAGCGGCAGGTGGGGCTCTACGTGTTCGAGGTGGGCTACTCGGGCAGCCGCGGCTACAAGGGCATCGACCAGGTGGAGATGAACCCGGCCATCCTGACCGACGCCCAGGCCGCCACCGTACGCGCCACGCTCAACCCGGCGTCGATCCCGGGCTTCCAGGCGCGCCGCATGGTTCCGCAGTTCGGCTCGCGCGTCACGATCCCGGCCTACGTCGGCCCGGGCGGCAACGACATCGAGGCCCGCTCCGACTACAGCGCAGTCTACGTCTCGGCCAACCGCCGCTTCGCCAACGGGCTGCAGTTCGGCGGGTCCTACACCTACAACCGCTGGTACAGCAACAACGACGCGTCGCTCGGCGAGAGCGGCACCGATGCCGCCAGCCAGCGCGCCCAGGACCAGTTCAACGACGAGGCGGAGTGGGGCCGCTCGGTCTACGACCGGCCGCACCGCTTGACGGTGAACTACCTCTGGGAGATCCCGGGTCCGAAGGACGGCGTGCTGGGCGCGATCATCGGCGGATGGCAGGTATCGGGCGTCACCGCCGGCCAGTCGGGCCGGCCGTTCACGGTGATCTCCGGCGTCGACAGCAACGGTGACGGCAGCGCTGCGGGCGACCGCCCGAACGTGAATCCGTCCGGCACCATCGGCTGGGCCGACGAACACTGTTCGTTCACCAACAACGGCTACTTCGTGGTGCCGCTGGGCGCCAACGGGCTGCCGCTCCAGAACTCGCTGGGCAACGGCAACGCGCCGTGCAACGGCTTGCGCGCCTTGCCCTGGTGGAACACCAACCTCGCCCTGTTCAAGCGCTTCGGCGTGGGGTACGGGCGTGTCACGCTCCGCATCGACGTGTTCAACCTGCTGAACCAGGACAACACCGGCATCCCGCAGTACAACATGAACAGCCTCACCTTCGGCCAGCCCAGCACGGGCAGCTGGGGGCGGCGATACGCACAGGTCAGCCTGAAGTATTCGTTCTAGGGGAGGGGGGAGCGGCCGGTCGTCGTCGCGCACGCGGCGGCGACCGGCCGGAGTCTCTCGTGGAACGACGCCCTCCGGCTCCTTCGGGAGCCGGAGGGGCCTGAGGCTTGGGGCTTGGGGCCGGGCCCAAGCCCCAAGCCCCAAGCCTCAAGCCCTACGGCGTCCTCACCACCACCGTCGTGCGCGTGCCGCGCAGGCGCACCGGTACGCCGCCGCCCTTCACCGTCGCCTTCAGGCGCTGTGTGGTGCCGTCCTTCTCGACCGCGCCCAGGGCTGTCGGGGCGTCGATGGCGCCGTCGATGGCCTCGACGTCCAGCGCGACGCCGGCCGGCGGCAGCGTGAACTCGAACGGCGCCTCGCTCACCTCAGCCGTGACCTCAGCCGCGCCCGCCATCGCGGCGAGCAGCGACATCCGCTCGGCGTCGACGGTGAGCGGGCCCGACAGCCCTCGCAGCTCCGTCTGACCGTCCACGGCGGTGATCTTCACCGGGCCGATGATTCCGTCGAGATCCACCATCACGCGGCGGACGTCGAGCGTCACCGGACCCGGCAGGTGCGCCGCGCGCACTCCGCCGTCGACGGCCTCGATCGTCACGGGGCCGGCTACATCCGAGAGCCGCACCGAGACGCGGCGGGTCTCGACGTCGACGCCCGCCGCGCCGTTCACGTCGAGGCTGGCATCGCGCAGCTCCCCGGAGACAGGACCCGAGAGGGTGGTGAGCGTGGCCGAACCCCGGGTGAGCTCGATCGCCGCGCCCGCCATCCGCGTCACGTTCACGGTGCCGCGTCCGGCCAGCTTCACCCGCAGGCGTGCTGGCGCCCGCATGGTCACCTCCCCGGAGATGCGCCCGCGGCCCAGGCGCCAGGCGTCAGGATGCGACAGGGCGAGCCGCAGGGTGTCGCCGGTGACCTGGCTCGTCACCACGAGCCGGGCGGCGGCGGTCGAGATCTCTGCTTCGTTCTCGCCGAGCAGCGAAACCCGGACGGTGGCCTCGATGTCGTCGCGATCCTCGCCGACGACCGCGATCTGGCCCGACAGCTCGCCGAGATCCAGCGTCGTGACGCCGGTGTCGACGCTGGCCCTGATGTTGCGCTCGACGGTCAGGCGCGCTCGCGAGCCGAAGACCTCGCCCCGCAGGCTCCGCAGGGCGTCGGCCCACGATCGTCCCGAGGTGGGCTCGGCCCCGCGTGGCGCGGTCAGTTGGTAGACGAGTCCCCCCAGAACGAGGAAGGCGACGACGAGGATCAGTTCGCGTTTGCCCATGGATGCCTTACGGCTCACACCTTACGCCTTGCGGCTTGCGCCTCCAGGCCCCAAGCCCCACGCCCCAAGCCCCAAGCCCTATATACTGCGCCTGGCCGTATGCGCACCCACCTGCGCTCGCTCGTCGTGCTGGCGGCCACCATCGCCCTGGTGGCCCTGTTCCTCCGCAACGCCAACCTGGTCGAGGTCTGGCACGAGGTTCGCTCGGCCAGCCCGTGGCTGCTGCTGGCGGGCGTGGCCTTCCAGGCGCTCACCTACCTGCTGCGCGCGCGCCGCTGGCAGGCGCTGCTGCAACCGGTGGGGCGGGTCCGCCTGATGCCCGCGCTGCGGGCCACCATCATCGGTTTCGCCGCCAACGCCCTCCTGCCCGCGCGGGCGGGCGAGTTCCTGCGGCCGTATCTGCTGGCGCGCCGCGAGGGCATCAGCGCCACGGCCGTGTTCGCCACGATTATCCTCGAGCGCTTCCTCGACCTGGCGACCGTCGTGCTGCTCTTCGGGGTGTTCGTCCTGTCGGCCGATGCAACGACTCTCGCGGCCGATCCCCGCCTGTTTGCCGCCGTCGAGGCGACAGGCATCGCCAGCGCCATCGTCGCCGTGGTGGTGCTGCTGATCTTCGCGGTGCTCGCCGGCCATCCCGAGCGCCTTGGCCGGCTGACCGGGCGCCTGACGCGCGCGCTGCCCGAGCGTCTGGGGGTGACGTTGTCGAAGGCTGCGCGCCTGTTCGCGCAGGGGCTGGCCGTCATGCGTCGTCCCGCCCTGGTGGGCAGGGCCCTCGCCCTGTCGCTGCCTCTCTGGCTGTCGATCGCGGCCTCCATCTGGCTGGTCGCCCGAGCCTTTCATATTACGATCCCCCTCAGCGGCGCATTCCTGATCGTCGCGCTGCTCACCGTGGGGGTGGCGGTGCCGACACCGGGTGCCGTGGGGGGCTTTCACTACGCGTTCCGGCTCGGCGTGACCGTGTTCTACGGGGTCGCCAACGAGCGCGCGGTGGGCGCCGCGATCGTGCTCCACGCCGTGTCGTTCCTGCCGGTGGCGGCGCTCGGACTGTTCTTCATGGCCCAGGACGGCCTCAGCCTCGGGAGGTTGAAGGAGATGGCCCGGCACACCGACGATGACGAATCGGCCGGCGGCGCGCGCGTCTCCGGCGCGGCGTTGCCTGCCCCGGACATCGTGGCGGCGCGCGATGGCGTGGCCGACCGGGGGCCTGTGCTGTGAAGTGCCCCTATTGCGGGCATCTCGGCGACAAGGTGGTCGACTCGCGCGAGAGCCGCGAGGGGGAGGTCATCCGGCGCCGGCGCGAGTGCCTGGAGTGCGGGCGGCGCTTCACCAGCTACGAGCGGATCGACGAGATCCCCTACATGGTGGTGAAGAAGGACGGCAGCCGCGAACGCTTCGACCGCCAGAAGGTGATCGCGGGCATGCTCAAGGCGTGTGAGAAGCGCCCGGTGAGCGTGGCGTCGCTCGAGGCGGTGGCCGATCGGATCGAGACGGCGCTGCAGGAGCGCGCCGAGCGGGAGATGTCGACGGGCGAGGTGGGCGAGGCCGTGATGACCGAACTCAAACGGCTCGACAAGGTGGCCTACGTGCGCTTCGCCTCGGTCTACCGTCACTTCCGCGACATCGGCGAGTTCATGACCGAACTCGAGGAACTGCTCAACACGAGGGAGTCGTGACGCGGCGGCCGCGGGGCTGACACCGGGCCGCCTCAGGCGACGCCATCCATGGCCCTGCCGTTGCCAGACGACGCCGGCGCCGCGCGGCCCGTTCGCCGGCCGCCGGGCCGGCGTCCCTTCCGCGACAACCCGGCGCTGATTCTCCTGTGGATCGGCCTGCTGCTGGCCTCGCTCGCGGCGATGATTGCCGTGGCCAGCCGCTCGGCCGAGTTCGCGCCCGATTTCCTCAGCGAGGTGGTGCTCTACGCGCTCGTGGTGGCCGACGGCGGCATCCTCGTCGGCCTGCTGTTCGTCCTCGCGCGCAACCTGATCAAACTGATCGTCGAACGCCGGCGAGGCCTGCCGTTCGCGCGCTTCCGCTCGAAGCTGGTCCTGGTACTCCTCGGCATGACGCTGATCCCGGCGCTGCTCGTGCTGTTCGTCGGCAGCGAGCTGATCCGCAACAGCGCGAACCGGTGGTTCAGCGCGCCCGTGGACGACGTGCTGTCGTCGGCGCGCGACGTGGCGGCCGACTACTACCAGGAGCGGCAGGCGCTGGTCAACGTGCAGGCCGCGCAACTGGCGGCCGTGTTGTCGAACGCCGACCTGCAGGGCCGCGATCTCGGCGCCATCCGCAACACCGTGACACCCGAGGTCGTGATGCGCGGCGTCGATCTCGTGGAGATCTACAGGGTGGCCGCCATCGGTGGGGTGATCACGGCGGTGCCATTGGTGGACGTCGCGTCGGCCTCGCTGCCGCCCGTCTACGCGCGGGCCGGGGCCGACCGGCTGGCGCAGCAGGTCGCGACGGGCGGCCTCACACCGTCGCAGCCCGAGGCGGTCAGCGGCGGCGGCGAGTTGGTGCGCGCCGCGCTGCCGGTTCGCCGCCCCGGCGGGCCGATCGAGGGCGTGGTGGTCGTCTCCACGTTCCTCTCAGGTGACCTCGCGCGCAACTCGCGCCGCATCGCCAACGCCTACGAGAGCTACCAGCAGGTGCGGGTGCTGCGCGGGCCGCTGGAAGGCGTCTACCTGTCGTTCTTCCTGATGATGACGCTGCTCATCCTCATCTCGGCGACCTGGATGGGCCTGTACGTGGCCAAGCGCATCACGCGGCCGGTGCAACTGCTGGCCGACGGCGCGCGCCAGATCGCGGCCGGCCACCTCGACCACCGGATCCAGCCCGAGACGCGCGACGAGTTCGGCGCCCTCGTCGAGGCGTTCAACGCGATGGCCGGCGATCTGGCCGCCAGCCAGCGCCGGCTCGAGCGATCGCGGCTCGACCTCGAGGCGAAGAACCTCGAGCTGGAGGAGCGGCGCCGCTACATCGAGACGATCCTCGAGCGCATCGCCACGGGCGTGATCTCGCTCGACGCGGGTGGGACGGTCACCACCGTGAACGGCGCGGCGATGCGTCTGCTGGACCTCGACGCGTCGGCCGTGGGGCAGTTGCTCCCGGGGGTGCTCGCCCGGGAGGATCTCGCGCCGCTGGCGCCGGTGGTGGATCGCGCCGTGCGCGCGCGGCAGGGCGATCACACCGGCCAGGAGGTGGCGCTGACCATTGGCGGCCACGAGCGGCATCTGGCGGTGGCCAGCACGCCGCTCACGCGAGAGGGCGCCAGCGAGGGCGCGGTGGTGGTGCTCGACGATGTCACGCCGCTGATCCGGGCGCAGAAGGTGGCGGCGTGGCGGGAGGTCGCGCGGCGCCTGGCCCACGAAGTGAAGAACCCCCTCACGCCGATCCAGCTCAGCGCCGAACGCCTGCGACGGCACTTCGCGCAGGCCCCCGAGCCGGCACGCTCGCTGGTGCGCGAGTGCTCGGCGACGATCGTCCAGGAAGTGGAGTCGCTCAAGCAGCTGGTGGACGAGTTCTCGCAGTTCGCGCGGATGCCGGCGCCGCGGACCACGCTGGTGGATCTCCACGACCTGCTGCGCGATGCGCTCGGTCTCTATCGCGGGCTGTTCGCCAGCATCGACGTGGTGGAGGCGTTCGCGCGGGACCTGCCGCGCGTGCGGGTGGACGTGGAGCAGTTCCGCCGTGTGATCATCAACCTCGTGGACAACGCCGTGGAGGCGATCACCAGCGCCCCGCCGCCCGGAGGCGGCCGGGGGCTGATCACCATCACGACCCTGCACGACGAGAGCGGCGGCGTGGTGCGGCTCGTGGTGGCCGACAACGGGCCCGGGGTGCCCGACGACGAGCGCGCGCGGCTCTTTCTCCCGTATTATTCAACCAAGCAGCGCGGCAGCGGCCTCGGCCTCGCCATCGTCCGGCGGATCGTCGTGGAGCATGGCGGCAGCATCGAGGCGGTCCCCAACGCGCCGCGCGGCACCCGGATGACGATCGAGCTGCCGGTCTAGGTGGCTTGCGGCTTGTGGCCCGGGGCTTGGGGCGTGGTCAACACCCTTCGCACACCACCGGGCGCTCGTCAGGATCTGCCGGTTGCCAGTGGGCCGGCCCCATGCTGAGGCCCCCTGCGTGGCAAGCGACCAGTGATGAGCGAAGTGAGTTGACCCGGCCCCAAGCCCCAAGCCCCAAGCCCCAAGCCCTGTCCATGTCCACCGCCTCCATCCTGATCGTTGACGACGAGGCCGGCGTGCGCGCCTCGCTCGGGGCCGTGCTTCGCGACGAGGGGTTCACGGTGGACGCGGTCGGCAGCGGCGAGGCGTGCCTCGAGCGCGTGCAGCGCGAGGCGTTCGACCTGATCCTGCTCGACGTCTGGCTGCCGGGGCTCGACGGGCTGGCCACCCTCGAGCGGCTGCGCGAGCGCAGCGTGGACGCCTCGGTGGTGATCATCTCCGGCCACGGCAACATCGAGTCGGCGGTGCGCGCCATCAAGATGGGCGCCTTCGACTTCGTCGAGAAGCCGCTCTCGATCGACAAGATCCTGCTCGCCGTCCGCAACGCGCTGCGGCAGCGGCACCTCGAGGCCGAGAACCGCGCGCTGCGCGCGCACGTGGATCGCCAGTTCACGATGGTGGGCGAGAGCCGGCCGATGCGCCAGCTCCGCGAGCAGATCGCGATGGCGGCGCCCACCAACGGACGGGTGCTGATCTTCGGCGAGAACGGCACCGGCAAGGAACTGGCGGCACGCAGCGTGCACGCCCTGAGCCGCCGTCGCGCCGGGCCCTTCGTCGAGGTGAACTGCGCGGCCATTCCCGAGGAACTGATCGAGAGCGAGCTGTTCGGCCACGTACGCGGCGCCTTCACCGGCGCGGTCGCCGATCGGCGGGGCAAGTTCGAGGTGGCCGGCGGCGGCACGCTGTTCCTCGACGAGATCGCCGACATGAGCCTGAAGACGCAGGCCAAGGTGCTGCGCGTGCTGCAGGAACAGGTGGTGGATCGCGTGGGTGGCACCACGACGATCCGCGTCGACGTCCGCGTCATCGCCGCTACCAACAAGGATCTGCCGGCCGAGATCCGCGCGGGACGGTTTCGCGAGGACCTGTACTTTCGCCTGAACGTGATCCCGATCGTCGTGCCCGCGCTGCGGGAGCGCGCCGAGGACATCCCGCTGCTGGCCGAACACTTCCTGCAGCAGCTGGCGCGGGAATACGGGCGCCGCGCCAAGCGGGTGTCGCCGGCGGCGATGACGCTGTTGTCCGACTACTCGTGGCCCGGCAACGTGCGCGAGCTGCGCAACGTGCTCGAGCGGCTGATGATCATGGTGCCCGGCGACACCATCGAGCCCCGACACCTGAACCTGCCGGGCGTGCCCGTCTCCCCGGAGCCGCCATCGGTGGTCTCCGACCCGGTGCTGCCGCTGCTGGTCGCGCGCGAGCGCTTCGAGAAGGACTACATCCTGCGCGTGCTGGCCGCGCAGCGCGGGAACATGTCGCGGACCGCCGACGCGCTCGGCGTGGAGCGCAGCAACCTGTATCGCAAGATGAAGGCCTACGGCCTCGCACCCGGACGCCGGGGCGAGGACGAGTAGCGCCGGCGGCCCTCACGCCTTCCGCAGCCTGCTCTCGAGCACCTGGTCGCTCGAGAACCCCTCCAGCCTCAGGTAGTGCGCCGCCGTGCCGAAGAGCGCCGAGGCGGGCACCAGCCCCACGATCTCGCTCTCGAGCACCGCCACGCCGTAGCGTTCCGCCTCGCGCACGATCGTGTCGAACACGCGGAAGATCGGCGTCTTCTCGAAGTTCGTCAGGTTCATCGACACCTGGACGATGCGGCGGTCGCCGAGGTCGATGCCCATCGCCTTCACGAAGCGGTAGCCGCCGCTGCTGTGCCGCACGGCGGCGGCGATCTTCTTCGCCACGTCGAGCCGATCGGTGGCCAGGTTCACGTTGTAGGCGACCAGCGGCATGCGCGCGCCGATCACCGAGCCGCCGGCGGAGACGTGCGGCACGGCGGGGCCGAAGTCGGGCGTCCAGGCCGCCTGCGCCATCTTCGCGCCCAGGCCCTCGAACTCGCCACGCCGGATGTCCTCGAGGTTGCGCCGCGCGGGAGACGAGGCGGCTTCTTCGTAGAGGAACACGGGCACGCCGAACCGCGCGGCGACCTCGGCGGCGACCTCCCTGGAGAGCGCCACGCAGTCGGCCATGGTCGCGCCTTCGATCGGGATGAACGGCACCACGTCGACCGCGCCCATGCGCGGGTGCTCGCCGGAGTGATGCCGCAGATCGATCTCGGGCAGCGCGGCGGCGTAGAGGCCGAGGATGGCCGCCTTCAGGGCCGGTCCGTCGCCGGCGAGCGTGATCACGGATCGGTTGTGCGCGGCGTCCGACGAGTGGTCGAGCACGGTGACGCCAGCCACCCGGCACGCGTCGACGCAGCGCGTCACGATCTCGGGGCGGCGTCCTTCGCTGATGTTCGGTACGCATTCGATGACAGCCATGGGGCGACGTTCTATCACAAGTCCGGGAAGCCGCGCCGCCGGCGGGCTCGCGCCGCGCGATCCCGCTCGCGCGGGCCGCCTCCGGGCGGACCTCGAGCCTGTATAATCCGGTCCTGCTGGCCCGCATGCCCGACACCCTGCGTCCGATCTCAGCCGCCGCCGCAGACCAGCCCGCCGATCGGGACGCGACCATCGAGTCGCTGCTGGTCGCCGGGCTCGACCGGTATTTCGCCGGCGAGTACGAGCGCGCGATCCACGCCTGGACGCGCGTCCTGTTCCTGGACCGCGGGCACGCGCGGGCGCGTGCCTACATCGAACGGGCCCGCAAGGTGCTGGCCGAGCACCAGCGCCAGGGCGACCTCCTGCTGCACGCGGCGCTCGAGGCCTTCGACGCCGGTGAGTTGGCGCGCGCGCGCGCGCTGCTGGACGAGGCGGTTGGCAGCGGGACCCAGGACGCACAGGCCCTCACCCTGCGCGACCGGCTGGAGCGCCTCCACGTCGGGGCGGCGCCGGTTCCCGACGGCGCGGTTGCCGCGGCGGCCGTCGCCCCCAGGCCCGCGGCCGTCGCCTCGCGCGCGGCGCAGCGCGCCCTGTGGCCG
>JBDIBB010000077.1:0-19396 GCA_039812685.1 Vicinamibacteraceae bacterium
GCGGAGCGGACGACGAGCGCCGGCACGTGGAGCGAGTTCGTCGCGCTGATGGAAGGGCGGCCGGGCTTCGTGATCTCGCCCTGGTGCGGATCGGCCGAATGCGAGGCGCTGATCAAGGCCGAGACGCAGGCGACGATTCGCAACATCCCGTTCATCGCGCCGTCGCCCGAACGGCGGGCGTGCGTGAAGTGCGGCCAGCCGGCCGTCGCGATGCCCTACTTCGCGAAGGCCTATTAGGTTTGGTGAGCGTGCCGGCGGGGCGGGCGGTGGAGGCCGGCCCCGTGCGGCACCGCACGCGACGCGGTCATCGTGCCGTCCGCGTCCGTGGGACGGCAGCCGCCTCAGCCAGTGAGGGGGCCCTGGTCGCCAGCCGCCGGACGGCGGCGTGGCGGCCGCTGAGTCGATGCCGCTTGCAGATCTCGGCGGCGACCTCGCGCAACCGATCGCGCGTCCACTGATCGGCCGTGCGCACCCAGGCCGACGCAATGGCATCCAGGCAGTCGGGATCGCCGATCTCGCGCATGGCGACGACCGCCCCGATCGGGGGGGGATCCTCGGCCCGTTCGAACAACTCCCGCAGGTCGTAGAGCGCGACGGTGCTGCCTCGGGCCGCCAGCGCCTGGTGCAGGGCCCCGCGCGCAGCCAGCCACTCGGCTGCCTGCGAGGGGTCGGTCGCCTCGCGCTGCCGTGCCCTGGCCCGCTCCAGCGCCCGGTGCAGCTCGGGAAGCGGGGCCGTCATGCCCTGCGCCGCGGCATAGTCGCGCACCGCGGCCGCCGACAGGGCGATGCCGGTCGCCGAGGCAAGGGGGTCGCCGTCCGATCCCGGCCGGACCCCGTCGGGAAGTCGGGCCATGAGCGCCGCCGCTGCGGCGCCTCCGAGTTCGCTGACGGCTTCGGCCGCCAGCCGGCGGGCGTCGCGTGGCGCCGCCTCGTCGAGGGCGATCGCGGCCAGGCGATCGAAGGCGAGCGTCGAGATCTCGCGGTCGGCGGCCCTCAGCCAGCACCTCCACACCTGCGCGCCGATTCCGGCGGCCGCCTCCGCGCGGGCGGCGGCGTCGTCGACGGCCTGCGCCGCCTCGCGCGTGGGCGGGAGCAGGGCGAGCACGCCGAGCAGGGTTTCCACGCCGCCCCCCGTGGCCTCGGCCAGTGCGTCGAGGACGTGCGGCACGGCGCGGGCGCCGAGCACGAGCAGACGTGCGCGGGCAGCTTCGGCCCGCACCGGATCGCCGGTCAGGAGGTCGGCCACCAGCCGTGCCGCCTCGCCTGCCACGGATCGCCTCATCACCACCCGCGTATCATAGTAGGCTTGCGCGCCCACGCTGTCACCGGGGCCGGACCCATCCACCCGGGTGGCGGAGCCGGGCGTCGCCGACGTCGAGGTTGACGATGACTCGTCTGATGATTGCGTTGCTGCTGACCGTCGTGATGGGGGGCGCGGCCCTCGCGCAGTTCGCCAAGGCCCGCGGGGAGGTGGTGTTTCCCGACAAGACGCGAGTGAGCGTCGAGATCGCGGCCAGCGACGCCGACCGCCAGCGCGGGCTGATGTTCCGCGAGCGGCTGGCGCCCAACGAGGGTATGGTGTTCATCTTCGAGGAGAGCGGCACCTATCCGTTCTGGATGAAGAACACCCTCATTCCGCTCGACATGATCTGGGTGGACTCCCACTACCGCATCGTGGACATCGCCCACTCGGTGCCGCCCTGCAAGGCCGATCCGTGTCCATCCTACGGGCACAACGGGTCGGCGCTCTACGTGGTGGAGGTGGTCTCGGGCTTCGCGAAGCAGCACGCCGCGAAGCCGGGAGATACCCTTGTCTTCACCAACGTGCCGGCGCGCGTCGCGCGGTGAGCCGAACCGGCCCGCCCCGGCGCGTCGCGCCGGGGCGGTGCCCCGCCTGCGGGCCGCCAGGCCTCACGCGTCCTTCGGCTTGCGCTTCTGGAACAGCCAGGCGATGGCGATGCTGATCAGGTAGAGGCCGATCATCGGGCCCGCCACGAGCGACTGCGTCACCGGATCGGCCGTCGGGGTGATCACCGCCGCGATGATGAAGATGATCAGGATCGCGTACTTGATGTTCTTCGCGAGGAACTTCGGCGTCACGACGCCGACACGGGCCAGGAAGAAGACCACGGTCGGCAACTGGAACACCAGCCCCATGGCCAGCATGAGCTTCACGTAGAGCGAGAAGACCGGCTGGATGCGGGGCAGGAACTGCATGTAGTCGGTGGTGAACCCGGCGAAGAACTGCCACGCCCAGGGAAACACCAGGTAGTGCGAGAAGGCGGCCCCCGACACGAAGAACACCGTGGCGAAGAGCACGAACGGCACGGCGAACCTCTTCTCGTTCGCGTAGAGGCCCGGCGCGACGAACAGCCACACCTGGTAGAGCACCACCGGGGTCGCCAGCAGCAGGCCCACCAGCGCGGCCACCTTCATGTAGAGCAGGAAGGCCTCGGCCGGTTCGGTGTAGATCAGTCGGCCGCCGTCGGGCAACACCTCCTGCAGCGGCCGCATGATGAAGGCGAAGATGCGCTCGATGAACGCGAAGGCGACGAGGAACCCGACGACCACCGCGAGCAGGGACCGGATCAGGCGGGTCCGCAGTTCGTCGAGATGGTCGAGGAACGACATGCGCCCATCGTCGGACGCGTCGTCTTCCTCGGGAGCACGGGGCGGCCGCAGCGGGCCGGTCAGCGACACGGGGGAACGGGCGAGGGGACGCTAGGCGCCGGCGCCCGGGGTCCTGGGCTGCGTGCCTTCGGTGGCGGTGGTCGCGGCGGGCGTCTCGGGGGTGACCGCGACGGCGGCGGGCTTGCGCGCGGCGTCGCGCTGCTCCTCGACGCGAATCTCGTCCTCCAGGCTGTTGCGCAGTTCGTTGGAAGCCCGCTTGAACTCGTTGATGCTCTTGCCGAGCGACTTGCCCAGTTCCGGCAACTTCCGTGGGCCGAAGATGATGAGCGCGATCACGAAGATGATGATCAGCTCAGGCATCCCGATGGGACCAAACATGGACTCGCTCCTCGTCCGGCCGGGGCCGGGACGCTTGCGGGGTGGCGCCGCCGGAAGAGACCATCCGGGCGCGCCGGCGCCTGTGGGGCGCCACCCGCCAGAGTTACCGCCTGCCGTGTAACTCGTTCAGGCGATTATAGAAACCCGGTTCCGGCGCGGTCAAGGAACGCGGCGGGGCCCGGCGGCGCGCCGGGGCCTGCGTCGTTGCGGGGGACGTCGGTCTCTGGTACGATTTCCCGCATATGTTCAAGCATCGCACGCTCTCTGCGGCGGTGTTCGCCGTGCTCGTGGGCGCGCTGGTCGGCGGGGTGTTCGGCCGCAGCGCGCTGGCCACGCAGGACCGCGTCGCGGAGCGATATCGCGTGTTCACGGCGGCGCTGGCCGCCGTCGAGTCCCAGTACGTCGAGCCGGTGGAGTCCGATCGCGTCGTCTATGCCGCCATCCAGGGCATGGTGCAGACGCTCGACCCGCACTCGAACTTCCTCGATCCGCGCACGTACGCGCAGTTGCGCGAGCGGCAGGAGGGGCGCTACTACGGCCTGGGCATCACCATCCAGGTCGTGGATGGCGACATCACCGTGGTGTCGCTCTTCGAGGGATCGCCGGCCTACAAGCGCGGCATCCGGCGCGGCGACGTCATCGCGCGCATCAAGGGCGAGGACACCAAGGGCTGGACCAGCGATCGCGCGGTCTCGTACCTGCGCGGGCCCAAGGGCTCGACGGTCGACATCGGCCTGCGCCGCAAGGGGTTCGATCAGCTGATCACGCTGTCGGTGGAGCGCGACGAGGTCAGCATTCCCACCATCCAGGGCGTGTTCATGGTGGACTCCACCACCGGCTACGTCCGGCTGCGCGACTTCTCGGAGACCACCGACCGCGATCTGGGACGCGCCATCGAGACGCTCAAGGCCAAGGGCATGGCGCAGTTGCTGCTCGACCTGCGCGACAACCCCGGCGGCCCGCTCGACCAGGCGATCCGCGTGGCGAACCGCTTCCTGCCGCGCGGCGACATGATCGTCTATACCCGCGGCCGCATCGCCAACTCCGATCACGATTACCGCGCCACCGAGGATCCCACCGTCGGCGAGGTCCCCATCGTCGTGCTCGTGAACCGCAACAGCGCGAGCGCCGCCGAGATCGTGGCGGGCGCGCTGCAGGATCACGATCGCGGCCTGGTGGTGGGCGAGAACACGTTCGGCAAGGGGCTCGTGCAGTCGATCTACCGCATCAGCCAGGGCGCCGGGCTCGCGCTGACGACGGCCCGCTACTACACGCCGAGCGGACGGCTGATTCAGCGGCCGTGGGACGGGACCTTCGACGAATACCTCACCTACACGTTGCGCGATCAGGACGGCCCCCGGCAGCACGATCAGAGCACGATGAAGCACACCGACAGCGGCCGGAAGGTGTACGGCGGCGTGGGCATCGAGCCCGACACCTTCAAGGCCGGCCCGGTCGAGGGGTTCAACCCCACGCGATTCGGGCGCTCGCTCTACGCGCGGCAGGCGTTCGCCTCCTTCGCGCAGCGGTTCGTCGCCGTGGGCGACACGCGCATCCAGGCGACGGGCAAGGGACAGCGCGTGGTGGAGCGGGGCTTCGAGGTCACCGACGAGATGGTCGCCGACTTCCAGGCGTTCCTTGCGAGCGAGCACGTCAGGGTGGACGAGCAGGCCTTTGCCGCCGACCGCGAGTTCATCCGGGCGATGATCCGCTACGACGTCGATCTGGCCCTGTTCGGCGTGGAAGAGGCCCGCCGTCACCTGATCCCCAAGGATCCCCAGGCCCAGTTGGCGCTGTCGCTGTTCCCTGAAGCCGTACGGCTGTCGGAGAATGCCCGGCGATCCCGCCAGGTCGCAAGCCGTCAGGAGCACTGAGGCGCACGGCCGCCGGCGGCTCCCGTCCACACCGATGTTCCGGCGCCGTCCAGCGCGGCGCCGCGTGTCCCGCTGCTAGACCCGATGCGTCTGAATCGTCTCGAAATCTCCGGCTTCAAGAGCTTTCCCGACCGCGCCGATCTCGCCTTCGATCGGGGCGTCACCGCCATCGTCGGTCCCAACGGGTGCGGCAAGTCGAACGTCGTGGACGCCATCACGTGGGTGCTGGGCGAGCAGAGCGCCAAGAGCCTCCGTGGCGAGCGGATGGAGGACGTGATCTTCGGTGGCAGCGACGCGCGCAAGCCGACGGCCGCCGCCGAGGTTCGGCTGAAGCTGGCCGACGTCCCGTCACAGGCCGCCCGCGCGGCCGCGGCGCGGCTCGACCCCGCGCTCGGCAGCGCGACCGGCGACGGCGACGGCGTGCAGATGACGCTGCCCGCCACCGACGCGCGCGACGTCGAGATCGCGCGGCGCCTCTACCGGTCGGGTGAGAGCGAGTACCTGATCGACGGCGACGTGGTCCGGCTGCGCGACGTGCAGGATCTGCTGATGGACGGCGGACTCGGCGTCCGCGCCTACGCCGTGATCGAACAGGGCAAGATCGGCCAGATCCTCAGCGCCAAGCCGACCGAGCGGCGCCTGCTGATCGAGGAAGCCGCCGGCGTCACGAAGTACAAGTCGCGCCGCCGCTCCGCCGAACTGAAGCTCGAGGCCGCGCAGCAGAACCTCGCGCGCGTCGACGACGTGATCTTCGAGATCGAGAAGCAGCGCGCGTCGCTCAAGCGGCAGGCGGCCAAGGCCCGGCGATACCGCGCGCTGCGAGAGGAACTGCGGCGGTGGGAGAAGGTGCTCTTCGCGCGCCGCTATCGCGCGCTCGCGCAGGCCATCGAGGCGGCTCGCGCCCGGCTGGCCGAGGCCCGTGAGCGTGAGGCGCAGCTCGTGTCGGAGTTCGCGGCGTGCGAGCGCCGGCTCGACGCCACGCGCGCCGACCTCGCCGCGCTCGAGGCGCGGGCGACCGCCGCGCGCGACACCGCACATGCCTGCGAACTCGACACCGAGCGTCGCCAGCAGCAACTCGCGTTCGATCGCCAGCAGGTCGATGGCCTGGCGGACGCCGTCGGGATCCTCGCCGCCGAACTGACTGACATCGAGACCCGCCGTGCGCCCGCGCAGGCCGAACTCGAGCAGCGGCGTGCCGCCTCGGCCGAGGCCGAGACGTCATGCCAGGAGGCTGCCGGACACCTCGCGGGGCGGCAGGACGAGGTGCTCGACGCCCAGCGCCGCGTCCAGTCGGCGGAGGCGGCGGTCGAGGATGCCCGGCGCCAGGCGTCGGCCAACGCCGCCGCGGTCGCTACGCTGCGCAACGTCATCGAGCGCGCGCGCGAGGCCGCTGAACGCCTCGCCGGCGAGATGACGCGGCTCGACGGCGAAGCCGGCGATCTGCGCATCGAGGTGGGGCGCGTCACGGCCGAACGGGAACAGTTCGCCGAGGCCCTCCGCGGGGTGCAGTCGGCCGTCGAGCAGTCGCGCCAGGCCATGGCGCTGCGGGGGGTCGCGCTGGCCGCCGAGCGCGCCGGGCGTGAGCGGCAGCGTGCCGACCTGCGCGCCAGCGAGCGCGAGGCCGCGAGCCTCGATGCCCGGCTCCGATCGCTGGAGGAACTCGAGGCCGCGCGCGAGGGTTATGGAGACGCCGCACGCGCCATCCTCGCCGACCCCCGCCTGGGGCTGACCCACGCCGGGGCCGTGGCCGACGTGGTGGAGGCCGAACCCGCCTACGAGCGCGCCGTCGAGGCGTGCCTCGGCGACCTGCTCCAGTTCGTGCTGGTCGCCTCGCACGACGTCGCCAGGCGAGGGCTGGAACTGGTCCGGGCTCGCAACCTCGGGCGTTGCGGATTCCTCGTCACCGGCGCGGATGGTCAGTCGCCGGCGGCTGCCGTGCCGCCGGCGGCCGGGCTCGTGGCGCTGGCCTCCGTGCTGCGCGTGAGCGGCCCGCACGCCGCCGCCATCACCTCCGCGGTCGGCGAGGCCTGGGTGGCCGACTCGTTCGAGGCAGCCGCTGAGGCATCGCGGGCGACGCTCGCGCCGGTGGTCTCGCTTGCCGGCGACGTGTTCCGCGCGGGCCGCCTCGTGTCGGGCGGCAGTCGCGCCGAGGGGCGGGGGCTGCTCACGACCAAGCGTGAACTCCGGGAACTGCGGGAACGCACGGCCGCGGCCCACGAGCAGGCCGCGCGTCTGGCGAGCGGCCTGATCGCCGTCGACGCCGCCGTCGGCGAGCACGAGCAGGTCATCGCGGATCTGGCGGCCGCGCTGCACGCACACGAGAAGGCCGGCGTCGGCGCCGAGGTGCAGGTGTCGCGTGCCGCCGGCGACCTCGATCGCCTGGCGCGCCGCCTCGACCTCGTGGCCAGCGAGCGGCGGCGAATCGTCGAGGAGCGCGAGGCGCAGCTCACGCGGCAGGAAGAGGCCCAGCAGTCGGTGGGCGAGCACGAGCAGCGGCAGCGCGATCTGGACACGGCCCTCGAGGAGGCGGCCCGGCGGCTCGCGGGCGCCCGTGAGTCGTTCGCCGAAGTGTCGGATCGGCTGGCCGAGGCGCGCGCGCGGCACGCCGCGCTGGTGGAGCGCGCCGCGGGCGTCGCCAACGACGTGCGGCGCCTCGAGGAGAGCTGCCGCGAACTCGAGCAGCGGTTCGCCTCGCGGTCGGCCGAGCGCGAGCGCAGTCTCGCGCGCCGCCTCGACCTCGAGGCGGCAATCGACGCCGGTGCCGCGCGGCTGGCCGACGAACAGCAGGCCCTCGGCGCGGCGCGCGAGGAAGTGCGGCGGGCCGAGGCGGACGCCGGTGAACGCTCCGAGGAGTTCGGGCGCGTCGACGCCGAAGCCCGAAGCGCACGGGTGCTCGTCGAGGAGGCCCGCGCGGCGCTCGCGCACCTCGACGTGGCGCGCGCCACGGCGGAGTCCGATCTCGTGCACCTGGCGGCCTCCTGCCAGGAAGCGCTGCAGGCGCCGCTCGACGAGGTGGCCGCCGAAGTCGAGGCGCTGGAGGCGCAGGGCGCCGCCGAACCACAGGTGTCTGCCCTCGATACCGCCGACGACGCCGACCTCGACGCCGATCCCGAGGCGGCCGGCACCGGGCCGGCCTCGCTCGCCGATGGCGATGCGGCGGCCGATCGCGATGCCACGGCCGTGGCTGAGGCGGAGGATGCGAAGGCCGAGGGCCTGCACGCCCGCGCGCTCACCGCCGAGGAAGCGATCGCCACGCTGCGGGCCAGGATCGATCGCCTCGGCGCCGTCAACATGATGGCCATCGAGCAGTTCGAGGAACTCGAGCAGCGCCACCAGTTCCTGACCGGCCAGCACGCAGACCTCGTGGAGTCGATCGCCCAGACCAGCGAGGCCATCCGCCGGATCGATCGCACGACCCGCGAGCGCTTCCAGGAGGCGTTTGCGGCCATCACCCGCTACTTCGAGGAGACCTTCCAGACGCTGTTCGGCGGCGGCCGCGCGGGACTCGTGCTGATCGACGAGTCGGATCAGCTGGAGAGCGGCATCGACATCGTGGCGCAGCCTCCAGGCAAGCGGCTGCAGAACGTGCAGCTGCTCTCTGGCGGCGAGAAGGCGCTCACGGCGATGGCGCTCATGTTCTCGATCTTCAGGTACCGACCGAGCCCCTTCTGCCTGCTCGACGAAATCGACGCGCCGCTGGACGACGCCAACATCGGACGCTTCATCGAGATGCTGCGCGGCATGCAGGACCGCACGCAGTTCATTCTCGTCACGCACCATCGCAAGACGATGGAGATCGCCGATCGGCTCTACGGCGTGACGATGGAGGAGCCGGGCGTGTCGAAGCTGATCTCGCTGAAGCTGAATTGATCGGGCTGCCGGCGGCGCACCGCCCGTGACGGACCCCGTGACCAGGGGCCTCGCGATGAACGAAGACAGGGCCACGCGGTATCACCGGCAGAAGCGGCGCTCGCGGGTTGCCGGCGTCGTCGGCGGTGGCGTGTTGCTCGCGGCCTTCTGGTTCAGCGGCGCCTCCGTCGCGCTGCGAGACCTGGCCGTGCGCACGGCGTTCGCCCTCCCGGTGCCGGCCTCATGGCATCACGCGCTGGTCGTGGCCTTCTATGTGGCGGGGCTCTGCACGGCCGCCGAGCTCCTCGCCTGTCCGCTCGCCGTGCACCGCGGCTACCTGCTCGATCGGCGTTACGGGCTCAGTGCCCAGCCGTTCCCGCGCTGGATGGCGGACTACGTCAAGGGCGCCGGCCTGGCGCTGGGGCTCGCGCTGGCCGCCGCCAGCCTGGCCTATGCGTGGCTGCGCTGGTGGCCGTCGTGGTGGTGGGTGCCCACCGGGGCGCTGCTCGTCGCCGGTACCGTGGGACTGGCCTTTCTCGCGCCGATCCTTCTGTTCCCCCTCTTCTTCAAGCTGCGGCCGCTGGGCCGTGACGCGCTGCTGCACCGGCTCGAGGCGCTCGTCGAGCGCGCGGGTGTGCCGGTCATCGGCATCTACGAGTGGCGCCTCGGCGACCGCACGCGGGCGGCCAACGCGGCGCTCGTGGGCCTGGGCCGCACCCGGCGCATCCTCGTGTCGGACACGCTGCTGGCCGCCTACTCCGAGGACGAGATCGAGGTGGTCCTCGCGCACGAGCTGGCCCATCACGTCCACGGCGATCTCTGGAAGGCGCTCGCCGTCGACGCGGTGCTGACCACGGGGGCGCTCGGCGCCGGCCACCTGGCCCTGGGCCTGGCCGCCGGAGTCGGCGGCCTGGCCTCGACGGCCGACGTGGCGGGTCTGCCAATCCTGCTGCTGGGCGCCGCGGCCTGGTCGGCAGCCACGCTGCCGCTGGTCAACGGCCTGTCGCGCGCGCACGAACGCCGCGCCGATCGCTTCGCGCTCGAGCTCACCGGCAATCCCGAGGCGTTCATCGCGGCCATGCGTCGTCTCGGCGCGCAGAACCTCGCGGAGGAGGCCCCGTCGCGGGTGACGCGCTGGATCTTCCACAGTCATCCGCCGCTGCCCGAGCGCGTGCTCGCGGCCCGTGACTGGATGCGGCAGCGGGCCGGCGCCTGACGCGCCGCGCGCGCCGCCGCGTCGAGATCGCCGCCAATTGGCCCTCCGAACCACGAACTCCTCCGAGGATCACGCCGTTTTCAACGGTTTCTCACGCGCGGCCCTCTAGTTTCGCCGCGATTGGCCGAATTCATGCCTGTGGTCCTGTGGGGGGGAAGGTCGCCCGCCCGAGGTCGGGACACGGAAGGCGAGCGATTGCGTGGCGGTCATTCCTGCTGCCGGCGGAATCCCGGGCGGCCCTGCGAGGCGGCCTCCTCAGGCCATCGTCGTGGCCAGCCATTGGCTCGAGCACGTCGGAGCGGAGGTCATCACACACCTCAGCGACCGCTGGGTGGTGCGCCACGTGGCGGCCGGTTCAACGATCCTGCGGCCCGGCGCAGCCGCACTGGGCGTCTGCTTCGTGTTGAGCGGCACCTTGCGGGTGCAGGTGGCGACCGGCACGCCCACGCCTGTCACGCTCGCCCTCGTCGGCCCCGGCGAGATCGTCGGAGAGCTGGCGCTGTTCGACGGCGAGGCCTTCGCGGCCGAGGTGTCGGCCGTCGAGTTCAGCCAGGTGGCGTGGATCGACCGCGAGACGTTCGTCGCAGCGATGCAGCGCTGGCCGGCGTTGACCTCTGGCGTGGCGACGCTGCTCTCGCGGCGCCTGCGCGTCACCGACCGGACGGTGCAGGCGCTGGTGACGATGGAAGTGGACCAGCGGGTGGCGCAGCGCCTGCTGGATTTCGGCGGTACCTACGGCGAGCCACTCGATGACGGTGGCATCCGTCTGCCGATGCGGATCACCCAACAGGATCTTGCGGCCCTGGTGGGCGCCTCGCGCGAGCGCACCAACCGTGCGCTGGTGGCCTTCAAACGGCGGGGCTGGGTTGCCGTGGACGCGCAGAACCGCATGACGCTGCTGCGGCCCGACCTGCTCGCGCGGCGCGTGCAGGGGCCCGGCCCGCGCGATCCGCTCGACGCCTGACCGGCCGTCAGCGCGAGGCGACGGTGAGCGTTCCGCGCATGTCGCGGCAGCGCTCGTCGGACTTCAGGTTGCAGTAGTAGACGAAGCGCCCGGCCTGATCGGCGCGGAACTCGAAGCTGACCGGCGTGCCGGGGCTCGCCCGCTTCGCGATGCGGTACTCGTCGATCGTGAAGCTGTACGGCGCGTCTTCGGCGGTGAAGACGATGCGCACGAGCTGATCCTGCCGCACCTCGATGGCGGCGGGCTGGAACGCGTAGCCCCTGCCACTGACCGCGATTGTCCGCACCTGCTCCTGGGCCGAAGCGGCGCGCCACGGGCCGGCGTCCCGCAGCACGAACGCGCCCACGGCAACCGTCAGTGCGGCCGCGGCCAGTCCGGGGACGACCCACCGCCGCGGCGATCGTGTCGCCTGATCGCCAGTCCTGGTCACACCGTCCTCCCGTTGCTCTCTGAAGTGGGCCCCGGCGCTGCCAGGGACGTGGGCCGGGGGGCACGCCGCGGGAACGCGAAGGGGGTGGGCCCGCGTGGCGGACCCACCCCCTCATCATAGACCGGTCACCCCTGGTTCGCGCACGCGCCGCCGCGGCCTGCGTGAGGCGGCGTGCCGCGCGGGCGCGGCGACCGTCAGCGGTCGCGCCGCCGTGGGCCGCGTGGCCCGCGATCCCCGCGATCCCCGCGATCCCCCCCGGCGTCGTTCGGTACGTAGGTCCCGCCCTGTTCCTCGATGAGGATCGCCTTGCGGCTCAGGCGCACCTTGCCGGAGGCCGGGTCGACGTTGATGACCTTCACGAGCAACTGGTCGCCCTCTTTCAACTCGTCGCGCACGTCCTTCACGCGGTGCATCGCGATCTCCGAGACGTGGAGCAGTCCGTCGACGCCCGGCATGATCTCGACGAACGCGCCGAAGTCGGTGATGCGCTCGACGCGGCCGAGGTAGGTCTTGTTGAGTTCGGGCGTCGCCGTGAGTTCCTCGATGATCGCAATCGCGCGCCGGGCCGACGACTCGTCGGCCGACGCGACGTTGACGCGGCCGTCGTCCTCGACGTCGATCTTCACCCCGGTCTTCTCGATGATGCCGCGGATGGTCTTGCCGCCGGGGCCGATCACGTCGCGGATCTTGTCGACGGGAATCCGCAGCGAGATGATGCGCGGCGCGTAGGCCGAGACGCTGGGGCGCGGCGCGGCCAGCGCCTCGCGCATCTTCGCGAGGATGTGCAGCCGGCCCTCGCGCGCCTGCGCGAGCGCACGACGCATGACCTCGGCGGTGATGCCCGCCACCTTGATATCCATCTGCAGCGCGGTGATGCCGGCCTCGGTGCCGGCCACCTTGAAGTCCATGTCGCCGTAGTGATCCTCGGCGCCGGCGATGTCGCTCAGCACCGCGTACTTGCCGGTGTCCTCGTCCATCACCAGGCCCATGGCCATGCCAGCCACCGCGGCGGCCAGCGGGGCGCCGGCGTCCATCATCGACAGCGATCCGCCGCAGACGGTTGCCATCGACGAGGAGCCGTTGCTCTCGAGGATGTCCGACACCACGCGGATCGTGTAGGGGAAGGCCTCCTCGCCCGGCACGACCGGCAGCAGCGCGCGTTCGGCGAGGGCGCCGTGGCCCACCTCGCGGCGTCCCGGGCCGCGCAGGAACGCCACCTCGCCCACCGAGAACGGCGGGAAGTTGTAGTGCAGCATGAAGCGCTTCCACTGCTCGCCTTCGACGTGCTCGATCTTCTGCTGGTCGTCGGCGGTGCCGAGCGTGCAGGTGACGAGCGCCTGCGTCTCGCCGCGCGTGAAGACGGCCGATCCGTGCGCGCGGGGCAGCACGCCCGTCTCGATCCAGATGGGACGGATCTCGTCGAACTTCCGGCCATCGAGCCGCTGGCCGCGCTGCAGGATCTCGTCGCGCAGCACCTTCTCCTTCAGCTCCTTGAAGATGGACTTGGCTTCGAGCCGGCGTTCCACCGCCCCCTCGGGCAGCGACGCGATCAGATCCTCGAGCAGCTGATCGACGCGGTCGTAGTTCTCCAGCTTGCCGCGGATGCGCATGGCCTCCGACAGCGGCAGGTAGATCTTCTCCTCCACCTCGCGATAGAACGCGGCGCTGTAGGCCTTGGCAGCCACCTCGAGCTTGGGCTTGCCGGCCGCCGCCTTCAGGTCGTCGATCGCCTTCACGATCTCGCGGATGGCGGCATGGCCGGCCTCGAGCGCGCCGACCATCTCCTCCTCGCTGACCTGTCTGGCGCCGGCCTCCACCATCACGATGGCGTCGGCGCTGCCGGCCACGATGAGATCGAGACGGCTCGCCTTGCGCTGCTCGAACGTGGGATTGACGACGTAGGTGCCGTCGACCAGGCCCACGCGCACGCAGCCCAGCGTCTTCGCAAAGGGGATCTCGGAGAGGGCGAGCGCGGCCGATGCGCCGGTGACCGCCAGCACGTCGGTGTCGTTGTCGCTGTCGGCCGAGAGCACCAGCGCGATGATCTGCGTCTCGTAGCGCCAGCCGCTCGGGAACAGCGGCCGGCACGGCCGGTCGATCAGGCGGCTGGTGAGCACTTCCTTCTCGGCAGGCTTGCCCTCGCGCTTGAAGAAGCCGCCCGGAATGCGTCCCGACGCATAGGTGTACTCGCGGTAGTCGACCGTGAGCGGCAGGAAGTCGATGCCTTCCCGCGGGTGGTTGGCGTGGCAGGCGGTGACGAGCACCATCGAGTCGCCGTAGCGGACGACCACGGCGCCATCGGCCTGCTTGGCCAGTTTGCCCGTCTCGATCGACAGGGTTCGCTGACCCAGGGAGAGTTCGCGTCTGTGCATAAAGGAGCCTCTACGGGTGTGCCGGTGCGCTGCCGTGCGGGGTGACGCCCGGACGTGCGGCGGGGAGGAGCGGAACGTCACCCCTCCCGCGACGGCCGCAGGTCGTCTGGCGTGCCTACTTGCGGATGCCGAGCCGCTTGATCAGGTCAGCGTAGCGCTCGACGTCCTTCGACTTCAGGTAGTCGAGCAGCCGGCGCCGCTGGCCGACGAGTTTCAGGAGACCGCGCCGTGAATGGTGGTCCTTGGTGTGGATCTTGAAATGTTCCGTGAGGTAGCCGATGCGATCGCTCAGCAGCGCCACCTGCACCTCGGGCGACCCCGTGTCGGTGGGGTGCGTCCGGAACCCGTCGATGACCGTCGTCTTGCGTTCCCTGGTCAGTGCCACTGACTCTCCTCCACGGGCGGCCCAGAAACGGTCCGCCACGGCCTCGCGCCGCCGTGAACCGCACCAGCCCGCCGTATGACGGCCTCGTCGAGGCCGTGTGTAACGTTTTATCCTACGTCAGGACGATCGCCGGATGCAAAGGCCATCCTGACGAGGTGCGGCCTGCGTGCGCCGTGGCGAGGCCCGCAAGCTCGCCGTCGGGTCCGATCAGCCTGACGGTGGACCAGCGGCCGCCAACCCAGCGCGTCTGTTCGTCATCCTCGCACATCGTGTCGTCTATCGCCTGGCCGTGCGCGATGCGTGCCAGCCCGGCCGGCGTCAGCCGCACCGCCGGACAGTCGGCCAGCAGCCGCGACATCGGGATCAGGCGCTGCACGGCCAGCGCGGCATCACGCTCCAGGGTGTCCAGGGGCAGCGCGTCACGCTCGGCGAAGTCGCCCGATGCCGACCGGCGCAGCGAGACCAGGTGCGCCCCGCACCCCAGCCGTTCCCCGACCGCGTGCGCGAGCGCCCGCACATAGAAGCCCGCCGAGACCCGCAGGCGCAGCGTGACCAGGTCGTCGTCGGCTGCCTCCAGAGACAACTCGTGCGTGATGACATCGACGAGGGCTGGCGTCGGGACCGGCGCCCCAGGGTCGTCGTCCTGCCCGCGGGCGGATCCCGCCAGCGCGCGGTGGCGGCGCGCCGTCTCGTAGCTGCGGACGCCCCCGATCTTCTTGGCGGAGAAAGCGGGCGGCGCCTGCCGGTGAGGGCCCCTGAAGGCGGCGAGCGCCGCCTCCACGTCGGCGGGCGAGGGCAGCCGCGCGCCGGTGTCCCGCAGCCGGGCGCCTCCCGACACGACGCCGGTGCTGTCGTGGGTGTCGGTGCTGATGCCGAGCCGCATGACCGCCACGTACGACTTCTCACGGCCCGTCAGGAATCGTGACAGGCGTGTCGCCTTGCCCACGACGAGCGGCAGCACGCCGGTGGCGAACGGATCGAGCGTGCCGGTGTGGCCGACGCGGCGCTCGCGGAGGACGCGGCGCACGCGCGCCACGACGTCGTGGCTGGTGGGCCCCGCGGGCTTGTCGACGACGAGGACGCCGTTCAGCGGCGGCACGGTGCTGGCGAGGTGCGTGTGGCGGGCCGGGAGGCCCGCCGGGAGACTCGATCCATCATGCCGGCGGCACCTCGCGGCCGGCCGCGGCAATGGCGCCGGCAATGGCTGCCGTGACCGCGGCGCGCGCCGCGGCGTCCCCGCCGGGAACGTCGAAGCCCGCCGCGTTCGTGTGGCCGCCGCCGCCGAAGCGCAGGGCCACCGCCCGCACGTCGACCTCACCCTTCGATCGGGCGCTGGCGCGCCACGTGCCATCCTCGGCCTCCTTGAACATCACCACCGCGTCGATGGTGCGCACCTGCAGGGGCAGGTTGACGAGGCCGTCGAGATCGTCGGGCGTGGCGCCGGTGCGGCAGAGCAGCGCGCGATCGAGCGACAGGATCGCCAGACGCCCCCCGCTTTCGAGCGCCATGCCCTCGAGCAGGGCGCCCATCAGCCTGAGGCGGCCGATCGAACTGCTGTCGAACACCAGGCGCGCCATCCGCGCCGGGTCGACGCCAGCCTCGGTGACGCGCCGGCACACGTCGAAGGTCCGGGCCGAGACGCCCGCGTGGCGGAACCCGCCCGTGTCGGTGACGATGCCGAGGTAGATCGCGGCGCCGATGTCGGCGTCCAGCGGCACGCCGAGGCCGTCGATCACCTCGGCGACCATCTCGGCACACGCCGCGTAGGAGGCGTCGAACCAGTTGACGGCCCCGTAGGCCGTGTTGCCGGGATGGTGATCGATGTTGACGATGCGGTAGCGCTCGAGGCCGGCGACGCCGGGCCGGCCGAGGTCGCCGCACTCCATGACGATGAGGGCGTCGTAGTCGCCATCCACCGACGCGGCCACCTCGATGTCGGCGACGCCGCCAAACGCGCGATAGGCCGCCGGCGGCTCGTCGCGGTTCACCATCCGGACGTGCCGGCCCATGTGCCGCAGGGCGAGCGCGAGCGCCACCTGTGACCCGATGGAGTCGCCGTCGGGGCGCGCGTGAGACGTGATCAGGAACCGCTGGCCGTGCCGCAACGCCTCGCAGATCGCCGTCACCTGCGTGTGCGCGTCAGCCTTCATCGTCGCCGTCGTCTCCGGATTGGGCGCCGGGGATCGGGATCTCGCCGGACGCGTCGGTCCCCTCGCCGGCTCCGGACACCGCCTCGTCGTCCACCGGGTGGGGCCCGTCCTTGATTTCCTGCAGCAGCCGCTCGATGCGCTCGCCGCGCTCCACCGACTCGTCGTAGGTGAAGAACAACTCGGGCACCCGCCGCAGCCGGATGCGTGCGCCGATCTGGCGGCGCAGGAACGGCGCGGCGCGCTGCAGCGCCTTTCCGGTCGCGCGGTGCGCCGCCTCGTCGCCGAGTGACGTGTAGTAGACCCTCGCCGACTGCAGGTCGGCCGACACCTTGACGTGGGTGATCGTGACGAAGCCCACGCCGGGATCCTTCACTTCGCGCCTGATGATGTCGCTCAGGTCCTCGCGAATCTGGTCGCCGACGCGTTGGGGACGTTGACCTTGCACAGGCGTTCTCGTGGGAAGCGCGCGGCCGGGCGGGGCCCCGGACCGGCGTCCGGGGCCGCGTTCCGCGACGCGTGCGGCGATCAGGAGACCGCGGCTTCGACCTGCTCGACGACGAAGGCCTCGATGACGTCGCCCGGCTTGAGGTCGTTGTAGCGTTCGAAGGACATGCCGCACTCGAAGCCGGCCTTCACCTCCGAGACGTCGTCCTTGAAGCGCTTGAGCGAGCCCAGCGTGCCCTCGTGGATGACCTTGCCGTCGCGCACGAGCCGCGCCTGCGCGCCGCCCGAGCGCTTGATCAGGCCGTCGGTCACCATGCAGCCGGCCACCGTGCCCACCTTCGGCACCTTGAAGATCTGGCGCACCTCGGCCGCGCCCAGGCGCACCTCCTTGAAGGTGGGCTCGAGCAGGCCGGACATCGCCTTCCTGATCTCGTCGGTGACGTTGTAGATCACCGAGTGCATGCGCACGTCGACGCCCTCGCGCTCGATCAGTTCGGTCGCGTTGCGATCGGGCCGCACGTCGAAGCCGATGATGATCGCGTTGGAGGCCGAGGCCAGCAGCACGTCGGATTCGTTGATGGCGCCGACGCCCGCCCGGATGATGCGGATCTTGACCTGCTCGTCCGACAGCTTCTGCAGCGTGTCGGCCAGCACCTCGGCCGAACCCCCGACGTCGGCCTTGATCACGAGCGGCAGTTCCTTCACGCCGCCCTCGGCCACGGCCTGCTTCAGCGACTCCAGCGTCAGGCGGGGCTGCCGGGTCAGCAGTTTCTCCTTCGCCTGCAACTGCCGGTACATCGCGATCTGGCGCGCCTTGGCCTGGTCGTTGATCACCTGGAAGGTGTCGCCTGGCGCCGGGATGCCCTCGAGGCCGAGCACCTCGACGGGAGTCGAGGGGCCGGCGCTCCTCGTCGTGCGGCCGCGGTCGTCGATCAGCGCCCGCACGCGGCTGACGATCGCGCCGGCGATGAAGGTGTCGCCCACGTGCAGCGTGCCGTCCTGGACGAGCACCGTGGCGACCGATCCGCGCCCGCGATCGAGCTTGGCCTCGAGCACCGTGCCCGAGGCGTCGCGCTTGGGATTGGCCTTGAGTTCCGCGATGTCGGCGACGAGCAGGACCATCTCCAGGAGGCCGTCGATGTTCTGCCGCTTCTTGGCCGACACCTCGACGGTGACCGTCTGGCCGCCCCATTGCTCGGGCATCAGGCCCAGGTCCGAGAGTTCCTTCTTGACGCGTTCGGGGTTGGCCTCGGGCTTGTCCACCTTGTTCACCGCGACGAGGATCGGCACGTTGGCCGCCCGCGCGTGATCGATGGCCTCGCGCGTCTGCGGCATCACGCCGTCGTCGGCGGCGACGACCAGGATGACCACGTCGGTGACACGTGCGCCGCGCGCCCGCATCATCGTGAACGCCTCGTGGCCCGGCGTGTCGAGGAACACGACCTTCCGCTTGTTGACCTCGACGGCATAGGCGCCGATGTGCTGCGTGATCCCGCCGGCCTCGCGCTCGGCCACCCGTGTCTCGCGGATGGCGTCGAGCAGCGTGGTCTTGCCGTGATCGACGTGGCCCATGACGGTGACGACCGGCGCCCGCTCGACCAGGTCGGCCGCGCTGGAGGCCTCCTGCTGCAGCTCGACCAGTTCCTCCTCGAAGGAACGCATCTGCACCTCGGCCCCGAACTCGCGGGCCAGCATCGTGGCCGTTTCGGCGTCCACCGTGCTGTTGATGGTCATCATCAGCCGCTTCTCGAGCAGCTTCTTCAGCACGTCCTTGACCTTCACCTCCAGCTTGTCGGCCAGATCCTTGACCGTCATGCCTTCGGCCAGCGTGATCGACCGCGTGACCGGCGGTGGTCCGGCCGGCGACTGCGAGGAACTCATCGTCTGCAGTTCGCGCCGGATCTCGAAGCCCTTCTGGCGCTGTCCGCCGGGACGCCTGGCCTGTGGCCGTCCCTGCGGTCCCGGGCCGGGCCGATGTGGCGGCGAGCCCGGGGTGCCAGGCCGCGCCGACGGCGCGCCGGGCACCGCCGGGCGTTGTCCCGGCGGCACGTACCCGGTGGGCGCGTAGGAGGGGCGTGCGAACTGGGTGAGCGGCGATCGAATCGCGCCCGGTGCCGGTCCGGCGGGGGTGCGGACCGGTTGTGACGGCAGGGGTCGCGGGCCACCCGGCACCTGCCGGGGCTGCGGCGGAATGGGCGCCTGCGACACCGGTCGAGCCGCCGGCGGCTGTGTGCCAGGCCTGGTCGTACGCGGCGCCACCGGCGCGGCCGCACGACCCTCGGCGACCGGGGCGTTGGGATCCTCGATGCGCAGGCGCAGCGTGGGCGGGACGAGCCGGCCTGCCGGGACCTGAGCGGCCGGAGGCGCGGCGGGCGTCGGCCTTCGGCCGCCAGTTTCCGCATCGGCCGGAGCGCTCTCCCGCACGGCGTCTGACGCGGCCACGACGGCCGCGGCGGGCTCGACGGCAGGCGTCGTCTCGGGAACCGGGACGGTCTCGACCGGCGCGGGTGCCTCGACTGGCGGCGCGACGGCGGCTGCCGGCTCCGCCACGGGGACCGAGGGCGAGGCGTCGGCGGCTGGAACGGATGTCTCGGCTGGCGGTGGAGCCTCGGGCTCGCGCGCCTCGATGGCCGGCGCCGGCTCGGGTCCCCCGATCTCCTCGACCGGCGCTGGCACGCCCCCATCGGGCGGGGCTGCCGGCAG
>JBDIBB010000078.1:0-19154 GCA_039812685.1 Vicinamibacteraceae bacterium
TGGCTGCTGCCATCGCCGACGATCGGGCGCAGCCGCCACATGTAGCGCAGCATCTCGTCGTCGATGCGCTCGCGCATGCCCTGGAAGAGCTCGAAGCTCTCCTTCTTGTACTCGACCAGCGGATCGCGCTGGCCGTAGCCGCGCAGACCGATGCCGTCCTTCAGGTGGTCGAGGCTGTAGAGGTGGTCCTTCCACTGGGCATCGACGATCTGGAGCATGATGTTGCGTTCGATCGGCTCGAGGACCGCCCGCCCGGCCAGTTCCGCCCGCTCGTCGGTGGCAGCGGCGCGCACCTCGGGCAGCCGCTCGGCGCCGATCAGCGTGTCCTGGACGTCGTCGGGCAGTCGCAGGATCTCGCTGCCGACCTGGCGCTGCTTCTCCTCGTAGCGGCCCTTGATCGCCTCCCAGAGCGCGTCACGCAGCTCGTCGCGGTCGAGCGCGGCCGGGTCGATGTCGTCGAGATCGGCGGGTTCAATCGCGAAGGTCTGCTCGAGGTCGCGGCGCAGCGCCTCGACGTCCCAGTCCTCGTGCGCGATCTTCGGGTCGCAGTGCGTGTCGAGCAGCGCGTCGAGCACGTCGCCCGCCGTGGTCAGCAGGTACTCGTGCGGGCCGACGACCTCGCCTTCCTCGAAGGTGATCCGCCCCTCGAGCAGCTGGCGCCGCAGCGTGTAGACGTTCTCGCGCTGCTTGTTCATCACGTCGTCGTACTCGAGCAGGTGCTTGCGGATGCCGAAGTTCTGGGCCTCGACCTGCTTCTGCGCACGCGCGATGGCCTTGGTCACCATGTTGTGCTCGATCGGCATGCCCTCCTCCATGCCGAGCCGCTGCATGAGCCCCGAAATCCGATCCGACCCGAAGATGCGCATCAGGTCGTCCTCGAGCGACAGGTAGAACCGCGACGAGCCGGGATCGCCCTGGCGGCCGGCGCGCCCGCGCAACTGGTTGTCGATGCGTCGCGCCTCGTGGCGCTCGGTGCCGATGATGTGCAGGCCGCCGAGCGCGACCACCCGCCGGTGTTCGGCGTCACACTGCTGCCTGAGCTGATCGTAGATGCGCTGGTAGGCGGTGCGCGGCACCCGGTAGAAGGCGTCGAGGTGGAAGAAGTAGGAGAACTCCTCGTCGTCGACGAAGCGCTCCTGGCCCTTCGGCAGCCGTTCCGCGTCGTGGTCGGCCAGCGCCTGCTGGCGGGCCATGAACTCGGCGTTGCCGCCGAGCAGGATGTCGGTTCCCCGGCCGGCCATGTTCGTGGCAATCGTCACCGCGCCGAGCCGCCCGGCCTGCGCCACGATTTCGGCCTCCTGCGCGTGGTACTTCGCGTTGAGCACGACGTGCTTCACGCCGCGCCGCTTGAGCATCCCCGCCAGCCGTTCGGACTTCTCGACCGACACCGTGCCCACCAGCACCGGCCGGCCGGTCTTCTGGTGGTCGACGATGTCGTTGATGATGGCGTCGACCTTCTCGCGCTCGGTGCGGTAGACCGCGTCCGGCTCCTCGAGGCGCCGCATCGGACGGTTGGTGGGGACCACCACGACGTCCAGCTTGTAGATCTTGGCGAACTCCTCGGCCTCGGTGTCGGCGGTGCCGGTCATGCCGGCCAGCTTGTTGTACTTGCGGAAGTAGTTCTGGAGGGTGATGGTGGCGAGCGTCTGGTTCTCGCGCTCGATCTTCACCTTCTCCTTCGCTTCCACGGCCTGGTGCAGTCCGTCGCTCCACCGCCGGCCCGGCATCAGGCGACCGGTGAACTCGTCGACGATCACCACCTGGCCGTCCTTGATCACGTAGTCGACGTCGAGCTTGAAGAGCGCGTGCGCGCGCAGCGCCTGCTGCACGTGGTGGAGCAGCGGCATGTTCGCCGGATCGTAGAGCCCGCCGGGGCTGAGGCGGTGCGTCAGCATGCTCTCGGACCGGGCCATGCCGCTCTCGGTGAGCGTGACCGTCTTGTGCTTCTCGTCGATGAGGTAGTCGCCGGTCTTCTCGAGCTCTTCGCGCTCCTCCGGCTTCACGTTGCCCTGGGTGACCGCGCCGGGCTTCAGCTTCGGGATGATCCGGTCCACCTCGTAGTAGAGGTCGGTGGACTCCTCGGCGGGCCCCGAGATGATCAGCGGCGTCCGGGCCTCGTCGATGAGGATGCTGTCCACCTCGTCGACGATCGCGAAGTTGTGGCCCCGCTGCACGAACTGCGAGAGCTCGAACTTCATGTTGTCGCGCAGGTAGTCGAAGCCGAATTCGTTGTTGGTGCCGTAGGTGATGTCGCAGCCGTAGGCGACCTTCCGCTCGGCGTCCGTCAGGTCGTGCTGGATGACGCCCACCGACAGCCCGAGGAAGCGGTAGATCCGGCCCATCCACTCGGAGTCGCGGCGCGCCAGGTAGTCGTTGACCGTGACGACGTGGACGCCCTGTCCGCCGAGCGCGTTCAGGTAGGCGGGCAGCGTGGCCACCAGCGTCTTGCCCTCGCCGGTCTTCATCTCGGCGATTCGCCCCCGGTGGAGGACGATGCCGCCGGTCAACTGGACGTCGAAGTGCCGCATGTTCAGCACGCGGCGGCCCGCTTCGCGCACCACGGCGAACGCGTCCACGAGCACGTCGTCGAGCGTCGCGCCGCCGGCAACCCGTTGCCGCAGCTCGTCGGTCTTCGCCTTCAGCCGGTCGTCGGACAGCGCCGCGATCTCCGGCTCCTTCGCGTTGATCGCCGCGACGATCGAGTCGATGCGCTTCAGCTCGCGCTGGTTCTGGGTGCCGATGAACTTGGCGAGGAGGGTATTGATGATCAAGGGTGAGCCATGCCGCGCGACGGCAGATGCCGCTCGCAGACCTGAGGTGTTCGTTCGATTCTAGGAAGCAGGGGAGGAGGCGTCAAGGCGAGCCGTCCCCGTGGCGGCCGATCGGCCACGGCCTCAGCGCCGCTGGGGCGAGGTGAGGAACTTCAGCGGATTCAGCGGCTGGCCGTTGGCCCACACCTCGTAGTGCAGGTGCGGCCCGGTGGCGCGGCCGGTGGCGCCGACGTACCCCACCACCTGACCCGTTTCGACCCGATCGCCCGCCTTCACGTCGATCTTCGACATGTGCGCGTAGCGCGTGGTCAGCCCGAACTCGTGCGCAATCACGACGAGGTTGCCGAAGTCGCCGCCCCAGCCGGCCGACTGCACCACGCCGGAGGCCGCCGCGTAGATCGGCGTGCCCTTGTCGGCCGCGATATCGAGGCCGTTGTGGAACGCGGTCTCGCCGTGCAGCGGATCGGTCCGCGATCCGAACCCGGCGGTGAGCCAGCCCACCGCCGGCCAGAGCGACGGCGTCGCGCGGGCCAGCGCCTCCACACGCTGCACGTCGCCCTGCACCACGAGCAGGCGGCTCTCGAGCCCGTCGAGCAGCGAGCGCAGCACGCCGAAGGGGCCGTCGGGCGCGTTCATCATCGTCAGCAGCGTGCGCGCCGCCTCCTGGCCTTTCGGGCTGCCCCCCATCGCACGGTTTCGCACGACGGCCGGCAGCCGGTTGATGGCCGCCAGCGTCGACTCGTCGAGCGAGCTCTTGTCGCCGAGCTGCGCCATGACGCCCTGCAACGACGTGATCTGCGAGGTGAGTTCGCCGGTGGCCGCCCGGAAGCTGTCGTTCTCCTGCCGCAGCGCCGTGTTCTCGGACCGCAGCGCGGCGAGCTCGAGCGTTGTCGCGTTGCGCGCGCCGATGAACAGCACGACGCCACCCAGGACGAACAGCACCAGCAGGAGAGCCACCTCGCGGAGGCTGATCGTGAGACGGCGCACCACGCCGGTGGTGCGATCGGCCGCGAGGATCGTGTAGCGCTTCTGGAGCATCAGGTCGGTCGGGGCTGGGTGACCCCGGGCTGCGCCGAGGGTCACAAGCTCGCAGACTGTACCACAAGTCCCTGCTGGCGCAATCCCCGCAACGTGCACGTTCGCCCGATGATCGCCCGGCGCGCCGATGTGGTCGATCCGGTGTCGACGTGCCCCGATCGACCGAGCCGATCGCGCCCGGCCGGCCGCGATCAACTGTCGCCGCGAAAGTTCATCGCCTCCGCGGCGTGCTCGGCATCCACCTGGTCGGCGCCGGCAAGATCGGCCAGCGTCCGGGCTACCTTCAGGACGCGGTCGAAGGCGCGTGCCGACCAGGCCAGCCGCTGCGACGCGCGCGCGAGCGCACGCTGGGCCGCTGGCGTTGCCGCGCACGCCTCGCGCAGCGTCCGGCCTTCGAGCTGGGCGTTGGTGAAGGCCGCCCGGCGCGGCGCCCGCGCGGCCTGGCGCGCACGCGCCAGCCTGACGCGTTCGACGATGGCGGCGCTCTCTTCGCCCTCGGGCAGGGTGGTGAGCAGATCGGGGCGCACCGGCGGGACGTCGACGATGAGATCGAGGCGGTCGCGGAACGGCCCCGAGAGGCGGTGCCGATACCGCTGGACCTGCGGTGGCGTGCAGCGGCACGCCTTCACCGGATCGCCGAGATATCCGCACGGGCAGGGGTTCATGGCCGCCACCAGCAGGAAGCGCGCGGGGAAGTCGACGGTACGCGCCGCGCGCGCGATGCGCACGCGCCCTTCCTCGAGCGGCTGGCGCAGCACCTCCAGCACGGCGCGGTCGAACTCCGGGGCCTCGTCGAGAAACAGCACGCCGTTGTGCGCCAGGCTGATCTCGCCGGGGCGCGGCCAGGCGCCGCCGCCCACCAGCGCCACGTCGCTGATCGTGTGGTGCGGCGCGCGGAACGGACGCCGCGTGAGCAGACCGCCGCCCGGAGGCAGCAGGCCCGCCACCGAATGGATGGCCGTCGTTTCGATGGCCTCGTCGTCGGTGAGAGGCGGCAGCAGCCCGGGCAGCCGTCGCGCGAGCATCGTCTTGCCGGCACCGGGGGGGCCGCAGAGCAGCACGTGATGGGCGCCTGCCGCCGCCACCTCGATCGCGCGGCGCGCCAGCAACTGGCCGCGCACGTCGCGCAGGTCGAGATCGCCGGGGGCGCCCGCCGGCCGCACGCGCGGCGGATGCGGGGTGGCGGCCGAGGGGTCTCGCAGGATGGCGAGGGCCGCCGTCAGCGACGAGGCCGCCAGAACGCGGAGCCCGCCGACCACGGCCGCCTCCTCGGCGTTGGCCGGCGGCAGCAGCACGTGCGTGAGCCCCTGCCGGCGGGCGGCCACGCTCATCGGCAGCACGCCGCGTGCCGGCTGCAGCGACCCGTCGAGCGACAGTTCGCCCACCACCAGCACCTCGCGGAAGACACGCCGCGGCAACTCGCCAGACGCGGCCAGCAGGCCGAGCGCGAGCGGGAGATCGAAGGAGGTGCCGTCCTTCCGCAGGTCGGCTGGCGCGAGGTTCACCGTGACGCGATGGGCCGGGAAGCGGAAGCCGGAGTTGCGGATTGCCGACCGTACGCGGTCGCGGCTCTCACGCACGGCGGCATCGGGGAGACCCACCATCGTGAAGTGCGGCATCCCGTGCGCCACGTCGACCTCGACGTGGACCAGGTGCGCCTCCACGCCCACGACCACCGCGCTGAGCAGCGAGGCCAACACGACGCGAGTGAGCGCAAGGCGTGTGCCCGCCGCTCTCTTGCGCCCGGATACGGCGGAACACGGCGTCTGGAAGCCGATTGGCCGGAGCGGCCGTCGGCCGGCCGGCGCGGGCGTGGCAAACCCTGCCTGTCCCATGGCCCGGCGGGACGGCGGATTCCGCGTACGTGCGAACGCGCCGTCACGCGGGCGTGGCGGCGCGTCCGGAGAGGAGGCGCGGGACGACAGGCGGCGCTATTGCGCCAACTGCGTCTGGCTCGCCGGCCGGAGCGCGAGCACGTCGCCCACGGCGATCCGCGAATCGCGGAGGCCGTTCCAGGTCTGCAGGTCGCTCACGCTGACGCGGAACTGGCGTGCAATGGCCAGCAGCGTGTCCCCGCGCCTCACCCGGTAGGACAGCGCCGCCGGATCGCCGGCCGGCTCCTGGCGGGTGGCCGTTCGTGTCGGGGACTCGCCTGTCCGGGCCGACAGCAGCGGTGTCGGTGCCCGCGGGATCAACAGCTCCTGGCCCGCCCGCAGCTTCGCCCGTGCCGACAGGCCGTTGGCCTCGGCCAGATCGGTACGGTTCACCTTGAAGCGCCGGGCGAGCGTGGCGACGGTATCGCCCGTCTTCACGACGTGCCACTTCAGCGAGGTCAGGTCGGTCGGCGGCGCCGCGGCGAGCTTCGCCTGCAGCGATTCGCCGGTCCCCGCGGGAACCTTGAGCGCGTAACTGGCGCGCTTGACGGGCGTGGTCCAGCGCCGCAACTCCGGGTTCAGCGCCCGGATCTCGTCCACGGGCGCGCCGGTCCACTCCGCCACGCGCCTGAGATCCACGGCGCGCGCCACCTGAACCGTGTCGTAGGCGATGGGCGGTTGCGCCGCGATGTCGAATCCGTACTGAGCCGGGTTGCGGGCGATGACGATCGCCGCGAGGATCATCGGGACGTATTCCCGGGTCTCGCGGGGAATGGCGCGCGGCGCCGCGGCCAGTGCCCAGAAATCCGTGGCGCCCGTGCGCTTCAGCGCGCGCTGCACCAGGCCCGGCCCGCCGTTGTAGGAGGCCAGCGCCAGGTGCCAGTCGCCAAAGGTCCGGTGCAGCGTCCGGAGGTAGTTCGCGGCGGCCTTCGTCGCCTTCTCCGGATCGGCGCGCTCGTCGATGTACCAGTCGTGCTTGAGGCCGTTCTCGAGCGCGGTGCCGCGCATGAACTGCCACACGCCCTTGGCTTGCGCGCGCGAGACCGCCGTGGGCTTGAACGCGCTCTCGATCAGCGGCACGTAGGCGAGATCCAGCGGGATGCCCTCGGCGCGGAACACCTGCTGAATCATCGGGAGGTACCGGGAGCCGCGGCGCAGCCCGGCCTCCACCCAGTCACGCAGCCGGCCCTGGAACAGCTCGACGTAGGCGAGCACCCGCTCGTTGAGCGTGATGGGGACGTCATGACTCGTAGCCGCCAGGTCGGCCGTCACCGCGTCCTTGAGGGCGTCGAGTTCCGCCCGCACCGCGATCGGCGCAAAGGCCGAGGTGGCCAGCAGTTCGTCGATCGACGCCGGTTCCGAGGGGTTCTCCGCGAACCCGTCACCGGCGGCCAGCGCCGACGTGTCGTACGCGCTGATGCGGTCGATCAGCCGCTCGTAATGCTCCCGGATGCGCGGGCTGAGCCGGGCGCCCTGCGGGGACTCGAGCAGGACGTCGACGGCCCGATCGAACTCAGCGCGCGCGCGGCCGAGGTGCCCGAGCTTCCATTCCCGCTCCCCGGCCTCGTAGTGGGCGTCGGCGACGGCGAGCAGATCCGCAACGGGATCCGACGCAGGGAGCGGCGCTGCCGCTTGCGGCGTGACGGCAGGCGCCGGCGCCATGGCCGCCGGCACCTGGGCGCGCGGGTTGCCGCCGCAGGCGACCGAGACGGCCGCGGCGATCCAGACCGCGTGCTTCCACCAGGACGTCGTGAGGTTCATGCGATTGGTGCTCCCGCGCGCACACGCGGCGTCCGCGCGTCGCTGGTTTCGGGCGGCTCCCGTGGAAATGGCGCCGGCCCGTCCTCGTGTGGCTCCCGGGAGTGACGTTCGCGGCGGACTGGCCCGCGCCCGGGAGAGGGCACCGGGCAGGACCCGAGCGTCCCGCCCACTACCTCGCTGTCGGCCGGGGAGGGTAGCGTACGGGTTTCACCAGCGTCAACCGCAAAATCCAAAAAACCGAAGACACGAACGGTTAGTCGAAGATGCCAAGCGCGTCTCCGGTGTCCCGGGCCGCCGGGGTCACGATGGCCTTTGGCGCCAGCCTGATCCGGCGGCCCTCCCGGGCCGCGGCGCGCACATCGTCTTCGCAGACGAAGGTCATCGGAGATTCCGGGCCGGCCGGCGCTGTGGTGGCAACCGATCCGGCCGGGCGCACCGGCACCTCGACCGGGGGTGGGCTGGCCGGCGGCGTGACGCCGAATCCGCGTGAGGCCAGGAAGGCATCGATTCGCTGTTCGAGCGGCGCGGCCGGGCTGGCCGGCGTCGTGGCCTCGTCGTACCGGACGGGGGCGGTTTCATAGGCCAGCCGCTTGATGTTGAGCAGGTGGCGCGGGGCGATGTTGTCCGACGTGATGTTGCCGCCGAACCCGCCGCAGCCGAGCGTCATGGCCGGTTCGAGCGCGGTGGTGAGTCCGATCGCCCCGAGGGTGGACGGCGTGTTCACCAGGATCCGCGACGCCGGCTTGTGCAGGCCGAACTGCAGGATGACGTCCTCGTCGCGGGAGTGAATCGACATCGTGTGCCCCATGCCGCCGTAGCGCAGGATCTGCTTGCAGCGCTCGCAGCCTTCCATCCAGTCGCGCACGACGTAGAAGGAGAGCACGGGGCAGAGCTTCTCGATCGAGAGCGGGTGCTCGCGGCCCACGCCGGCCAGTTCGACCATGAGCACGCGGGTGGCTGGCGGTGCCGTGATGCCCACGCGGGCCGCGATGTCGAGCGCCGACCTGCCGACGAGTTCGGGGTTCGGCAGCCGCTGCGGGGTGACCAGGACGGCGGCCAGCTTCGCGGCCTCTTCGGCGTTGAGGAAATGCCCCCCGTGGCGAACGAATTCCTCGCGGGCGAGTCCGGCCACCTCGGCGTCCACGACCACGGAGTTCTCCGACGAGCAGAGCACGCCGTTGTCGAAGGTCTTGCCGGTGATGATGTCCCGGACGGCCTTGCCGACGTCGGCCGTCTTCTCCACGTAGGCCGGGGCGTTGCCCGGTCCCACGCCGTAGGCAGGCTTGCCCGCGCTGTAGGCCGCGCGCACCAGGCCCATGCCGCCCGTCGCGAGGATCACGGCCACGTACCGGTGGCGCATCAACTCCTGGGTGCCCTCGAGCGTGACCGTCTGCATCCAGCAGATCGCGCCTTCGGGCAGGCCGGCCGCACGGCCCGCGGCTTCCATGAGTTCGGCCGTCTGCGTGATGCACCGCACGGCCGACGGGTGCGGGCTGAGCACGATGGCGCACCGCGCCTTGATCGCGATGAGGATCTTGTAGATCGCCGTCGACGTCGGGTTGGTCGACGGGATGATGGCCGCCACGACGCCGAATGGTTCGGCGATCTCGATGATCCTGCGGTCCGGATGGCGCGCCACGATGCCGACGGTGCGCTCGTGGCGGATCGACTCGTAGACGCGATCGGACGCGAAGCGGTTCTTCCGGATCTTGTCCTCGTAGCGGCCGAAGCCGGTTTCCTCGTGCGCCGCGCGCGCGAGGGCCTCGGCGTGCTCGCGCGCCCGTGCGGCCATGGCGGTCACGATGGCGTCCACCTGCTCCTGGGTGAACTCGGCGAGTTGCGCTTGTGCGGCCCGGGCGCGGCGAACGAGCGCCCGCGCCTCGGCCATCGAGGCCAGGTCGCGATCGGTGGCGTGTGAGGACGGGGCGGAGGACAGGTCGGCCATTGCGAACGGACACGGCCCCGCGACGGCCGGGGCCGACGGAATCAGGCTGTTGGCAAGATCGTCTCGAGATCGTCGTCGGGACGGGCGATGACGTGCACCGCCACGAGTTGGCCGACGCGGCGGGCGGCTGCGGCGCCCGCATCGGTAGCCGCCTTCACCGAGCCGACGTCGCCACGGACCAGGATGGTGACATAGCCGTCGCCGATGTACTCGTGCGCCGTGAGGACCACGCTGGCGGTCTTCACCATCGCATCGGCCGCTTCCACGGCGCCGACGAGGCCGCGCGTTTCGATCAGGCCGAGGGCGTCTCCCATCATGCGGTCAGGCGCCGGACTGTAGCATATTGCGCCGGGGCCAACAACGGAGTACGCTTTCGCGTTCATCCAGCGGCCGAGGGCGCAATCAGGCGCCCGTGCCCTCCTGACGTCCAGCGATTGTGTCCATGACGCCGATGATCCGGATGTGCTCTCCCCGCGCGCTGTGCGGGATCGTCCTCGCGTGGTCCCTGCTGCCCGTGGTGGCCTGCGGAAAGAAGGCCGACACCGATCCACCGCTTGCCACGCCCGCCTTCGCGGTCAACCACTCGCGGGCGGCCCTGGGAAGTCCCGTCGAGGTGACCTACCGCTTCACGGTGGCAGGCAACGCCAGCTTCAACGCCAACTACCGTGTCATGGTCCACTTCCTCGATGCCGACGAGGAGCTCATGTGGACCGACGATCACGATCCGCCCGTGCCCACCTCGTCCTGGACGCCGGGCCAGGTCGTCCAATACACGCGGACGATGTTCATTCCGCTGTATCCCTACAACGGCACGGCCACCGTGCGCGTGGGCCTGTATTCGCCGGTCGACGGCCGGCGGCTGCCCCTGGCGGGCGACAACGACGGCCAGCGGGCGTACAAGGTGGGCACGCTCGACCTGCTGCCGCGCAGCGAGAACGTCTTCCTGGTGTTCAAGGAAGGCTGGCACCCCGAGGAGGTGGCGCAGGACAATGCCGCCGTCACCTGGCAGTGGACCAAGGCGCAGGCGACGCTGTCGTTTCGCAATCCGCGGCGCGACGCCCTGTTCTACCTGCACGCCGACGGGCGGCCCGATCTCTTCACGCCCGCCGAGCAGCAGGTGGTGGTGCGCATCGGCGACCAGGTGCTCGACAGCTTCACGCTCACCTCGCGCGACGAGGTGATGCGCAAGGTCCCGGTGGCGGCGGCGCAGTTCGGCGGCGGCGACACGGTGGACATGACCATCAACGTGACGCCGTCGTTCGTGCCGGCTCAGGTGCCGGCGGCCAACAGCCAGGATCCTCGCGAGCTGGGCATCCGCGTGTTCCACGTCTTCGTCGAGCCGCGGTAGGCCGGCACGCGCCCTCCCGGCCCGGGGGCGTGAGCGGGCGCGGACGCCGGCTGGTGTCACCACCCGGCGCCGCTGTGCTAGCCTTCTGGGTCGGTGCGCATCCTCCTCCGCCTGCTCATCGCCGTCGGCCTGTCGGCCGCGGCCGCGCCGGACGCCGGCGCCGAGATCGTCTACCTCCAGGGTGGACGGACGCTCACGGTGGGCGGGCACCGCCTCGAAGGCGACCGGATGGTGCTCGTGCTGCGGGGCGGCGGCGAAATCGTCTGTGACGCCGCCCTGGTGGAGCGGGTGGCGCCCGACGAAGTGCCTTACGTGGAGCCGGTCCAGCAGGTGGTGCCCCTCTCGGTGGTGACGGCGCCTGCCGGGACGCCGGCGGGCGGCCGGCCCTTCGACGAGCTCATCGGACCGCTGGCGGCCCGTCACGGCGTGAGCGTCGACCTCGTGCACGCGGTGATCCAGGTGGAATCCAACTACCAGCCGATGGCGCACTCGCCCAAGGGCGCGATGGGGCTGATGCAGCTCATGCCCGCGACCGCGCGGGAATACGGCGTCGGAGACGCCTATGCGCCCGCCGAGAACGTCGAGGCCGGCATCAGGCACCTGCGGTCGCTGCTCGAGCGGTTCGACGTCCCGCTGGCCCTTGCCGCGTACAATGCCGGCGAGGCGGCCATCCGGCGTCATGGCGGCATCCCGCCGTTCCCCGAGACGCGGGCCTACGTCGCGCGGGTCCTGGCCCGTGCCGGCCTCGGCCGCGAACCCACGCGCTGATTCCGGCCGGAGCGCATCACGGGGCGTCCTATCCACCGTCGGGTGTCGATGACGCCGCGAGACGCTCTGGTATAAGATGCCCGCCGTTGCCACGCCCACAATCCATGCCCCTGCAACCACTTGACCGGATGCGCCGTGCCCCGGCCGTCGAGGTGGCCACTCGCCGATGGAGTATCGCTGCAGGGTGAGCACCCCGTCGGGTGAGGTTCGCGAGGAGCTCGTGGCGGCCGAGAGCGAGCCTCGGCTGCGCCGGGAACTCGAGGAACGGGGGCTCGTGTTGCTGGCCGCGCGACCGGCCGGCGGCATGGCCCTGCCGGGGTTTGGGGGCGGCGCCTTCCGGCTGCCGGCCAGGCGGCGTGTCGCGCCACGGGAGTTCCTCGTGTTCAACCAGGAGCTGGCCACGCTGCTCAAGGCCGGCATGCCCCTGGTCCAGTCGCTCGACATCCTGCGGCAGCGGGTGATCAACCCGGTGTTCAAGGGCGCGCTCGACGACGTACACGAGCGGGTGCGCGCGGGTGCGGCCCTGTCGGAGGCCTTCGCCCAGCAGGGCGAGCTGTTCCCGGGGATGTACACGGCGTCGCTCATGGCGGGCGAGAAGAGCGGCGGGCTCGAGCAGGTGCTCCGGCGCTACGTGACCTACGTGAAGGTGGTATCGACGGTGCGGCGGAAGACCGTGTCGGCGATGATCTATCCGATCATCCTGGTGGCGCTGTCGCTCGTGGTGGTCGTGCTGATCGTCGTGAGGGTCGTGCCGGCATTCGCCGACTTCTACGGTTCCTTCGATCGGCAACTGCCGTTGCTGACGCGCATCATCGTCGGCGTCTCGCGCGTGGTCACCACGTGGTGGCCGGCGATCGTGGGCGGACTGGGCTCGGCGGGCGCCGTCGCGTGGCTGTGGCTGCGGAGCCCGGGGCGGCGCGTGTGGCTGCACCGGCTGATGCTGCGGGCGCCGCTGCTGGGCCCGACGGCGCGCAAGTTCGCCACCGCGCAACTCGCCCGCACGCTGGCCACGCTGCTCGGCGGCGGCATCCCGCTGGTGAACGCGATCGCGGTGACCGGCGCGGCGGTCGGCAACCGCCACATGGCGGAGGAACTCGAGACCGTCGGCCAGCGCGTGCGCGAGGGCGAGGCGATGGCGGTCGCGATGCGGCGCCGCGGGGCGTTTCCGGACGTGGCCGTCAAGATGGTCGAGGTGGGGGAGTCGACCGGCGCCCTGCAGGAGATGCTCAACAGCCTGGCCGATTTCTACGACGAGGAGATCGAGACCTCGCTCTCCCGCTTCGTGACGGTGATCGAGCCGCTGCTGCTCGTGGTGATGGGCATCATCATCGCCGTGCTGCTGCTGGCGCTCTACCTGCCGGTGTTTCAACTGTCGTCGGTGGCCGGCTCGTAGGGCCGCCGCCGGATCGGAGCCAACGTGGCGACGCCGCCTTCTTCCACGAACCCGTCCCAGCCGGCGCTGCCGTCGGTGAGCCCGGCGGAGGCCGCGGCTGGCCTCTATGCGGCCGGCGCCGACCTCTCACCGCACGCGCTGGGCGAGGAGGTGGGCCACGCGCGACGACTCGCGGAACGCTACCGCCTGGAATTCGTCGAGATGGCCGATTTCCACCTCGACAACGAGCTGTTCCGCTCGATTCCGGCCGACCTGATGCTGCGCTACGGCTTCGTGCCGCACCGGCGCGAGGGCCAGACGCTGGTGATCGTCGTGTCGGATCCGACCGACCTGCCGATGATCGACGAGCTGTCGGTGCTGCTCGGCACGCCGCTGAAGGTCACCGTCGGAGCGCCCTCGGCCATCCAGGCGATGCTGCAGAAGAGCGAGAGCAGCCAGCGGGTGCTCGAGGAGGCGACCGAGAGCTTCACCCTGCAGATCCTGCGCGAGGACGAGTCGGGCGAGGAGAACCTCTCGGTCGAGCGTCTGACCAGCGACATCAGCCCGATCATCCGGCTGGTGGACTCGACGGTCTACACCGCCATCCAGCGGCGCGCCAGCGACATCCACATCGAGACCCAGGACGAGGCCGTCCACGTCAAGTACCGCATCGACGGCGTGCTGCAGCCGGCCGTGCACCCGATCGACAAGCGGTTCCACGGCCCGATCATCTCGCGCATCAAGGTGATGGCCGAACTCGACATCGCCGAGAAGCGCATCCCGCAGGACGGGCGCTTCAAGCTGCGGATGCGCGGGAAGACGATCGACTTCCGCGTCTCGATCATGCCGAGCGTGCACGGCGAGGACGCCGTCATCCGCATCCTCGACAAGGAGTCGATCAGCGAGCAGTTCACCGAGCTGCGCCTCGACATCCTCGGCTTTCCCGAGGACGAGCTGCGCCGCTTCAGGAAGTACATCCGCGAGCCGTACGGGATGGTGCTGGTGACGGGCCCCACCGGCAGCGGCAAGACCACCACGCTCTACGCGGCGCTCTCCGAGATCAAGTCGGTCGAGGACAAGATCGTCACGATCGAGGATCCGGTCGAGTACCAGCTGCGCGGCATCACGCAGATCCCGATCAACGAGAAGAAGGGCCTGACCTTCGCCCGCGGCCTGCGATCGATCCTCCGGCACGATCCGGACAAGATCATGGTGGGCGAGATCCGCGACGCGGAGACGGCGCAAATCGCCATCAACTCGGCGCTGACCGGCCACCTGGTCTTCACGACCGTCCACGCCAACAACGTCATCGACGTCCTCGGCCGGTTCCTGAACATGGGCGTCGAGCCGTATCAGTTCGTCTCGGCGCTCAACTGCGTGCTCGCGCAGCGGCTGGTCCGGCTGATCTGCAACCACTGCCGGCGGCCGGCGCGCGTCACCCCCGAGATGCTCGTCGAGTCCGGCCTGGATCCGGGCCTGCTGCAGTCGCACGCCTTCTACGAGGGCGCCGGCTGCCTCGAGTGCGGGGGCACGGGCTACAAGGGCCGCACGGCGATCTGCGAGCTGCTGGATCTTTCCGACCGGATCCGCGAGATGATCCTCGACCGGCGCCCGAACTCCGAGATCAAGCGGGTGGCGCGCGAGGAAGGCATGCGCTTCCTCCGGGAGTGCGCCGTTCGCGAGGTGCTCTCCGGGCGGACGACGCTGCGCGAGATCAACAAGGTGACCTTCGTCGAGTGAGCCCGATGCCGCGTGCCGCTGGTCTGTCGTCGTGGTGGAGTTCGCCACCGCCTGCCGTGGGACTGGAGTTCACGGCCGCCGGGGTGACGGCCGTCGCCGTGGCCGCCGGCTCGCCGGCCGTGGTGAACCACCACGCGAGCGCGGCGCTGCCGGCAGGCGCGCTCACGCCGGCGCTGGCGGCGCCCAACCTGGCCGACCGACCCGCCGTCGCGGCGGCGGTCCGGCAGGTGCTCGAGGCCGTTGGCCGCCCGCGGCGCGTGGCGATCGTCCTGCCGGACGTGGTGGCGCGGCTGGCGATCGTCCGGCTCGAACAGGTGCCGGCCCGCGTCGAGGAACGCGATCAGGTGCTCCGCTGGCACGTGCGCAAGGCCGCGCCCTTCGACGTCGAGGCCGCTCAGGTGGCCATCGCGGCTGGGCGCCGCCTCGAGGACGGCGCACAGGAGTTCGTGGTGGCGCTGGCGCGGCGCGACATCCTCGAGGAATACGAGGGCGTGTGCGCCGCGGCGTCCGCGCACGCGGGCGTCGTGGATCTGGCCACCTCCGCGCTGATGCACGTGGCAGGCCTGGCGGCGGCACGCCAGACCGGCGACTGGATGCTCGTCCACCTCGCCGGCGACTACGTGACCCTCACGATAGTGCGCGATCGGATGCCGATCTTCTTCCGGCACCGCGGCCTGGAGGTCGACGGCGCGCTGGCCGACACGGTGCACCAGGCGGCGATGTACTACGAGGATCGGCTCGACGGCCGCACGTTGAACGGCGTCGTGCTCGTCGATCCCGATGGCGGCGACGCGGCGCTGCGCACCGTGGACTCGACCATCGGCGGCCGCTGGCGCGCCGTGGTGGAACCGCTCGACCTGTCGCACGCCGTGCGATTGGCCGACCGCATCGGCATCGCGCCCGATGCGGGCGCGCGGCTGGCCGGGGCGATCGGCATCGTGCTGAGGGAGGCCTGACGTGTTCCGGCTGAACCTCTCGACCCGACCCTTCTACAACGAGCGCGCGGTGCACCTCGTGCTCGCCCTGCTGGCGATCGTGATCGTCGTCGTCAGCGTGTTCAACGTTCGCGAGGTGGTCCGCCTGTCCAGCCGTCAGACGACGCTGCGCGCCGGCATCGCGGCCGACGACGCGAAGGCCGCCGACCTGCGGCAGCGCGCGGGCACGCTCCGCGCCCAGTTGCGGACCGAGGATCTCGAGCGCGTGCTGGTGGCCGCCCACGAGGCCAACCAGCTGATCGAGCGCCGCACGTTCTCGTGGACGGAGTTGTTCAACCACCTCGAGGCCACGCTGCCCGCCGGCGTGATGCTCACGGCCGTCAGCCCGCAGGTGGATGACGACGGCATGAAGGTCGGCCTCGGGGTGCTGGGGCGCAAGGTGGAGGACGTGGAGGACTTCATCGTGCGCCTGGAGCGGACCGGCGTGTTCTCCGAGATGCTCTCGCAATCGGAGACGCCCGAGGAATCGGGCCTGGTGCGGGTCCGGATTCAGGGGCGCTACCATCCCGGGCAGGCGCGACAGCCCGCGCCCGGTGGGCCGGCGCCGCGGCCGCAGGCCGGCGCGGCACGGGGGCGGCGATGACCCTGCGGCGCGTGGTCACCGACAAACGCCCGATTCTGCTCCCGCTGCTCCTGCTGGCGGTGGCGAACCTGGGCGCCTACCTGCTGGGGGTGGCGCCGCTGCGGGTGCGCGTGGCCACCGCCGAGCAACGCGCCCAGGATGCCGCGAACGAGGTGCGGGTGGCCGCCGCGCAGTTCGAGCAGGCGCGCGCGACGGTCGAGGGGCGCAGTCGTGCCACCGAGCAGCTGCAGAGGTTCTACGACACCGTCCTGCCCCCGGGGCAGGCCGCGGCCCGCCGCCTGACCTACTTCGGCCTGGCCCGACTGGCCTCCGATGCCGGACTGCACGTGACGCGCCGGACGCAGTCGGTGGAGTACGACCGCGACAGCACGCTGGCACGCCTCGACATGTCGATGGTGCTCGAGGGGCGCTACGAGAACGTCCGTGAGTTCCTGTACGACGTGGAGACGGCCTCGGACTTCGTGGTGATCACCGACGTGGTCCTCACTCGTGGGCAGGAAGAGAGCGAGGCGCTCGTGCTGACGCTCGGCCTCTCCACCTACTTCCATGCCGGCCGTGACCGCTGAAACCCGATCCCGCGCCATTGCGCTGGGCGTGCTGCTGGTGATCCTGGCGGTTGTGGCGGCGTGGCAGTTCTGGCCGGCGCCTACTGGCGCGGCCGCGACACCCGTCGCCCGGCCGGTTGCCGGCACGAAGCCCGCCCCGGCGGCACCACCCGATCCTCACGCGCTCGAAGTGCACCTGGACGCGCTCCAGGCCGTCAGGACGAGACCCGAACCAGCCGGGCGCGATCCGTTCGCGTTCCGGCCGCCGCCGCCGCCCCCTCCGCCGCCTCCCGTGCCGGGTCGGCCGGGCGGCCGGGACCACGATGCCGGGCTGACGGGTCCATCCGAACCGTCGCCACCTCCGCCGCCGCCGCCGATCACGCTGAAGTTCATCGGCCTCATCGTCGAAGGCCCCAAGGCCGGGAAGATCGCCGTGCTCAGCGACGGGCGATTCGTCTTCCACGGACGCGAGGGAGATATCATCGAGGGCCGATATCGTGTGGTACGGATCGGTGACGAATCGGTGCAGATGGAGCATGTCGACGGCCGCGGCCGTCAGACCATCCGGCTTTCCGGGTCGTAGCGGCGTCCTTATGATGCAGATCATGACGAAGCGGACTCCTGGCGCGCGGTCGCGCGCGGCGGTGATGATCGCGACGGTGCTGGCAACATCGCTCGTGGCGGCGTGCGGCGCCAGCCGGACGTTCCGGCGCGGGCAGGAACTGGCCCAGGCCGGCGACCTGGACACTGCGGTGGCGATGTTCCGACGCGCCCTGCAGGATCAGCCCGACAACCCGGAAATCAAGATCGAGCTGGAACGGACGTCGCAGCGGGCCGCGCTGGTTCACATGGCGCGGGCGCGCGCGCTCGAAGCGGAGGGTCAGCTCGAGGAGGCCATCCTCGAGTACCGGCGCACGGTGGAACTGGATCCCAGCAGCCGGCCGGCCGTGCTGAAGGCCGCGGAACTCGAGCGCATCGTCCGCGACCGCGCCGAGGCCGCGCGGCCGCGCCCGAAGATCGACGAACTGCGCGAGCAGGCGCGGCGCGACGCGCAGCCGCCGCTGCTGCGGCCCACGCAGCGCATCCCGCTGCTGCGGTTCAACAACGCCAGCACGCAGGACATCCTGAACTTCGTCGCCTCGGCCACCGGCATCAACATCATCTACGAGCGCGACTTCAAGCCGACGACCTTCACCATCCAGCTCGACGACGTGACGCTGGAAGAGGCGCTGGGCCAGATCATGTCGGCCAACCAGCTCTGGTACAAGGTCGTCAACGACCGGACCATCCTGGTGATCAACGACACCACGCAGAAGCGCCAGCAGTACGAAGAGCAGGTGGTCAGGACCTTCTACATCTCGCATGCCGAACCGCAGGAGATGTTGCAGATGCTGAACCAGATCACCCGCGTACAGGGCATCCCGATCACGCCGACGATCGCGCTGAACAAGGCGGCCAACACGATCACCGTGCGCGCGACGCGCGGCGTGGCCGAGATCATCGAACGCATCATCACGGCCAACGACAAGCCGCGGGCGGAGATCACCGTCGACGTCGAAATCCTCGAGGTGAACCGGGCGCGGGCGAAGCAGTACGGCCTGAACCTGTCGCAGTACTCGATCGGGACGATCTTCTCGCCCGAGGTCGCCCCCGGCGGCTCCACGGGCGGGACGGGCGGCGCCGCCGCGTCGGCCACGCCCCCCTTCAACCTCAACACCGTGTCGCAGGGCATCAGCACCGCCGACTTCTACATGAGCGTGCCGTCGGCGATCGTCCGCTTCCTGGCGAGCGACTCGCGCACGCGCCTGCTGGCCCGGCCCCAGCTTCGCGGTTCCGAAGGCGCGAAGCTGACGCTGAACCTCGGCGACGAAATCCCCGTGCCATCCACGGTGTTCACGCCCTACGCCGTGGGCGGCGCGGCCACCAACCCCCTCACGTCGTTCACCTACCGTCCGGTCGGCGTGAACCTCGAGCTGACGCCCCGCGTGACCTACGAAGGCGACATCATCGTCGAGATCGTGATCGAGAGCAGCACGCTCGGCGGCAACATCGAGATCGCCGGGCAGTCGCTGCCGACCTTCGGCTCGCGGAAGGTGAACACGAAGCTGCGCCTGCGGGAAGGGGAGTCGCACCTGCTGGCCGGACTGCTGCGTGAGGAGGACCGCCGGTCGCTGCGAGGCCTGCCGGGCATCATGAACCTGCCCATCCTGCGGCAACTGGTGTCGGACAACGACAGCACCATCACGCAGACCGACGTCGTGATGCTGCTCACGCCGCACATCGTTCGGACCCACGAGTTGACGGCCAGCGACGTCGCGCCCATCTACATCGGGTCGCAGTCCAACATCGGGCTCACCGGGCCGCCGCAACTGATTGCGCCGCCGCCAGAGGAGCCGGCCTCACCAGGCGCAGAG
>JBDIBB010000079.1:0-18583 GCA_039812685.1 Vicinamibacteraceae bacterium
AGATCAGGTTCCCCGGCACGTACTCCCGCAGCGCGACGCTCGGAGGACGCGGCAGGACGAACTCCATCGCGCCGGAGCGCCAGAACGGAATCTCGGCCGACCCGAGAATCGCGCCGACGTCGAGGCCGTACCCCGGCAGGAACCCTTCGGCGGCCAGCACGCCGAACGTGTTGACGTCGTCGTACCCTTCGGCCTCCCGGCGCGTCCGGCGCTGAGTCCCCTTCAGACGCTTGACGACCGAATCAGAACGGCGGAAGAGCGATTCCTCCTCCGGATCCAGATCGCCTTGCCGCTCACGAACCCCGTTCAGCCTCCGGATCTGCTCCATGGCCCACTGCAGGCGCCGTTCGAGCCGCGCGATGACGGTCCGCAACTCGCCGGTGAAGCCGGCGACATGCCCGCGCAGTGCCTCGGGCGTCGTGACCGACGCGTCCGGCGCCGGCCAGCCCTGACCGAACGCGCGCTCGACGTAGTGCACGAGGTCCGCTTCACTTGCCGCGATCAGCCGATCGAGTGGCGCGAGATCGAACGGTGTCGTCCGCAACTGTCCCGCGTCGAACAGGTACGCTGACACCTGCGTCGGCAGGCAGGAGCGCAGGACATCCTCGGTAGCCCGACGCTCGCCTTCGCTGCGCCCCGGGTCCCGTGTGTACTGCTGGAGCCGCGTGATGACCGTCGCCCGCACGTGCTTGCCGACCATGACGTCGTTGCGCAGGTTGAAAGCCGGGGGATCCACCCGGCCGGCGAGCATTTTCAATGGCTCGCCGAAGTACGCGCGGTCGTGCGAGACGGGGCGACAGTAGGTGACGTCGACCGCCATCCGGTGGCGCCGGCCGGCGCGACCCGCGCGCTGCCAGTAGTTGGCCGGCAGCGGCGGGACGTTGCGCATCAGGATCGCGTCGAGCTGACCGATGTCCACGCCCAGTTCGAGCGTGGGCGTGCAGACGAAGGCATTGACGACGTCGGAGTCGCCCTTGAAGAAGTTCTCCAGGCGCTCGCGCTCGTCGTGCGGCACCATGGCCGTGTGCTCCTCGGGCCGGAGCATCGAGTAGCCCTCGTCCAGCAGCTGCAGATCGTAGTTGTCCGGGTCTTCCCGCACGAACTCCAGGTCGCCCGCGCACCGCCACGCGAGGCACTTGCCGTACGGCGTGCGCCGCGTCGTGCGCCGCCGGCAGCTCCGGCAGCGCCACCCGCCATGGTTGCGCTGCAGGCGAAGCCTGTCGGCATCGACCTGGTAGAGACCCGACACACCCGGGAGGGGCCGTCCTTTCGCGCCCTTCAGCTTCACCGGTAGGAGCAGGCCGAGGTCGACCAGACACTTGAACAGGCCCTCGACGAACGACTCGGCGTCGTCCGATGGAACGCGCCACTTGCGGGCGATCTGGCGAATCGTCGACTCGCCTCGATCGCTCGTCCACTGCAGCACCAGCTCGTTCTTCTCCGTCGATCCGCGACGCAGTTTCGTGCCCGTTGGCGATCCCATCTGCGGCAGGTAGCCCTGCTGAATCTCGAGGTCGCCGTCCTGCCAGTACCTGGTGAAGATCTCGTGTTCCGCGTCGTGGAGGACCCGACGACGACGGAGGTAGTCGAGGATGCCGGCGATGCCGTCGCGCAGATCGTCGGCCGGCATGCCCAACGTTTGCGATTTCGCCTGGATCCACGGCACCCCTGACTCCAGGCCGACGTAGTCGATGCGCATCCGGCCCCACGGCTCGAGGCCGATGGACTGGCGCGCGCCGGACGCGACCTCGCGCAGCACCTGGATACGGAGGAACTTCAGGCGCTCGATCTCATGGCGCGTGCCGCCGCCTTCGCGCTTGACCACCTGCCACACCTCGGGCACCAGCGCACGCGACAGCGTCTCGTCACGCTCCAGCCCGTCGTCGATCGCCCGCGCCACGTCGCCCACCGACTTCGGTCCGTCGCTGAGCGCGCCGGCCATGAGCGCGCGCAGGCGGAAGCGCCTGGCGTGGTCCTTCATCCAGCCGGCCTGGAACGCGGCGTCCTGACGGTTGTCGCAGAACACGAGCAGCCGTGGGCGCTCCGAGTGATGGAGCATGTCCTGCGCGAGCACGTGCACGTCGGAGACGTTTGTCGCGCGGACGGGTCGCGCGGGCTCTCGGTACGTGCTGCCCAGCCGCCGGCCGTTCGCGCTGCACGACAGGCAGCTTGACAGCCAGCCCGGGTTCTTCGGCGTGGACCGGACCGCGAAGAGCTGCACCAGCGGGCCCGTCAGCCCGCAGTGGAGACAGCGGGCGCCTCGGGCAGGATGGGCGGCGCCGCACGTGCGGCAGAAATAGAGCGGCGCCAACCGTGAACTGCCTTCCGCATCCTCGTCTTCGCCGACGACGCGGTCGATGAGGACGGCGCGCGTGCCGCCCTTGGTTTCCTCGAGCGGCTCCCAGAACGACGTCGTTCCGGCTGCTTCGCCGCCTCCCGGCGTGCCGCCCGTGAACTCGAAGTCCTTGAGGAAGGTGACGAAGTAGTGCTGCCCGCACGTCGTGCACGTCGTCACGCGAAAGTGCGCGTGCGGCGTCTTCCCGCCGTGCGACGTCACCTCGTCCTCGGCCGCGAGCCACAACGTCGGAGCAGGGGCGTCATCTTCGAACGTCACGACCGCGCCGCTGATGCCGCGGGCGAAGAGGTGCACGACCGGGCGCAGGAGCGGACGGCCGTCTTCCCGTGCCGCGGCGCCGAGCGTCAGCCAGCTCAGGATCTCCGCTTCCGAGACTGGCCGGCCGATCGTCGGCTCGAGCGCCGGGGGCAGGTCCGCGAGTGGACGCGGCTCGCCGAGGGCCCCGGACAACTCGCGGACGAGGGCGTTGCCGCGCAGCGCGGCGCCGAGCGCGTCCGCCCAGTCGCCAGCCGGCAGCGCGCCTCCGGCCAGGCTCTGATGGACCGATCGGACCGCCGCGCCGTCGTCCGGCGCCTCGACCGCACGGACGCATTCGGCCAGGAGCGCCGTGGCGTCCTTGACCGGCGCAGGCGGCGCGGTGGCATCCGGCGCCCACGTGTCCGCTTCGTACGACTCTCCCACCGTGACCACGTCACCAGGATCCACGCCGAAGAATCGCGACGCGAACTGCCGTGCCGCGTCGGGATTGTCGCGGTCGACGATGGTGGCCGAGGTGGCGACGCAGACGGTGTCCTGCGCGTCGCGGCCGCAGTAGGCGCGCAGGCGGCGGATGAGGCAGGCCGTCTCGGCGCCCTGCGCGCCGGCGAACGTGTGCGCCTCGTCGAACACGAGGAAGTCGAGCCGGGCGTCGGCGAACAATCCGACGTCCTGCTGGCGCGTCAGCAACAGCTCGAGCTGCTTCACGTTCGTCAGCAGAATGCGCGGCTGGCGTCCGGACGTGCGCATCACCTGACGGGAGCACACCTCCTCGGGCGGATGGACGCTCTCGCCGTGCGTCTGCCCTTGAAGGGCCGCGAAGTAGTCGGCGCGCGACGCGCCGGCTGGCAGCCGCTGCCCGGCGACTTCAGCCTCGGACTCCGGTGTCTTGCCGACGTACATCCCGAAGGGAATGCCCGTCCCCGCGAGCAGTCCGCGCAGGCGGCCGAGCTGGTCTTCGGCCAGCGCGTTCATCGGATACACGATCACGGCGCAGATGCCGGCCGGCGCGTTCCGGTCGCGCAACGCGAGGCACGTGCTGATGACCGGATAGAGAAAGCACTCGGTCTTGCCCGATCCGGTGCCGGTGGACACCAGCGTCGTCTTCCGTGCGTGAATGGCCCGGATGGCCTCTTCCTGGTGGCCGTAGACGTGCGTGATCTCGGCCGGAATCCGCTGGCGCATGTGCGGGTGGAAGAGGCCTTCGGCGATGAGGCCGTCCACACTGGCGCCTTCGCGGAACGGCCGCGACAGGCTGACGAACGGCCCGCGCATCAGGGGCGAATGCCGGGTCTCGTCGAGCGACAGGAGCCGGCGCATCTGCGCGTGGAGGCCCTCGTCGGCAAACGCGTACGCCGTGAGCTGGTAGCGCAGGAAGCTGCGGACGACGTTCTCGGTGAAGACGATGGGGTTCAGGGCCATGAAGTCAGTGTTTCCTTCCGCGCCTCTCGAGATGCGCCCGGACGTTGGAAATCTTCCACAACAGGGCGGGATGGTTCGCCAGACGCCCGATCGCCGCGTCGTCGTCGCCGAACAGTAGTTGGAGGCGGAGTTGCCCGGCGGTGATCTCCTGGAAGAACTCCGTTTCAGCCGAACTCAGCACGAGAAGCGGATCGACCCGCGTCCACGCGTCTCTGCACAGCGCTGATGCATCCGGGCGCGGGCCGCCGATGAGCATCGGCATCAGTTGTTCGTCTATCAACCGGTTCGTAACGAGCCGGCTGAGTCGGGTGACGGTGTACTCGAACAACGGATGCGGCAGCGTCGCCGCCATGGCCAGAAACAGTGGGCGAAACGCCGGAGACGCCAGGAGCATGCGTCCGGCCTCTGGCAGGTTGGCGACATCCCAGGCGTCGCGCACGGCGGCGCGATCCAGCATCGCCAGCACCTTCCCGGCCACCAGCTCGGCGAGCCCGACGGTCCGAACAGACGGACGATCGAAGGCGCCCGGCTGCCACAGGCGGCGCGATGCAACAGCCACGAGCGGCTGCCGAAACAGAAAGTTCAGATCGACTTCGATTCGATCGTCGGCGCCCAAGGCCGATCGATAGCGGAGGTAGAGTTTGCGGCCGGCAAAGGCGTCCGCCGACTGCTGGACCTGGTAGCCCGCCCGGCGGCCCAGATCGGCGATCGCGCGCTCGACCAGCGGACGCGCGTCAAGCATGCCGGCGCGATCGACCCGTCCAACGTAGTTGAAGTCGAGATCGACCGACAGGCGAGTGGGCCGATCGAATCCGAGGTTCAGGGCCGTGCCGCCCTTGAGGGCGAGCGCCTGTCCGAGGACCGGATGCCGGGACACGTCGGCGGCGAAGGCGCCGAGACGAACGACCTTTTCGAGCGCGGCCGCCTGGAAACCCGTTTCCGCGCTCAGACGGTCGAGCAACTCGCGGCTAACGTTCATCAGGCTCTCCGGCGCCGGCCAAAGCAGCGGGCACAATCAGGTTCCAGCGCGCGACGAACGTCCCCCCGCGCCTGCCGCGTTCGAGGTACTGCGGCGAGCGTGGCCGGTGTCTCTCGAAGCGCCTGAGATCGGCTTCCGGCACGTGGAATGTGTCCTGTGTACGCTCGAGAAACCAGCCGCAGGCCGCCCACAGGATGGCGGCGTGGTAGCGGCGGAGGATCGTCCGCAGGACGTCGAGGTCGATCGTCGTGAACGCGGAGGCCGACGCGACCAGTTCCGGAAGGCCTCCAACCAGGGCCGGACGCCGGAAGCCCTCGACGAGCGTCCATTCCGGTCCGGTCGCCTTCACGAGGTGGCCGCGATGGTCCACTGTGCGCACGCCTGCGCGCACGGCGGCCGGTGACGCCATGGGACGCGGGAGCGGGAGCTGCCGAATCGCGTCGGCGCCCACACGAAGCGGACGCCCAGCGCGGACGGTGAAGATCGAGCACCCACGCCAGGCCGATTGGGCCACGCCCAGCAGCTCGAGCGCCGTGTGATGGCAGAAGATCGCGTCGGAGCGTGCGGCCAGGGCGGCCAGCAGCGGGTCCGGCGCGAACGTCTCGGCGGTCGCCCCGGGTGGAATCACGGCATAGATGCCGCGCGCGACGGTCTTCAGGCGGCCCGTTCGCGCGTAGTGCTTGAGCCGGTCGAGGGCGCCTCGTTTGCCGCCAGGCGCGCGCAGGCCCGCCACGGCTTCGGCCAGGGAGAAGACCGGGTGCGTCGCCAGGAAGGACGGGGTCGTGACTTTGCGATTCATGTCGTTGAGGGGGATATTTTTACCCTCACGTGCATGAATCATCAAGTCACCGGCCGCCCTTGGCGGTGCCAGGCTTGCCGATCTTCGCGGAAAGGACTACTGACGGTGGTCCTTCTTGCGCACGTCGACAAGTCTGCGCTTCCTCCGCTACGGCCGGGCCGGCGGCTGGGGAACCGGCATTGGAAGCGGCAACTCGAAGGTCATGGTCTGCTGCTGCCGACCCCAATTCGTGCCCCTGCTGTCCTCGAACATCTTGAAGAACGCCGTCTTGTCGAACCACAAGTCGTACTGGTTCTGCAGGCTCTGCAGGAGATCCGCCAGCCCATCGGTGGTTTCGGCGTCGACGACCTTGGAGAGGCCCTGAATCGTACCGGCCATTTCGGGTTCGAACTCGAAGGCCGTGTATCCGTGCGCGCGGAGGTACCCTTCGAAGAGCCGCTCGGACTTCGTCCTTGCGATTACGCCGGCTCCTGCTGGCGACGACTCAGTCATCGCGATCTTCGTCGAGCAGCCCGGGCTGCGCGTTTCCGGCAGCGCGACGACTCCTGGCCGTGGCGTCTGCCCGGCTGGCCTCGTCGCTGGCGGTCCTGGCGTCGCGGAGATTCGCTGCGTGGATCTCGCACTCGCGCCACGACTCCTCGACCGACTGCGCGAGCTGCCAGTCGTAGAACCGCGGCCCGAGGCGACTCGCCACCGGCTGCGGCACCTTCGCGCGCTCGTCGTGGCCGAGGCCGTAGTCAGCGAGACGAACGCTCTCCGGCAAGTGCCAAGAACCGAATCCATCCAGAGACTCGGCTGAGGCGCCGGCTGCGGCAAGGTCCTGCATGGCCACAATCGCGAGGCAGCTGACACGGAGTTCCGGAGGAAGAGCTGCGTCAACTCGCCAGAACCCTGTGGAGCCGAGTTCGTCGCCTGGATTGGCAATGACTTCCGAGGGCAGGTCGCAGTCCCGAAGAATGTGACTGAGATCGGCGGAGCTCAGTCTCCAGGCGGCACACGTGGCGCACTCCAACAACGCCAGGAGACGCACGCGCTCTGAGGCCGCAACCGCCCACGACGTTCGCCAAGCCGTCGCTCGGTCCACTGGATCACCCCAATCGAGCCACGCTGTCGCGAAAGGAACGCCGCAGGCTGACATTCGTCGCGCTACTGAGTCCGTCACACCCAGTCGCTCGACTCCGACCACCGGCAGGGGGAGTTCCGAAACGACGAACCAATTGAGATGCGTGCCCCCCACTCGCTGGCGCAAGGCCCAATCCAGGGAAAACGACGCAAGAACTCCAGCCAACCCTGTGGCGCCGCGCCTTGGCAAGCGCAATACGCCCAATACGTTGCCACAAGGAAAGGCTGGCACCATAGATGGAATGCATGTTCGTTCATCTGTCGACCGCGCGATATCTCGGAAAACAACCTTCGGGTGGGTCGTCTGGGCCGCGTCGGCCGACGCCATCAAGAACTGGGGCCGAATCGAGCCGGTAGGCGGACGGATCGACTCCCATTTGGCCCGTAGACCGGTGCCGCTGAGCCATCCTTGGGATGTGAATTCAAGACGCCCCATCATCACCCCCTGGTACAGCGGCAGCGCGACGTCCTCAATCCCCTCCGCCCGGATCCACTCGTCCGCCCCGCGCGAGAGGATGATCCCTGCGGGAATGTCCGCGCGCGGGATCGGCAGCAGGTCGTAGGGCGGCTGGGCGCAGCGCAGGCGGCCGGGGCGATCGGTCTTCTGCACGTCGGGCGCCTCGATGCGCCGCGCGCACTCGGGGTCGATCGGCACGACCTTCGACGGATCCACCTTCAGCTCCCGCCACAGCTCCGCGATCGGCCGCCAGCCGCCCTTGAGCCACCGGCTGTACTCGTCCGGCCTGTAGCCCTGCGCCTCCCACGTCGGCCGCGGCGGGAAGAGCTTCGAGTCGTTCGTCATGTGGAACTCGGTCGAGTACGTGATCCCCCAACCGTCCGGGCCGTCGTCGCCGAGGAGCACCGAGTTCGCGTAGATCTTCTCGAGGATCTCGAGGTCGCGCGCCGACTGGATCTCGAGAATCGCCTTCGAACGCGGGCTGAAGCGCTCGACCTGCGCGCGCGTGTAGGGCGTCGCAAGCGGCTCGGCCGCCTCCCAGTCCTCCAGCCGCCGGCGCATGAACGCCGTCCGGATCGCCTCCGTCCGCCCACCCTTCTCCACGATGACCGGGTTGAACTTGAACGAGCGGTGGATGTCGAAGATCTTGTCCCGGTTCTCGAAGCCGAACAGCCACTCCCACCGGCAGCGGTCGAGGAACAGCCGCCGCAGCGCGCCGGTGCCGTGGTCGGAGTAGAGCCCCGAGGGGACGATGAAGCCGAGGCGGCCGTTGTCCCGCAGAAGCGCGTGCGCCTGCTCGAGAAAGAGCTTGTAGAGGTTGAGGTCGGCCGCCCCCTGGTGACGGAAGGGATGCGCACGGTCGGCAAACCCGCGTGCGCCGGCGCGGGCCTCGCGCCATCGCGCGTGCAGGTCGCCGCTCACGCCGCCGCGCCCGATGGCAAACGTCTCGGAGCCGGCCACCTCGCCCCCGGGGTCGCCGAACGGACTCGCCGCCGCGCCCGCGAAGCTGGACTGCGCGCGGAAGTCGCCGTTGTAGTCGAGCCACGCTTCCTCGACGTCCGGGTCCGCGAAGTACTCCGTCTGCCGGGCGATCGCCTCCTGCTTGCCGCAGGAGCGGTAGAGCGGGTCGATGTTCGAGAAGAACTCCTTCGAGTTGGGCTTGGCGATGTCCCACGGCGGGTTCCCGAGGATCGCGTCGAACCCGGACCGCGACGCGTTGAACACGTCCGGGAACTCCAGCTCCCAGTGGAAGAACCGCTTCGCCGCGGCGACATCCGCCGCCACCGCGCGCGTCCGCTCCCCAGGCGCCGCCATCGTCGTCGGCAGCGGCGCCGCCGCGAGCTCGGCCACCGGCCAGAACCAGCAGGCGCACCAGAGGTTCATCGCGGACTTGATCGCGCCGTAGGCGGCCGATCCCGAGACCTCGTCCCGATACACGCGCGCACGCTCGCCGGAGGCGTGCACGGGCAGCGCGTGCAGGCGCGCGAGCACCTCGGTCGCCGCCTGCTGCGCCGCGGCCGCGTCCATGTCCCCGCCGCCGAAGAGCTGCCGGTTCTTGTGCACCGACACGCGAATCCACGTCTGGAGATCCGGCGTGAGCCGGTCCTTCACGAACGCCTTGATGGCCTTCGTGCGCGCCTCCCTCCGGAAGTGCACGCCGTTGGTGTGCGACCTGTCGCCGCCCTCGCGGTTCTTCCACGCCATCACGGGGTAGTGGCCGAACGTGTCGAACCACGCGCCCACGAGCGAGTTGCCGCACTTGATCTTGTGATCGAGGAACGAGAACGGCAGGTCGCGGTCCATCGTCTCGATCCAGAGCGCCAGCCGGCACAGCTCGACTGCCAGCGGATCCAGGTCCACGCCGTACAGGCACCGCTCGACGACGTGCCGGCGGAGGATGGCCTTGAGGCGCGGCTCGAACGTCGGGTCGTCCGGACGGCAGGGGAGGAGTTCCTCGGCGAGGGACGAGGAGTGAGGAACGAGGGGCGAGGGTGTGGATGGGTCGAGGAGGCGGATCACCGATCGATCGCCGGCGTCGTTGGCGGCGATGCGCCCGTGGTGGTGCAGCGAGGCGTACAGCGCTTCGGTCAGATACCGCAGCGCCGCGACCGGAAACGTGCCCGACCCGCACGCGGGGTCGCAGACTTTGAGGGCGAGGATCTCTTCTGGCTTCTTCGGTGTCCACTCCGGAGCCGGCGCATCAGGACGCGGCTGACCCTCGGTTCCGCCGGGCGGGTCGTACACGAGAGGCCTCAGTGTACGATGGACCGTCGGCACGGCCAGGCCCGGCCGCGTGTAAAACGTCCCGGATCCCTTGCGCGTGCCGCCCCAGCGCACGAGGTACCACTCGCCGGGCAGGACGACGTGCGCGACGATCTGGCGGGCCTTGCGGGCGACCTCTTCGTCCCAGCGGCGGCGCTTCTCGTCGGTCATGGCGCCGCGGGGCTTCGCGACCAGCCTGCCGGCGGTTACCGCGCGCCGGGCCCAGTCTTCCGCCCGGGTTCGCATGATGAACTGCACGTCGGCGACCGCCTCGCCTTCCGGCTCGGCTTCCTCACCCGCCGCCTCAACCGCGACGGCAATCGCCTGGTCGTCTTCGTCCTCGATTTCATCGGCCTCTGCGTCCGCGTCGTCCTCGCCTTCGGCGCCCGCATCTTCCCCGGCGCCTTCGGCTGCGCTCCCTCTGTCCTTCAGCTTCTCGAAGAGACTCGCAATCGCCGCATCGTCCATGCCTTCCAGCCTGGACAGCGGGAGCGCAACCTCATTGCCGACGGCGAGGAAGGTGACCGGATCGCCCTCAGGCGCGATGCGCAGCTCGAAGTCGAGCAGGCCCTCGTAGAGGATCCCGATGTACTCGCTCGACAGATCCGAGAAGTCCACGGGCATCGTCACCCACGTGCTCGCACGCCCCTGGCGGATCCGGACGCGTGTCTTCGTCAGCAGGTCCAGCATCTGGTGGACGTCGGTGTCCTTGAACAGGTCCTCGGACAGGGCGGCGGACTCGAACACGGCGAGCGCGCGCGTCAGGCCGTCGGCCGCGTCAGGGCGGCCGGGCGCGAACAGCTCGCCGCCGTATTCGGGCACGGGCAGATCGGGATGATGCGAACCGTCGTACACGAGGCGGAACAGGGCCAGGAGGCGCGGCCACGCCGAGTGCGAGCGCTTCAGGCGTGACCCGGTGCGCGCCGCGACCTTGTCCAGCTCCTCGCGGAGGCCGGTCAGGCTGTACGCGCCGTAATAGAGCGGGTTGTCGCGCGGCAGCAGCTGCTCGCGCGACTCGGCGAACAGCACGACGACCAGACGCATGACGACGCGGACGGCCGCGCGGTAGATGTCGGCGGCATCGACGCCGGCGCAGCGCTGCTTGAGGACGTCGCCGTGGGCCTGAACCAGCAGTTCGACGGCTTCGCGCACGCGCTCGCCGAGCACGGCCGACAGCTCCGCCTGGCCCCTGCGGCTGTCGAGAATCGCCTGAACGAGCGCGGGCGCCTGGTCCTTCTTCGCCGGTGTCCAGAGCGCCGGCCGCAGCAGGGTACGCAGCGCAGCGACCTGCGGCGCCAGCGCGCCCTCTTCGAACCAGAGGTCGACGTCCCACTGGCACCAGGCATCGAAGTCGAGACCGGCGAAGACCAGACGCCACTGGGTGCCGTTGGTGAGCAGCGCCAGCCGCTCGCGGCCGGCGCGGAGCCACTGCAATGTCTGGCTGACCGCGCGTGCGCCCCGGCCGACGCCGAGCCTGGGCTCGCGATCGATGAACACTGCCAGCGTCGCGCCAAAGTCGCCCCGCCAGAGGTGGCGCGGCTTGATCTGATCGCCGGCGACCCCCGGCCGCGCCCATGCGCCTGCCACCCCGGACCCGCGGTCCCACGTGCCCAGACCGGCTGAAAAGCCGCAGAGCTCCTCGAGCACGAACGCGATGAACGCCGATGGCTCGAGCGTACGGTCCTGGATCTGCGCGACCTGCCGGCGCAGCTCCTTCTCGAGCCAGGGAGAGGGCGGCGCCGGCTCGTCCGCGGCGACCTGGCGCAGTCGCGTCTCATCGAGCAGCAGGCCGCCGTGGCGCAGGCGGTCCCAGCCGGGGAGAGCGGCAGCTGGCGGCGTCACGCCCCGCCTCCCGGGAGGCGGACCTCAATCGCCACCGGAAACACCTGCGCCGTGCCCGCCATCGCGTACCGGCGCGGCAGCAGGTACTTCAGGATGCGCTCGCGCTCGCCTTCGAGCTGGTCGCGCACGTCGATGTAGTGCTGCTTCCGGCGCGCCAGCTCCTGGTTCTTCTCGTCGATCGACCGGTCGAGCTCGTCGAGCCGCACACCCTGTTCGAACAGCAGCCCCTGACTGCGACGAAGCAGCAGTTCCTGCACCTCGCGTTCGAGTTTCCTCAGCGTGTTCTCGACGATGAGGGCGGAGACCTCGCCCTGGCGGCTTCTGTAGCGTTCGGCTTCCTGTTCGCGCGCGGCCGCGCCATCGAGGTCGAGCTGGCTCGCGAGCTGCTTCGTCAGCGCTTCGGCGTGCGTGCCGACGAACGCCTTCAGCGCCGGTTCGACCTGGTCCAGGACCTCGCGCGCGCGGGCGGCATCGGCCGGGGTTGCCGCGCGGGTCGGGATGACGAGATCGGCGGCCGGGACATGGGGCTGCGGGGAGCCCAGCCGGCCGTTCGTGACCGGAAAGGCGACGGTCCGGACCCAGTGATGGAACGTCTCGCGCAGCTCGTTGCTCGCCAGCTCCTCGACGCTGAAGAGGATCAGCGCCTCCGCGCCCGACGGCACGCCGCCGGTCCGGACGGTCCATCGCGAGACGTCGTCACCGGCGCCGGGGAAGCGCCGCCGCGCGAGCACGGAGAGCGCCCGCTGGAGCATCGGGTGCGACAGGTGCATCAGCAGCACGTCGGGCCGCGGCGCGAAGACGAGCCGCTCGCCAACCTTCGTGAGGAACGGGTCGATGCGGAACGCAAGTCGCGAGACCGGGCCGGCGGCGCCCGAATCCAGCGTGCGCCGCAGCGACTCGTCCACGACGTCGCGCCAGCCCGGAAGGCCCGGGTGGAGCATCTTGCAGGTAAAGTCCTCCGCGCACTCGAACTGCGGCCGGCCTGCGCGGATGGCGAGCGCCGACTCCAGCGTCTCGCGCAACGACTCAGGCGACAGGTCCAGTTCGCCGGCCAGAGCCTTGAGGCGCTGCTCGGCCGCCGGTCCGAGATCCTCGGTGCGCACCGTCGCATCGGCGTCGAACCTCGAAAGCCCCCTGGTGGCCTCGACCTGCCGATCGAGATCGGCCTGGACACCGTCGGCGGCCTCGCCCTCGACGATGCGCCGGTGGGCTGCCGTGTCGAACAGCTCGTTGGCCGAGCCGAGGTCGTCGCGGATGTCGTTGGCCTTGCGGACGAGATGTGCGATGAACGCGACATCCTGGTCCTGGTCGCTCACGAAGTAGTGGATCGTCACGTCGCGCGCCTGGCCGTGCCGGTCGATGCGGCCGTTGCGCTGCTCGAGGCGCGACGGATTCCACGGGCAGTCGAAGTGGAGGAGGTATCGTGCGGTCGACTGGAGGTTGAGTCCTTCAGCGGCCGCGTCGGTCGCGACCAGCACGCGAACGGCGTGGGTGGGATCGTTGAATGCCGCCTTCACGCGATCCCGGTCGCGCTGCTCCATGCCCTCGGCGCCGCCGCTGCCGAAGAGCGTGAGCAGCCGCTCGCGCTCGAAGCGCTCAGCGAGACGCCCCACGAGGTAGTCGAGCGTCGTCTTGTACTCCGTGAACACCACCAGCCGCTCGTCGTCTCGCCAGGCACTCCTCGTACGCAGCAGGCGTTCGATCAGGTCGACGAGCGCGGTGAAGCGCGCGTCGTGCTCCGGCGCGAGCGCGGCGAGGGCCCGGTCGATGGCGGCGATTTCGTCCTGGAGATCGGCGGCCACGTGCTTCAACCAGGCGCCGACCACCGTCGCCGCGGTCGCTTCCCGCGCCTGGGTTTCCGGGTCGTCTCCGGTTTCGCGCTCGACGGCGCGCTTTGCGGACTCGACCTCCGAGTCGGTCGCGGCAGACGACTCGGCCAGGCCTTCCTTGCACCGGCGCCACGACTCGGCGAAGGCGGTGGGGCAACTGAGCAGGCGCTTCCCCAGGATCTCGACAGCGAACGTCCCCGCCCGCCGCCGGCCAGCCGCGCCTTCGGCAATCAACCGTCGGATGCCCTTCCGGAACGCGTCGAACGCCTCGCTGAGGGCGACTTCCTGCTTCGACAGCGTAAGCGGGACCGGCGCTGGTGGCAGACGCGTGCAGAAACGCGGGGGCGAGGTCCGCTCGTTGATCTCGCGCTTCAACCGCCGCAGCACCACCTGCTGGACCCGGCCCTTCTGAGCGTCGCCGAGCTCCGACGTCTGGCTGAATCGGACCGGGTCGAGGATCTCCAGGAGCCCGCTGAAGCAGCGCGTGTGGCCGTTATGCGGCGTCGCGCTGAGAAACAGGCGGTGCTCGAACCGCGGGGCGATGACCCTCAGCATGCGGCACAGGTCGCTGTCGTCGCCGAAGGCCGACGGCATCAGGTTGTGGCACTCGTCGACGATGAGGAGATCCCAGGGAAGATGGGCGGACCGCTCGGCGGGATTGGAAGCGGACCGAAACTGCTCCAGGACGTCGTCCTGTCGGAGGTAGTGATAGGAGGCGATGATGCGGCTGAACGCCCGCCAGGGGTTCGCGTCCATGCCCATGCGCTGGCGGAGCCGCACCGTTTCGGCGCGGTCCACCATGTCGAAGGTCAGCGCGAACTTCTCCCACATCTCGTCGCGCCACTGGGTGCGGAGGGAGGCCGGCGTCAGGACCAGCGCGCGCTGAATCCGGCGCCGCAGGAACAGCTCGCTCAGGATCAACCCCGCCTCGATCGTCTTGCCCAGGCCGACGTCGTCGGCGATGAGCAGGTTCACCCGCGGCATCGCGAGCGCCTTGAGGAGCGGCACGAGCTGAAAGTCCTCGACCTGGACCGCGCCGTGAAACGGACTCGAGATCGGCAGCCGCTGGACGGGGCCGCGGCCATCGGGATCGACGTACGGCGATGCCGACGTCCATCGCGCCGCGCGCACGAGCGCATCGAAGTCCTCGACCGGCATCGGATCGCCCGACGTGGCCGGCAGGGCGTTCGGCTCGAGGAGCTTCCCGCCCGGCTCGAGCTCCCAGATCAGCCGCTCCTCGCAGGGGTGGTGCTCGTCCTTGTATTCGAGATGGACCAGATGAATCCGGCCGTTCTTCGTATCGTCGGCGGGCTGGACCGAGGCGATGACGCCACGCCGGTTGCGGACGATGGCGAACATGCCGGGGCGTGGGACCTGGGGGGAAGCGGCAATCACGTCTCTGGACTCCGCCGGTAGTCTACGTTCCCCCCGGGTGACACGTGAACCCTCCACGCCAGGGCGGGGGCCGAAAACAGCCGCGAAACAGCCGAAGGGGGAGCGACCCCGGTCGGGGCAGGCGCTGGGCGCGCCGGACCACGCCAGAACCGGGGTCGCTCCCCTTCGGCCCTGACCCCGGCAGCGCGCGCCGGCTCCGCCCACAGGGCTCGAAAGGACGCGGCTTTCGTGGGCTATTCTCCACGCCAACGGGGCCAGCGTCCGGGGCCGACGCACGGGCCACCGCGAGGGCCACCGTGCTGCAAGCCGCGCTGGCCCCTTGCGCGGCCCGCTAGGAGCCAGTCCGAGTAACGACTGAGATGCTCATTCGACCGTCTCCTCGGCGCTTGTCACCGCCCGGTGCCCGGCGCGCTGGTTGTTCGCTGGTGCTGGGGTCTGCCGTTACGCCGGAGCCGGGGGCGCATGTGGGGCTTCCGGATGCACCGTTGGCGCGCCGGGGCGACCGGCCCCGTTCAACTGACGTACCGATACAGCTTGAGAATGTTGTGCGTCGTGCACAGGAGCGCCCATTCGCCGCGGACGTTCTCGCAGCCCCGCAACAGGAATTGGCGGAAGCCGCGCGCGTGTTTGATCTGCCCCAGCACCGGTTCAACGATCGCTTTCCGTCGGGCGTACACCGCCGCGCCCACCTTCGTCAGCAGTTTGCGAGTCATTCGATCCACCCGCGTGGCGGCCTTGGGAATCCGGCCGCGCGGACACGGCCCTGGACGGAGGCCATGCTTCTGCTTGCGCGTCGAGATATCGCCGTCGATGCCCAGCTCGCCGAGCGCCGCCAAGTTCTCGTCCGAGCAGTAGCCCGCATCCGCCAGCACGGCGGTTGGCGCCGCGCCGGCCTGCACGGTCACGGCCGTGATCAGGGGCACCAACTGGCGTTGGTCATTGGGCTCCTGGGTGACGGCGTGGCCGACGATCAGCTGCGACGGGGTGACCGCCACTTGGACGTTGTACGCCTGCACGAACCCGTCCGGGCCACGCATGATGCGCAACTCGGGGTCGGTGAAGTTGTACTGGGCCTTGTCGTCGGGCCGCGCCGCCTCCGGCGTCTCACCCCCGGCCGTCGCCTCCTCGCGCGCCCGCGCTTCCAGGGCCCGTTTGGCCTCGCGAATCCGCTGCAGGCGCGTCTCCCGGCGCTGCAACTCGGCTGGTAACTCGTGCCCCCGCCGATCCGCCCCGGCGCGCGCGTCCTCGGCCGCATCGGCGGCCTCGGCTTGCGCGAGCAGGTGCTTCACTTCGTCGCGCAGCTGCCGGCTCTTCTCACGCATCCGTCCATAACTCATCGCCTTGTGCTTGGACGCATTCGCCTTGTGATCCCGTCCACCGCGACGCGCCCCACCGTCGTCGCCCCGGCCCCGAGCGCCAGCTTCAGCACCTGTTCGAACAACCCGCTCAACGCCGCCAGATCGATCTTCCGGAAGTCCGCCATCGTCCGAAAGTCCGGGGTATTGCCCGCCGCCAGCACGCGAAACGCCACGTCTTCGACCCACCGGCGCTGGATCTTGCGCGACGAGAACACCCCGACGCAGTACGCGTAGACCAGCACCTGGGTCATCATCACCGGATGGTACGGGGGATAGCCCCGCTCCTCCGCCTCATACGGTGTGATGATCGCCGACAGATCAAGTTGGTCGACCAAGTCACTCACGAAGTAGGCCAAGTGCCCCTCGGGCAGCCACTCGCGAGGACTCGGCGGCAACAGAAAGTTTTGTTCCGGCACGTACGGCCGATACGTCTTCGCCACGGTGCCGACTGTAAAGAACTCGAGATCCCGCGGCAAACACTATTTGCCGTTACTCGGACAGGCTCCTAGGCATCGCCCATCACCTCCGGAAGCAACAAGTCGGCGGCCTCGAGCGCCTGTCCTGTTCCACGGTACCGCAGCTCGGCGTACGTCAGCAGGTTCGGCGTCGTGGGCACCACGTCGACGACTCCCCTCGGCACGGCGAGAGGCCCTGGAGGTTCGATGACCAGCAGGTTGCCGCCACGAGCAGCGGGCTGGGCGACGAGCGCCTTCTGGACCTCACGGTCGTCGAAGATGCGAACGGGCGCGTAGACCTCCGTCTCGGCTGCTCGGAAGTAGGGATCCCGCTGCGCAGCGGCGTCTGCCCCGGTCAGGGCCCAGCCTTGCCCGCGTTCTCCAAGCACCGTCTGCAACCGCGCCCAGATCTGCGGCTTGTCATCGGCTCTGACCTGGAGCCGGCGCTCGGCCAGCCGGGGACGGAGCACGTCCGCGTAGGCCTGCACCCAGAGTGCCACCAGGGCCGGCCGGTCGGCTAACGTGCGCGCGCCCTCCTGCTCGAGCAGGAGGCCCCTGAGCGCCAGGTCGTTCATGCACTTCGCCACGGTTCCCAGCGCGACGTCGGCCTCGTCCACGAGCGTGCGATAGGGCGCGTTGACGAGTTCAGGGCGGACCAGCAGCGCCATCACCGCCTTGACCCAACCCTTGTGCGGCCGGACGGGAGCCGTCACGCGCTCCTTCGGTGGTCGCCGTCCTTCGATGTGAACGAAGAGCCCAGGCGCATTCAGGTGCACGTTGCCGGCGAGGTCGATGTACTCGATGCCGACCCGTTCCAAGGCCGGGGCCTGCTGCTCGCGCACGTGCGGCGCCAGGAGCAGAATCCTGTGCCCGGTGTGTTCGCGCGGCAACTCTGCACGGCGACGAATCAGCTGGTCGGCAATCACCGCGGCGTCCAGGTGGCGAAAGTGGCGCTTCTCCTGGATCAGATAACGGACGGGCTTCCCCGCGACTCGAAGGACGAGCAGCCCGTCGAACGTTGCCACGGTTCCCGGTGGGCGGCGCACGTCGGCCTTGGGCAGCCACCTCTCGAGAGCGGGCCGGTACGGTTCCAGATCTGCCGTCTGCGCCGGGCGAGCCATGTTCGGCAGCATATCATGTTCATTAATAATGAACTAGACCGACACAAGAACACGCTTGCGCACCAAGCAGTGTCTCATCGTCGGCCGGGCTCGGAGGCACAAGCTCCGCCGGCATGCCATCGGCTCACGGCTCAGCCCCTTCCCCACCATCGCCGTTCTCGCCCTGAGACGCCACCAGTCGCCGCCTGTCGTACATGCGAAACCCTTGTTGACACCCACGATTTTCCGGCGCTAGCATCGACTCCTCACCACTGACCTGGTCCTCCCGCCGCCCGGCGAGGAGGAGCGCACGCGCCGCCCAGGCGTGCTTGCGGAACTCGCGGATGTCTTCGGTGCGGACCCCAGGTCCTTCCGAATCACCGCGGCTGGTGAACTGAGGTTGCTCCGGTCTCAGACCGGGCAGTCATCCAGGACCGCTGTTCCGAGGGCGGTTCTCCGACATGCCATACGGGTCGGCCTCAGGCCAGCCCCGCGGCCCTCCTGCAACATCCTCGGCACTTCCGCAGGAGTTCCGCTCATGGAACAGAGAGACGTTGTACGACCCGTCGTCGTCGAAGACGCCCGAGACCTGGCCACAGCCAACCCGGCGATCGCGCCGCGCTGGCTCGACGTGGACACCGCGGCGCAGTACCTCTGCATGACGCGCCACGCGTTGTACCACCAGGTGGCAAGGCTGCAACTACCGTTCGTCCGTCACGGACGCCTCATCCGGTTCGACCGCGAGGCGCTCGATCGCTGGATGGCCAATGGGGTGAAGCATGGCTTTGGTGAAGCGCGGCGGCGTCTGGTACTTCCGCAAGATGATCAACGGCCAGCTGTTTCGCGAGTCCACGGGGTTCGCGGACCGGAAGTGCGTCCCGATGCAGCCAGACGCGAAGGCCGCGCTCAGGGAGCAACTGGAGGAGGAAGACAAGCTGTGGCGCCAGAACCC
>JBDIBB010000080.1:0-18522 GCA_039812685.1 Vicinamibacteraceae bacterium
GTCGCCGGCGTTCCACCGAACAGCACCCAGGAGCCGGTGGCGAAGTTCGTTCCGGTCACCGTGACGCGGGTGTCGCCGTTCGTGCTGCCGCCAGCCGGGGTCACCCCGGTGACGGTGTGAGCGGGCGGGGCGGGCGGTGCGGCGATGGTGCGTCCCTCGTACGGCACGCCGAAGCTGCCATGGCCCCCGCCGTAGTTGTCCCAGTAGACGGCGCGCTCGGCCACGAACGGGACGGCGTTGGTGGATCGGAAGAAGGCGGCGAAGCGCTGGTTCGTCAGCTCGAGGTAGACCGAGGGGGAGAGGGTGTAGCGCGAGTTCGGTCCGATCTCGAAGGTGCGCACGACGCCGGTGCCGTCCTCACGGTAGAAGGTGGCCTCGATCTGCGCCGCGGTGTTCGTGCCGTTCACGAAGAGGTACCAGGTGTCGTAGCTCTTGCCGCCGACGCCGTCCTCAACCCCCTCAGCGAAGCCCCAGGCGGTGGCGGCGTCGGTGACGCCCGCCGACGTGTGGCCGTCGTACATCGCACGCCAGTACATGGCCCGCTCGGCGATGATGGGGCGGGTCGACTCCACGCTGAAGGAGAACGGCGCGCCGGCGCGCACGCGCGAGGGCACGTCGAGGTCGTAGTTCGCCCAGATGGTGACCCGCTGCTCGGCAGCGATCGTGCGGGTGGTGGTGTAGGTGGTGCCGTCTTCCAGATACCAGGTGACGGTAGCATCTGTCGCCTCGTCACCGGGGTTGCCCAGCAGGACGTAGGTGTCGAAGCCGCCCGCGGTCATGCCCTCGGCAAAGCGCCAGGTGGTGGACGTGCCGGTGACGCCGGTGCTGTTGGTGCCGCCGCTGAAGTTCGACCAGTACATGGCGCGCTCGGCCAGGATGGGCACGGCGTTGGTCGACTCGACGACGCTCGAGAAGGCGCGCGTGTCCATGCCCTGGGCGGTCAGGTCCAGATCGACCCAGAGCGTGCGGCGCTGCATGGGCGGCACCGACATGGTGGTGGTCTCCCGGCCGCCCTGCGCCGTGAGGAAGGAGAAGCCGATTTCGGCGGTGTCGGTCGGGCTCGGATTCGCCACCAGCAGGAACTGGTTGAAGAACCGCTGCGTGGCGCCCTCGGCGAAGTACCACCGCGTGGCCGGCGCGTTCACGCCCTGCGCGTTGTGGCCACCACGCCGGTTGAGCCAGTACATGGATCGCTCGACGACGATGTCGACGTCGCTGGTGATCCTGGCGGACACGAACGCCGTCGCGAGGCCGGGCAGGTCGTTCACCCTGATGGTCTTCCGCGAGGTGGCTGGCACGGTCATGGCGATGACCGGCAGCGACGTCCCATCGTCCTTGTAGAAGGTCACCGAGATGTTGGCGGTGACGCTGTTCGGGTTGCCGATGAGGATGTCCTCTTCGAAGGGCCCCGTGGCGCCTTCGGCGAGGTACCACGTCTTGTATTCATTGCCTGGCTGGGCGGCGACCTGCCAGGGAACCGCCAGCGCGACGCACAGCGCGGCAGCGAGACGAACGGGGTGATGCATCGTGTACCGTCCTCGAACGAGAGAATGTTGTCCGCCGCCCGCACATCCGCACCGGGTGCGGCTGGGCAGGCTTCTGCTGGGGAAGGTGCGGCCGGGCGACACGCACGGTGGGAATCCGTGCGCTGGCGGGGCCGGGTTGACGCACCGAGGGCGCATTCTATCGGGTCGCTCAACCATGTGCAATGCCGATGGCCGGAAGGGCCCGCGCGCAGGAGCCCGCCAGCGTCAGATGGCCGGAGACACCGGCGCGTAGCACGCCGCGAGGGCGTCGATCTCCGCCGCCTGCCGCGCCGGCGACCAGCCGAGTTCCTGGGCCATCACCGCGGCCGCGCGGGCCGCGGCTTCGGCGCCCGGGTGGCCGGCCGAGCCGGCCTCGGTGCGCCGGAGGATGGCGTCGGCGAGCGTCAGCGCCAGCTCGGTGCGCGTGGCGTGGCGGACTTCGGCCACCGTCACCGGGCACGTCGCCGAGAGCGCTTCCGATCCTCCGGGTTCGGCGAGCAGCGGCAGCAGTTCCTCCACGCGGCTTCCGTACGTTCTCACGAGCCGCGCGACGTCGGCTGCCGGTGCCTCCGCCCAGCCACGCCGCGCCGCAGCCGCGAGCCCGTCCTCGTCCTCGAACTCGCCGCCAGCCAGCGGCGTGACCGCCGTTCGGCACGCCGCGGCGGTGCGCCCGAGTCGAGTGGCCGCGATGTCGACCGCCTCCTGCGCCGTCTGCCTCGCCGTCGTGTACCTGACGCCGATGACGGTGACGAGCCCGTCAACGCCTTCGGCGCGATGTTCCCGCACGATGCTGGTCTTGGCCAGCTGCACGTGCGGGCCGCGCGAGGGCACCGACGGCAGCAGGCCCCAGTGCACCAGCGACACCTCGTCGATCGCGACCGGCGCACCAGGGAAGGCGCGGTTGATGTCGCGCAGCAGCGCTTCCACCGGTTCGCGCGACGGCCTGGCGTTCTCCGGCGGAGCTTCGAACGGATCGTGACTGGTGCCGTACATCGTGAGGCCGCGCCACGGCACCTTGAAGAAGAACCGGCCCTCGCTGAGCCCGCCGACCGCCGGCCCGCTCGCCGGCCGCCGCGTGACGATGTTGAGCGCGCGTGAGAGGGAAGGCAGCAGCGCCGCGGCGGGGCGGCTGGTGGCCTCGCCCGTCAGCGCCGCGGCCCACGCGCCCGCGGCGTTGATGGTGAGGCGCGCGCGGACCTCGAACGTGTCGCCGCCGATCCCGTCGCGCACCAGGGCGCCGACGACGCGGCCGTTGTCGCGCAGCAGTCGATCCACTGCCGCGTGGTTGGCGATCGCCGCGCCGGCGCGCGCGGCCGACGCCACGAAGGCGAGGACCAGGCGCTCGGAATTGCGCATCTGCGCATCGCACCAGCTCGCGCCGCCCGTCACGTGCGAGCCGTCGAGCTCCGGTGCGATCGCCAGCACCTCGTCGCGCGAAAGCAGCCGCCCCGAGTGCAGCTGGCGTGAGGGCAGCAGGTCCCGGTTACGGTCGTGGGCGATGAGATCGTTGAGCGCCAGCGCGACGCGCATGATCGTGCGGTTGCGCACGGGGTGCCGCGAGGTGGGGACGACGAAGCTCAGCGGCGTCACCAGGTGCGGGGCGATGCGCAGCAGCGCGCGCCGCTCGCGGACGAACAGCCGCACCTCGGCGAGCGCGCCGCGCTGCAGCGAGCGCAGCCCGCCGTGCACCGTCTTCAGGCTGTTGGCCGAGGCGGCGCCGCCGAAATCGCCCCGGTCGACGAGCGCCACCGAGAACCCGCGCTGTGCCGCGTCCCACGCGATGGCTGCGCCGTAGATGCCCGCGCCGATGACCAGGATGTCGAAGGTTTCGCCGGAGAGTCGGCCGAGGTCGCGCGTCACGCGCCGGTATTCTACGATAGCGGCATGATCGCGGAGATTCAGCAGTACTGGAACACGCGGATTCACGACCTCGAGATGACCGACCAGCCCGCCGGCACGCTGGGGTTCTTCGACGATCTCGACGCGTACCGCTTCGACAAGCTGCGCTACCTGCCGGAGGTGGTGGACTTCGGCGCGTTCGGCGGGCGGCAGCTGCTCGAGGTGGGTTGCGGGATCGGCACCGATCTGGTGCGCTTCGCGCGCGGCGGCGCGGTGTGCACGGGCGTCGATCTGTCGGAGACGGCCATCGGCCTGGCGAGGGAGAACTTCGCGCTGCACGGTCAGGCGGCCCACCTGCTGGTGGGCAACGGCGAGGCGCTCGAGTTCCCCGACGCCAGCTTCGACATCGTCTACGCGCACGGCGTGGTGCAGTACACGGCCGATGCCGCGCAACTCGTGCGCGAGTGCCACCGCGTGCTGCGCCCGGGAGGGCGCGGGATCTTCATGGTCTACAACCGGCATGGCTGGCTGAACCTCATGTCGAAGCTCATGCGCGTGGGCCTGGAGCACGGCGACGCCCCGGTGCTGCGGATGTTCACCATCGCCGAGTTCCGGCAGTTGCTGGCGCCGTTTGGCCAGGTGCGCATCGTGCCGGAGCGGTTCCCCGTGGCCTCGAAGCTGCACAAGGGCTGGAAGGCGAGCCTCTATAACCAGGTGTTCGTCGGGGCGTTCAACGCGCTGCCGCGGCCGCTGGTGCGGCGCTGGGGCTGGCACCTGATGGGTTTCTGCGAGAAATGACCCGTCCCGGGCCGCCGCCGGGCCCTGGCTGCCAAGAAAAATAGCTCCGACCCCGATTCCTCCAATAAATAGCTCCGACCCCGATTCCTACCCCGATTCCTAAATGGCTCCGACCCCGATTTTTCTCCTGGCCGCGCTGCTCGTCCTCGCGCAGCCGCACGCCCAGCGGCCGCCGCTGCCCACGGCGGACTCACCGCTTCCAGCCGGGCTGGCAGGAACCCTGGTATTCCAGTCCGATCGGGGGGGACGCGACGCCATCTACACCCTCGACCTGGCGACGGGACGCGTGCGGCACCTCAGCGGCGATCCGCGCTGGACGGAACTGGAGCCCCGCTGGTCACCAGACGGGTCGCGCATCGCCTTCGCGTCCAACCGCGCGCACTACGAAGGGCCGGCGCCGGAGTCGGGCGAGGCCGACATGGACATCTGGGTGATGAACGCCGACGGATCGGGACGACGGCGCGTCACCACCGACCCGGCAAACGACCTGACCCCGTCGTGGGCGCCCGATGGACGCAGCCTGGTCTTCACCTCGGACCGGGACAGCCGCGGTGATCTCTATCGCGTGCGGCTCGAGGATGGCCGGGTCGAGCGCCTCACCAGGCACTTCGTCGGCCGGGCCATCATGCCGAACGTCTCACCCGACGGCCGCCGCGTCGCCTTCGCCGCGCAGACGCTGCGGGTGGGCGCGTTCTGGGACTACCAGGTACACGTGCTGGATCTGGCCTCGGGGCGCACCAGCGCCGTGGCCGCCCCGGCGGGCGCCTGCTGGCCCACCTGGGCACCCGACGGGGCCCGGCTGGCCAACGTGCTGCTGCGACGCGACCTGCCCTCAGCGCTCGAGGTGCGCGAGGGCGTCGGCCGAGCCCCCCGGTTCGTGTTCGAGGACAGGCAGTTGTGGGGCTACTACCCGGAGTGGTCGCCCGACCAGCACTGGCTCGCCTTCTCGGTGAGCCCGGCCCACCACGAAGGGGAAGACTGGGACCTCGCGGTGCTGGAGGTCGGGACAGGGAAGTGGCAGCGGCTCACGAGCGGGCCCGGCAACGACCGCCTGCCCGACTGGAAGTAGCAACCGGAGACGCGCAGGTTGCCGGAGGCTTCGCAAAGCAACCCGCGCGCCACGGCGGGTTCGTGCCCCCGCGACCGCCGGACGGCGCGGTCACACGCGCGGCGCGATCCGCGTCACGACCGCGATCCGACCGTCTCGGTCTCCGTCTCGCCCGCGATCGCGTGCTTGGCCTTCTCGGCGCCGGCGCGCGCGAGGAACTTCACATAGGGCACCACCTGCTTGATCGCCGCCACGTTCATCTGGCACGGGCTGAGGCAGGTCGGGCACTTGTGGTCGCGGATCTCGTCGCGATGGGCGAGGTTCTCCGGCTTGAAGTAGATCGCCTCGGGATCCTCGTCGCGCACGTTGCCGAGCGGGTTGCTGTTCTCGCAATAGTACAGGCGGCCGTCGGGGTTGAGCATGATCCCCTGCGTCTGGAACGGGCAGGGCGCCAGCCGGTGGTAGCCGTTGGCGATCATGTCGGCGTAGTGCATGTAGATGTAGTTCTGGCCGTCGAGCAGCGGGTCGAGCCGCACCCGATCGAGGAAGAACTGGCGCAGGCGCTGCTCCTCGGGGCCCAGCGGGCGGATCTTGCCGGCCACGTCCTCGTTGCCCAGCATGGCGTCGGTGACACGCACCATGTTGAACACGATGTCGAGGTTCTCGCGCTTGGCCCAGGCCAGGATGTTGTCGCCGTCGTCCAGGTTCTGCGTGAAGAGCGTGGTCGAGATCCCGAAGTTGAAGGAGTACTCCTTCTGGAGCGCCTTCATCGCCGCGATCGTCTCGTTGGCCTTGTCGAAGCCGCGCTTCACGTTCCGCACGGCGTTGTGCATCTCGCCGACGCCGTCGATCGACACGCGGGTGCTGAAGATGATGCCGCGCTCGCTGGCGTCCTTCACCACCTGGGTGAGCATGGGGATCGCGCGGTGCGGCGTGAGGCCGGTGGTGTTGATGGTGAGCTTCCGCAGCCGCGGGAACTTGTCCATCATCAGGCGGCAGATCTCCACCATGTCGTTGCGCGTGGTGGGTTCGCCGCCCGACAGGCTGGCGTTCTCGATGTGCGCCCAGAGGCCCGAGGAGAAGGCCTGCTCGATCTCGGCGAGCGTCAGGTCCGACTTGCGGTCGCCGCGCTTCCAGTTGCTGCACATTTCACAACGGGCATCGCAGACGAACGTACAGTGGAAGATCAGGACCGACGGGTGGATCGCCTTGTACTTGGCGACGTAGCTGTTCACCAGGTCGCGTGGCGCGCTGAGGGCGGCCTTCGCGAGGTATTTCGCCGCGTAATTCTGTGCCATGTGTCCGGTCAGTCTACAGGGCGGCGCCGACCGATGTAAAGCCAGGCGCCTGGCAGGTTTCCCGCGATTCCCGAGAGCACGATCAGCGTCGAGAGGGCGAAGGCCGGGGCGGCGGCGACGCCCTGCGGGCGCAACAGCCAGACGATCACGCCCTGGGGCACGCCGAAGCCGCTCACCGAGATGGGCAGCAGCAGCATGAGCAGCCCGATCGGCATGAAGACGAGGTAGTAGGTGAAGGGAACCGCGATGCCCAGGCCCAGGCCGAGCGCCCACGCTTGCAGGACGCGGAGCACCTGCACGAGCAGCGACAGCGCGAGAACGCCCGCGAGGATGCCGGGTTCGCGGCGGTACTGGCCCATCGCCTCCGCCAGGCGCCAGGCGTAGCGCCCGGCGCGGCCATGTCGGAGCCGGCCCCTGAGCAGGGCGGCCGCCAGCCGATCCGACCAGAGCACGGCAAGGCTGCCGGCCAGCGATAGGATGGCCACCCCGACGACCCAGGCCCGCAGGCCGGCCGCAATCGAGCGCGACCAGATCAGCGCCCCGAGGGCGCCGAGCACCGCCAGCGCGACCACGCCCAGCACGCGATCGACCGCCACGGAGGCGACGGCCTCGCTGCGGCGATCGGTGTGCCTGGCCAGCGACCAGGCGCGGGCGGCATCGCCGCCGACGCCCGCGGGCAGGAAGCCGCCCACGAACGAGCTGACGAGGAAGATTCGCGCCGCCTCGCGCGCCCGGATCGGCGCACCGGTGGCCCGCAGCAGCAGCACCCAGCGCCAGATCATCACGACGCGGTCGAAGCCTACGAGCGCCAGCACCACGACGACGGCGAATGGGTGCACCGAGACGGCCGCGCGCGCCGCGTCGGCCATGTCGATGCGCGTCGCCATCCAGCCGAGGATGGCGGCCGTGACGGCCAGCCGGACCCAGGTCGAACGCAGGAGGTGGCCGATCACCGGGGCTTGCGCGCCACGAACGCGAGGGTCTCGAACAGGTTCTTCCGGATCCTGAAGAGCAAATCCTCGGTGCCCGTGCGGCGGGCCAGGGTGTTCGCGCCCGGGAAGTTCACCAGGGCGGCGCCGGCCGCGAGCGCGTCGCGCCGCAGGCCCGTGGCCAGCCCGATGCTGCGCACCATGCGCTCCACGACGAGCCCGTTGTCGTTGAAGAGCTGGCGGCAGCGCCGCTCCGTGGTGACGAAGTTGTGCGTGTAGTCGACATCCCAGAAGAACGTGCGCTCCTTGAGGTAGTCGGGCACCACGACGAAGAACACCCCCCCCGGACGCAGCACCCGGAAGGCCTCGGCCGTGAACTGCCGGGCGGCGTCGATGCCCGACATGTGCTCCATCACCTGATCGGCGTAGATCACGTCGTGGCTGGCGTCGGCCTCGGGAATGGGCGGAATCCAGGCCTGACGCGCCGACAGGCCTTTCCGCGCGAGGACGTCGATGAGCGTGGCGCTCGCCTCCAGCGCGTGATACCGCCAGCCGGCCGCCACGGCCAGTTCGCCCAGCGTGCCGTGGCCGGGGCCGATCTCCACCATGTCGCCCGGCGGCGCGACCGCGGCGTTGACGATCGCAAGTCGCGACTGTTCGATGCGGCTGCGCCGGCCGGCGCCGTAGCCGGTGAGGCGTCGTTCGGAAAAGGACTTGTAGAAGTTGTCGTCGGCCACGATGCTCCCGGGGGGCCCGTCTGCGGCGGGCGTCGCGCCGGGCATGATAGCGCGAGGCGCGGTCCCGGTCCGGGCGGGGTGTGCGAGACGCCGGGAGCTGGACCGACTTATCGACGAAATAATTCCCGAGCATGGTATCTTCCTCGAGCGTAATCACGGCAGCCGGCGTCGGACGGGCGATGCCCTGGCCGCTGGGCGTGGGGAGGAGCCTTGTCAGCGTCGGAGTCGGTGTCGGCCGGCGGAGAGCGGGTCACGGAGGGATCGCGCGCCGTCGCGTGGAGGGCGGATCGGTGGGCGTGGACCTGGGCTGGCGTGCTGGCGGTCTCGCTGACGGCCACCCTCGTCGCGCAGGCGCCAGTGCGCGTCGTGGTGCCGCTGGTGCTGCTCTTCGCGTGGTTTGTCGCGCCAGGCTGGCTGATGGTTCGCGCGCTCGCCGGCCGTGCCGCCGGAGGGGTTGCCTGGGCGGGCGCTCCGCCCATCGGATACCTGCTGAGCAGCCTGGCGCTGCTGGGCCTCTGGGCGCTCGGGTTCCAGGGGCTCGGCGGCGTCGCGCTCGCGCCGCTGGGCGCGGCCCCCGTGGCCTGGGGCCTCGGCTGGCTCGTCCGCGGACGCCTGCGGCTGCCCGTGTGGTCGCGTGTCGACACGCGGGCGCTGCTCTTCGTGCTCGCGCTCGTCCCCCTCATCGTCGGTTGGCCGTACGCCCGCGTCGGCGCGGCGGTCGGCGGGGGAGAGGCGTACCGGGCGTACTTCACGGCCGACTTCGTCTGGGCCATGAGCGCCGTTGCCGAGGTGGCCAAGGGCGCGGTGCCGCCGGTGAACCCGTTCCGCGCGGGCTCCCCTATGCACTACTACTGGCTGGCGCACCTCTTTCCAGCAGCCGAACACCAGCATTTCGGAGACGTGCTGCCGCTGCGTCACCTGCTGCTGGTACACGCGACGCTCGTCGGACTGATGTTCGTGGCCTTCCTCTACGGCCTGGCACGACAGTTCACCTCCCGCGCCTGGGCGGCGGCGGCCGGCGTGGTCGTCGCCGTGTTCGCCACCAGCTTCGAGGGGCTGGAGCAGTTCGTGCGGCTGTGGTCGTGGGGTCAGCCGCTCGGGCTCGTCCGATACATGAACATCGACGCGGTGACGCGCTGGGTGTACGGCGGGCTGCCGGTCGACGGGCTCCAGCGCCTCCTGCTGTACCAGCCGCAACACCAACTGGGCTATGCGACCGGCTTCGCCGCGTTGCTGGTGGCCCTCCGCGCGCATCGCGCCGGCGACTGGCGGGTGGCCGGGCTCTGTGGCACCCTCCTCGGGGGCAGCGCCCTCCTGAGCTCCTTCTCGGCGCTCATGCTCACCGTTGTCGTGGCTGTCTACCTCGGGATCCGTGTGCTGCAGGAGCGGGCCTGGAGAAGCGTGACACCGATGCTGGCGGCGGCCAGCGTGCCCCTGCTGGCGGCCGCCGTGCTCACCCGGGCCCTGGCCTACGTCGAACTCGGAACGGCACCAATCATCTTCGGCGTCAACCCCATGGCGGTCAAGGCCGTGCTGCCGACGCTGGGGCTCGGACTCGGACCGTTCCTGATCCTGCTGCCCGTGGCCGTCCTGGTGCTGTGGCGCTCGCCGGAGAGCCGGAGGTCACAGCTGCCGCTCGTGATGAGCGTGGTGGGCGTCTGCGCTCTGTTCTACGTGTTCGTGGACGTTCGCGATCACCAGGACGTGTACGTCGGCTGGCGGGTTGGTCACGTGCTGTTCATCCTGATGGCCGGGTTGGCCGCGCTCGTGTTCAGCCGCATCGCCGCCCTGCGCCGCGTCGCGCGCCTGGCGGCGGTCACGCTGGCGGGCCTCGTCGTGCTGGCCGCGCTGCCCACGCCGCTGATCGATCTCTACAACACGCAGGACATCACCAACTTCGCCGAGGCGCCAGGGTTTCGCTGGACGCTGCTCCTGACGCCCGACGAGGTCGCGGCCCTCGAGTGGGTGCGGACCAGGACCGACGCCGACGCCATCGTGCAGGTGGACCCCGTCGCGCGCGGCGCGGCGACGTGGGCCTACATCCCGGCGTTCGCCGAGCGGCGGATGGCGGCCGGACTGCCGATCTCCATGATTCCGCTCATCGGCTACGAACGGGCGAGCAACCGCGTCGTTTCCGTCTTCGCGGCGGCGTCGGGACTCGAGGCCGCCATCGAGTGCCGGCGATACGGGATCGATTATCTGGTGGTGGGTCCCCCGGAGCGGGAGCGGCACCCGCACCTCGAGGCGGTGCTCGACGCCTCACCGGAATTGTTCGACCGGGTCTTCGAGTCGGGAACGGTCTCGATCTATCAGTTTCGTGAGGCTCGACACCGCCTGGCTGGGCGGCGCGGACGAGGATAGGCTGACACGCGATCAGGGTGTTGGCATGGCGTGGCGGGATCCTGGAGATCCGATGAGCCTGGCTGGGCCCGCCTGAAGAGGAGAGTGACGTGGCGCGACCCCGAGGCCGTCCCCCGAAGTTCGGCCGTCCCAGCCGCCTGGTGGCGCTCACCCTGCCGGAGGACGTGCTGGCGTGGCTGCGCGGCATCGACCGCGACCCGGCGCGTGCCGTCGTGAACCTGTTCGATCGGGACCAGACGGGATCTGTCCACGCAGCGCCCGCCGCGACGCCGCTCGCGGACATTGCCATCCTGTCTGGCAGACGCGGCCTGATCCTGGTGGACCGCCAGGCGTTCTCCGGCCTTGGGGGCGTCGACCTGCTGCCGCTCGACAGCAGGCGTGCCTTTCTCGCATTACGGAATGGCGGGACGCTGGCGGACCTGGAACTGGCGGTCGTCGACAGCATGGACGAGCTGCCGGACGGCGACGAACGCACCGCCCTGGCGGAGTTCTGGATGCAGTTGAAACGGTGGCGACGCGATCCGGCGTGGAGCTTCGAGAGCCGGTCGATCGTGGTGGCCGAGCAGCGGGCTGGCGGGGGAAAACGGACGTCGAGGTGAGGGCGGGTCGACGGGGTCGATCCCGAACTCGTCGTCCACCGTCAGTGCCGTCCGCGGGCGGTTCGCAGTAGCCGCCGAGGCGGCCCGGCTCGTGCCGGGCCACCTCGGCGCAGGATTCAGAAGCGGCCGGCGCCCGTCCAGATCACGGGTTCCTGGCCCGTGAAATCGCGCCACGTGATCGCCGGGTTCGAACCACAGTGTCCCTGCAGGATGTCGATCGCGTACACGTCGGTCGATCCCTGATCCTTCCCGGGGCCCCAGTGATAGGTGATCTCGTCACCGGCGGCGACGACCGCGACGCCGCCGTTGTCAGCGGCCGAGCGATTGGGCTTCGCGTTGTAGCCCCATCGCGTATCGATCTTCCGCAGCTCGTCGACGATGTAGTCCTGCCACGGATTGTTCACGTACTTCAGGCCGCGCGGGCAGGACTGGCCCTTGAGCAGGTCGGGCCGTGCGGCCGCGAGCTCGAAGACCTTCGCCTGCGCATACGACGGCAGCGGCAGGCGCGACCCGGCTGGCGGATCCGGCGTGCGCCCGTTCACGGGGCCGCCGGGTCCGGTCACTGGCGGTAACGTCGTCACGGGGCCGCCGCCTGTGGCCAGCTGGCCTTCACCGAACCGGCCGCGGCTCGTGAAGGCGCCGGTCGTTCCCGAGTTCCACGTCACCTGGGTCTGATCGATCCAGGCCGGCGTCGGGTTCGAGCCGCAGTGGCTGAGCATGATGTCGACGACGTAGACATCCTTGCTGCCCTCGTCCGGACCGGCGCCGAAGTGGTAGGCGATGACGTCCAGCGACGGGTCGTTGCAGTTGCCGCGCTTGCAGTTGTAGCCCCACCGCGTGTCGTAGTTCGCCCGGAGCGTGTCGACCACGAGATCCATGAAATCCCACGATCCTCCCTCGTGCTGGCACGAGTGGCGCAGCTCGTTCGGGTACTGCCGGGCCACCTGCTCGACGACGGCCGCCATGTTCGGCAGGGGGAGACGTGAGCCGGGCGCCGGATCGGGCGTGCGCGGCCCCATGCCGCCGCCTCCGCCGGTCGTGGGCGGCCTGATGGGCCTGGGCGGGGTGAGGAAGGTGGCCGTGGCCGCCCAGGGGCCGAAGGCCGTGCCCAGCGTGGCACGCACGCGCCAGCGGTACACCGTGTCGTAGTCGAGCTCGGCCGGCAGATCATAGCTGGTTGTCGCGCCCGAGGCCTGTGGCACGGTGACCCGGAACTGGATGTCGTTGACCTTGTAGAACTCCAGTTCGTACGTGAAGCTTGCCTGCTGGTATCGCCCCGTCGCGTTGGTCCAGGTGAGGGTTGGCTGTCGCGTGTCGACCGGGGCACCGCCCGATGGCAGGGGGTTGCCCGGCGCGCTGGCCTTGAGCGTCGAACCGTCGGGATTGGCTGAACCGACGAGATCCGAGGGACCCGATACGCCGCCAGTCGAGGCCGCGCCGCCAGAGACGGCCGCTGTCGGCGAGGTGGGAGTCGTCTTCTTGTCGCCGCAGGCGACGATGCCGGTCGTGGCGACGAGGCAGAGGCCCGCCATCGTCCACCGCAGTGTTGCTTGCATCGCTGTCCCTTTCCTGTGAATAGCCCGAAAACCCGCGGCCCTAGAAGCGCACCCGCACGCCGGCGCCGAACTGCGGCCCGCCGAGGTCGACTTCCACCGTGCTGCCGGCACCCGTGTCGAGGTCGGCCTTGGCGCCGGCCCAGCGCGCGAAGCCGCCCACGCCGATGGTGCGCGTGAGGAAGAAGGTCGCCTCGGCGCCGACGTTGAAGCCGGTGGCGGTCTTGTCGGCCCGCGTCACCTTGACGTTGGTGATGTTGATGTTGGAGTAGGGTGCGCTCGTCTCCGCGAAACCGGCGCTCGAGACGAAGTCGTGCTTCACCGAGATGAAGCTGGGCCCGCCGCCGACCACCAGTTCGAACTTTTCGCCGACGGGGACCACGTACAGGGCCTGCAGGTGGAAGGCCGTCTCCTCGTGCTTCAGGCCGGACTGATCCAGCGTGGCGGTCCTGGGGGTGGCGAAGAACAGGGGATGTGGCGCGGACACCGTCACCGTGCCGGCCTGATCGTCGGACATGCGGGAGAACGCCGCGCCGACGGCCACGCGGCCCACCACGCGCACACCGCCGCCAATCGACAGCAGGCCGGCGCCGTCGTAGCTCTGTTTCGCGCCGAACGTGCCTTGCTCTTCATAGATGGAGAAGGTACCGCCCTGCGTGGACGCGCCGTCGCCGGATTGCGCGCCCATGTAGACAGAGAAGAAGCCGCGGCCCACGGTCGCGGCCGGCTGGGCCGCCGCGGTGAGCGGCAGCGCCAGACAGGAAACAAGGAAACAGCCCAGGATCCGTCGCATGCGTGTCCTTTCGTCGTTCGGCGCCATCGCGCTGGCAATTACGTCGAGAAGCCAGCGCAAGAATTTATCACGAGGAATCGTGCACGGCGGTTGTTTTTCGCAGGGAACTCTCGCAGCGCGCGGCATGGCGCCCCGGCGGCGACCGCAGACGGCAAAGGCCGGGGACCTCAGTGCCCCCGGCCTCCGGACGTATCTGGCCTCAACCGCGCGACGCGTCAGCGTGGCAGCGAGCCGAGCGGCGGCGGATAGACGTTCTGTGCGGATCCCAGCCGGCCGACCGAGTGCCAGTCGAACGAGTAGCCGTTGGCGCCGGCGCCGCTGATCAGATCCCACGCCTCGCGCGAGTCGCACCGGACGATGACGTCATCGGAGGGGGGGCGGCCGCCGCCGGCATCCTTGACGCACCAGTTCCGATCCCCACCGTTCGGGTTGTAGACCGGGTGCCCGTAGTGGACGATCGCGGCCGCGGAGAAGAACCATTGAACGCGGCTCTCGCGCGTGCTGTTTCTTCCAAGGTCCGCACCGCTGCGGTTGTGGTAATTGACGATGATGTCGAAGGCCTCGTTGAAGCCGATCGAGCGATTCGGGCCGTAGGGCTGTCCAGGGACGAAGCAGGTCGGCTGCACGCCCTTGCCACCAATCTGGTCGTCGATCCTCTGCACCGTCTCGGCCTGGCTGCAGCCGTTCGTGCGGTAGCGCAGGTATTCCTGTGTCCACACGACATCGCCCTCGGCGTCCACGGCCGTCTGCACGGGTTGCCGGTTCAGGTGATTACGGTACTTGTCCTCGAGGCGCAGTCGGAAGTTCAGCGACTCCACGCGCGACGGGAACGGATCGATGCCTTGGCCGCAGAGCGGCGCCGCGGGCCTGCCCTCGATCTGGTCGAACACCCTGGTGACCGCTTCTTCGTGCGGGCACTGGCCGAGACGATAGCGCAGGTACTCCTGCGTCCAGACGATGGCGCCTTCCACGTCGGCGTACGAGTCACCGGGCGTGCGATTCAACCCCGTGCGGTACTTCTGCTCGAGGTAGTTGGCGCGGAAGTCGAACGATTCGTCGCGCCCGGGGAACGCCACCCCCGACGCACCGGTAGAGATCTCGGCTGGCAGGGTCAACGCTCCACCGGCCGGCGTCTTCACGGCGGTCGTGACCGTACCGGCCCCAGACACGCCGCTGGATGGCCCGGCGGCGACGCCCGAGGGCGCCGTCGGCGAGGCCAGGACGCCAGGGTTGGTGTTGGCCCGATCGCCGCCGCCGCAGGCCTGTGCGACGACGGTCGCGCCGACGATCAAGAACGTGACTGTAGTGTGACGGAACTGCACGCGGAGCACCCTCGCCATCCCCCGGAATCCGGGCGCCGGCCGGCGGGCCGGCGGTGGAACACGACCGCGCGCGGGGAAGGCCCTCACCCGCGCGCGCGAAGGGAGGCTACCACATAGTGCCGCCTCAGAAGCGTCCGCGGCTCGTCCACCGGCCGATCGTGCCGCTGTTGAGCGTCACCTGCGTCTGGTCGATCCACGCCGGCGTCGGGTTGCTGCCGCAGTGGCCGCCCAGGATGTCGATGATGTAGACGTCGGTCGTCCCCTCGTCGGCCCTCGATCCCCAGTTGTAGTCGACCACGTCGAGCGAGGGGTGATTGCAGTCGCCGCGCTTGCAGTTGTAACCCCAACGCGTGTCGTACTGCCGCAGGCGGTCGACCACGCGATCCATGAACTCCCACGTGCCGCCCTGCTCCTGGCAGGAGTTGCGCAGCGCGTTGGGGTAGGTGCGCGCGACTTCCTCGACCACCCAGGCCATGTTCGGCAGCGGCAGCCGCTGGCCGGCCGGCGGGTTCGGCGTCCGGTTGCCGGGCGTGGGCCCGGGGCCCGGCGCCGGCGGCGGAGTCGGATTCGGGTTCGGCGTGGGCGTCGGCGGCGGTGGCGGTGGCGGCGCCGGGGCGGCGGGGGTCCTGAAGCTCTGCACGGCGGTGTAGGCCGACGTGATGACGCCGTTGCTGCCGCTCACGCGCCAGAAGAACTCCGTGGCATAGGGCAGCGTGCCCAGCGACGCCCTCGTGGTGCCGCCCGGGTCGCGCGCGACGGTGACCACGGCCGCCGTGGTCGTGAAGGTCGGCACCAGCGAGACCTCGAATCGATACGTGACGGTTCCGGTGATGCCCGTGACCGCCCCGTTGGTCACCACCATCTCGGGGGCGTTGGTGGCCGTCGTCGACGCGTTCACGGGCGAGACCGGCGCCGGCGGGGCGATGAACGCCGGCACGATCACCTCGAAGCTGGCCGTCACCGACCAGTCGCTGGAGTTGGCCCCGTCCAGGCCGCGGCTGCGCCAGTAGTAGGAACGTCCCGTCTGCAGCGCCTCGGGCAGTTTGTAGCTGGTACGGCCCCCGGCGCCGGGGCTGAGGCGGGCCGCCGAGTGCACTTTACCGGTGAAGCCCGCGTCGGTGGCCACCTCCAGATCGATCCAGAGCGACCGCTCACCATTGGTCGTGGGGCTCTCGAGCAGCAGCGTGATCGGCTGCTTGTCGCCCTCCACCTTCGATCCGTTCACCGGTTCCAGCGCCTTGGGCGCCGTGATGGTGACGCCCGGGATCGGGCCGGCGACGTTCGGACTCAGCGGGTTGGCGCTCTTCTCGCTCTCGCAGCCGGCGACGAGCAGGGCGGCCGCGAGCGGAACCAGGAGGGCGACTCGAGAGCAGGGTACGTGCATTGGCGTGCCAGAGTGTGAAGAGGGACGCCGCGGGGAGCACACGGCGCCCGATCACCGCTCGTATCGGTCGCAGCCGGTCGCGACAGTAGGGGGCGGTGCAGGCCGCGCGCGAGGCGCCGCGGCGCCGCGGCCGTGTCGGTCCGGACGTTCCGGGCCGTCTGCTACAATGCGGGATTCGCGCGACCGCCCAAGGCCCGTGCCCACGGCCTCGCGACGCGCCCGGCGCCCGCGCGCCGCCACGGCCCCACCCCGACGCCTGTGACCTCGAACGCCCGCCCCCTCCGGATCCTGATGCTGGCGCCCGAGCCGTTCTTCGAGCCCCGGGGGACGCCCTTCAGCGAGTACCACCGGATCAAGGCGCTCGGCGAACTCGGCCACCACGTCGATCTGGTCACCTATCCGATTGGCGAGGGCGTGGATCTGCCTCGCCTCCGCATCTACCGGAGCCTGCGGCCGCCCGGGGTCAGGAAGGTGAAGATCGGGCCATCGGCGACCAAGCTGGTCCTTGACGCCCTGCTCGCGGCCACGGCCATCCGGCGGGCACGGCGCGGCGCCTACGACGCCATCCACTCCCACGAGGAGGCGGGCGTGCTGGGCGTGCTGCTCGCGCGATGGCTCGGAATCCCGCACCTCTACGACATGCACTCGTCGCTGCCCCAGCAGTTGGCGAACTTCCGCACCACGCGCTCGCGACTGGTGCGCGCGGTGTTCGACCGGGCCGAACGGCTGATGATCGACGGCTCGCGCGTCGTGATTACGATTTGCCAGGATCTGCAGGACACCGTGGTCGCGATGGGCGCCGGGGAGAAGGCCATCCTCATCGAGAACGTCATGGGCGGCGACGTGACGCCGACTGCAGGGCCGGGACGGGCGGCGGTTCGTGCGGCGTGGGGCATCCCGGCCGACGCGCCGCTCGTGCTCTACACGGGCACGTTCGAGCCGTACCAGGGCCTGGACCTGCTGGTGGACGCCGCGGCGCGTCTCGCCGCGGCACAGCCCGCCGCGCGCGTGCTGGTCGTTGGCGGGGCGCCCGATCAGGTGGCGGCGCTGCGCGCCCGGGTGGAGGCCATCGGCGCTCCGGTGGTATGCACGGGACAGCGTCCGCCGGAGGAGATCCCGCACTTCGTGGACGCGTGCGACATCCTGGCGTCGCCGCGGATCTCCGGCACCAACACGCCGCTGAAGATCTATTCCTACCTGCGGTCGGGCCGGCCCATCCTCGCCACGCGTCTGCACACCCACACCCAGGTGCTGTCGCCCCTGGTCTCGCTGCTGGTGGAGCCCGAGGCGGAGGCGTTTGCCGCCGGCCTGCGCCGCCTGATCGAGCAACCGGCCGAGGCGCACGCCCTGGCGGCCGCGGCGAAGGAACTGGCCCGCGAACGCTACTCGCGCGAAGCCTACCTCGCACGGACCAGCGAGGCGTATCACAGGCTCATGGGCTGGGCGTGGGCGCCCGGCGCTGCCTCCGGACGCGGCTTCGACCCGATGGCCGACACCCTCGGGTCCGGCAGGCGCGCTGCCGGCCTGGAGCAGGTCCCGCGATGAGGGCCCTGGTTACCGGTGCCACCGGCTTCACCGGCGGGCACCTCGCGCGCACGCTCGCGGCCGGCGGCACCCCCGTCCGGGCGCTCGTGCGACCGGCCAGCCTGGCGCGCCCCGAGACGAGGGCGCTGCGCGAACTCGGGATCGAGATCGCCGCCGGTGACCTGACCGACGGCGCGGCCGTGAGCGCCGCCTGCGACGGCTGCGACGTCGTCTATCACATCGCCGCCACCTACCGCGAAGCCGGGCAGCCCGACCGGGCCTATGCGGCCATCAACGTGGACGGCACGCGTCACGTGCTGGAAGGCGCGCTCGCCGGCGGCGTGCGCCGCGTCGTGCACTGCAGCACGGGCGGTGTGCACGGACACATCGCGCACCCGCCCGCCGACGAGGATGCGCCGTTCGGCCCCGGCGACGTCTATCAGGAGACGAAGCTCGCGGGCGAGCGGCTGGCGCGCGAGTTCGGCGAGCGGCGGGGCCTCGACGTGACGATCGTTCGTCCCATCGGCATCTACGGTCCCGGCGACACGCGTTTCCTGAAGATGTTCCGCGGCATCGCCCGCGGCAGGTTTCCAATCCTCGGCGGCGGGCGGGTCTTCTACCACCTGACGTTCATCAGCGATCTCGTCAACGGGTTCCTGCTGGCCGGCACGCGCCGGGAAGCGGCGGGGCGCACCTATCTCATCTCCGGTCCCCGCTACACGACCATGAACGAGCTGGCCGGACGCATCGCGACGGCCGTTGGCGGCCGGCCGCCCTGGATCCGCCTCCCCGCCTGGCCGTTCTGGCTCCC
>JBDIBB010000081.1:0-18033 GCA_039812685.1 Vicinamibacteraceae bacterium
CGAGTCGCTGGCCGCGCCGCTGCCGGTAAACCTCGTATCGGCCGATCGCGTGCTGCCGCCCCCGGCCCGCGTGTTCCCGCTGGCCGAGGCACCCGCCTTCTACCGCGCCATCGCGCGACTGCCGGCCACTGCGGTGCTCGTCGAACTGCCGTTCGGCGACACCACCTGGGAGCTGCGCTACGTGTACTACTCCACCGTGCACTGGCACCCGTTGGTCAACGGCTACAGCGGCGGGTTCCCGGCTTCCTACCTGCGGACGCGCAGCTTCCTCGACGATCCCCGCCGCGATCCGACCGGCGCCTGGCAGGCCCTGATCGACTCGGGCGCCACGCACCTCGCGCTGCACGAGCAGGCCTACGATGCCGCGGAACTGATGACCCTGCGGCGATGGCTCGAGGCCCACGGGGCGCACGCCGTGCTGCGCGAAAGCGCCTCGATCCTCTACGAACTGCCCCGCTGACGCGCACGGACCCGTCGCCCGAGGAGCCGGGCGCCGTCACCTGCCCCGGGCCCTGGCCCTCGGGATTGCCGACACCATCGACCGCGCGCCAGGCGTCGTCCGGACCACGGCGCAGACGGCGCGATCCTGCGTGGCGTCTCAGCTCGTATCTGCGCACTCAATTCTGGTACACCCGTTGCGAGAAACGCGGGAGAACGCCTGAAGAGGCCGTACGACAACGAAGAACACTCGCGTCAAGAAGACGAAATTCCTCGCATGTGGAGATTTATTGAGCGCCGGCACTCGGTGTTCGGGAACGCCGTCATCCTGCTGTTCATCCTCGCGCAGGCCGCCGACGGCGCCCTCACCTACCTCGGCGTTCACGTCCTCGGTCCGGGCATCGAAGCCAACCCTCTGCTGGCGTGGATGATGGTCCACCTGGGCGAAGGGACTGCGCTTGCCCTCACCAAAGGGGTTGCCACCGCGCTTGGCGCCGCCCTCCACGTCGCAACCGTGCACCGGGTGGTCGCGGCGCTCGTCCTCGTGTACCTGTTCGGCGCGATCGCGCCCTGGATCGCACTCCTCTTCTTCTCGCCGCTCCATCTCGTCTTCTGAGATCTGGTCCACCGGCCGAGGCGGGATCGAACCTTGCCCGGCGATCGTCGTAGGATCCCGGCGTGTCCGCTGACGTCCCGCCGCGCCCGCGCGCCCGCACCACCCTGTTCGACACCTACACGCGGGACCTGACGGGACGCGAGTTGTCGCGTCTGTTCACCCACGAGGCGCGCGACGCCTATCGCTACTTCTCGCGCGGCCTCGATCGCGGCGCGCTCGACGCGCTGCCACCCTGGCGCCGGTGGCTGTTCATCGGCCACACGCTGCTGATCGCGTTCGCCGAACGGCTCTCGCCGGCCCGGCGGTTGCTCTATGGCCTGGGGCTGGTGTTCGCGATTCTGGGCATGCTGCAGGCCTTCACGGGCTTCGGCCTCGCCTGGGTGCCCGCCGGACCCATCGACGTGCCGCTGCTCGTGCCCACCTGGCGGCCCGGCACCTTCGCGCTGCTCATCGCCCTCTCCCTGATCAACCTCCTCGTGCTGCTCGAGGTCGCCGACCGGCTGTCGCTGAAGAACGACCTGGAGATCGCGCGCGACATCCAGCACGCGATGCTGCGGCACGACACCTACCGCGCGGCCGGCGTCGAGACCTTCGGGCAGACGCGGCCCGCCAACACGGTGGGCGGCGACTTCTACGAAATCGCCCCGCAGGCCGACGGCCGCGTGGTGGTGGCCCTGGGCGACGTGGCCGGCAAGGGCAGCCCGGCCGCGCTGCTGATGGCGTTGCTGCTCGCCATCATGCGGACGCTGCTCGACGAGGAGGTCGATCCGGCCACGCTGATGGCCCGCCTCAACCTGCAGATCGCACGACACGCGCCGCGGTCGCGGTTCATCACGCTGTTCTTCGGCGTCTTCGATCCCGCCACGGGCCGCCTGTCGTGGGTGAACGCAGGCCACCTGCCGCCGCTGCTGCGGCGGACCGACGGCGCGCTCGACCGGCTGGCGAGCGGCGACATGGCGCTCGGGCTGACCGAGAGCGCGCGCTACCGGGCGCTGGACACGACGCTGGCGCCCGGCGACACGCTGCTGCTCTACAGCGACGGCATCACCGAGGCCGAGAGCCCCGCGGGCGTCGCCTTCGACGAGGCCGGACTCGAACAGGTGCTGGCCACGCGCCCCGACGCCACGGCGCCCGACCTCGCCGCCGCACTGATGGCCGCCGTGACCGGCCACGCGCAGGATCACAAGTTCGCCGACGACCTGTCGCTCGTGGTGTTGCGGCGCCTGCCACCCGTGCCCGAACTGGAACCCGCGACACGCCCGGGCGCCAACCCTGCCTGACAGCACGCCGCCTGCCGCACGGGCCACCGGGCCATGCGCGGGGGCGGCTTATGATTGATTGCTCGGCGGCGTGCCTCCATGCCACACCTGCCATTCGGTCCGGCCCGGGTCTTCGCAGCGCTGTTCGCGACGCTGGCGCCACTGGTGGCCGCCGCCGGAGCACAGGATGCGCCACGCGTGTCGCCGGCCGCCGGCTTCATCTCGGTGTTCGAGCGGATCGTCCACACGGCAGACGAGGCCGGCCTCGACGCGCTGCTCGATCGTGTCCTCACCCCTGAACGAGCCGACATCCTGCGGGTGGACGTCGCCTCGGGCGGTCCCGAGGCGGTGCTCCGCGATCGTGACGTCGCCGAGTTGCCGGGGACCGGGCCTTCGCCCACCTACCGGATCATCGTCGAGATGTTCCTGCGCTCGGGCGATGTCGCCCGCATCGTCACCTACCGCCTCGACGTACGCCGGGTGGCGGACGACGACGACACATGGCGCGTGCGTGATGTCGAGCGGCTGAGTTCAGTGGAGGGGTTGTACCGCCTGCGCCTGGACGAAACCACCCAGTTCGGCGTGCGCGATCTGCGGGTGCGCGCCGAGGACTTCGAGCTGGCGCTGCCGCGCGGCGACGCGTTCGCCGCACGGACGCCGGAAGGCATCACCGCGCTCGTGCTGCTGGGCAACGGCACCATGACCTTCACGCCGCGGCCGGCCGCCGAGCGCATGCAGGTGCGGATCTTCAGCGGGCGGGAGACGCTGCTGAGCGCCTTCACCGCCGTCTACCTCCGCATGAACCCGTCGGATTTCGAGGAGGTCGTCGGCGCCGCCGCGCTGACACCGGCGCGCGCGGTTGACGCCCAGGCCCTCAGGCGCGCCTCGGCGATGTTCACCCAGCAGCTGGGTCATTCCTTCAGCCTCGATCTCGCCGACCTGAGTCGTGATGCCTGGTCGCTGCTGCCGTCCCGCGGTGACCTGATCGCCGACGTGCGCACGCGCAAGCACGGCCTGCTGACCTACGCGCACGCCGCCAACGAGGCCGAGGACATCTCGCTCTTCGATCGCGAGCGCCGGCGGAACATCGCGGTCTACCCCTCGCTCCGGCGCCTCGAGGTGCGCGGTCGCGGCTTCGACGAGGATCAGCTGGCCGATTACGACGTCACCGATTACGACGTGCAGGCCAGCTACCAGCCCGATCGCGAGTGGCTGGAAGGCACGGCCCGCCTGCGGCTGCGCGTGCGGGCGTATTCGGTGTCGACGCTCACGCTGAGGCTCGCCGAAGCGCTCGTCGTGCGGTCGGCGCAGGCGACGCAGGCAGACCGTCAGGTCCGGCTGCTCACGCTGCGCGTCCGAGGCCAGAACACCGTCATCGTCGGCCTGCCCTCGGCCGTGCCCCGCGACGCGTACCTCACGCTCACCATCCGCTACGCCGGCCGCCTCGAGTCGATGTCGCCCGATCGCGAGGTCGTGGAGGCCGGCCAGAACTCGTTTGCCGGCTCCGACATGCCGGTGCTCACACCCGAGCCGCGCTGGGTGTTCAGCAACCGCAGCTACTGGCACCCGCAGAACACGATCACCGACTTCGCGCGCGGCACGATGCGCCTCACGGTCCCGGGCGCCTTCGAAGTGGTGGCCAGCGGCGATCCCGTGGGCGTCACGCCGGCCCCGGACGGCCGCCGGACGTGGGAGTTCGCCGCGCGCCAGCCCGTGCGTTATCTCTCCTGGGCGATCAGCAGGTTCACGGAGGCCGGCCGCGGCGAGGTGGTGCTGTCCGAGACACCGGAGACGGCCAGCCTCGCGGCATCCGGCAGCGGAAGTTCGCAGGATGAGGCGGCGCCGGGCCGCGGCGTCTTCTACTCGGGCATCGACATCGCGGTGGTCGCCAATCCCCGCCAGGTGGCGCGCGGCCGGAGCCTGCTGCCGCTGGCGACCGGGATGCTGGCGTTCTACGGTTCGCTGGTCGGCGATCTTCCCTATCCGAGCTTCACGCTGGCGCTGGTGGATCACCAGGTCCCGGGTGGCCACAGTCCCGCCTACTTCGCGCTGCTCCACCAGCCGCTGCCCACCACCCCCTACACGTGGCGCAACGATCCGGTCTACTTCGACGACTACCCCCAGTTCTTCGTGGCGCACGAGCTGGCGCACCAGTTCTGGGGGCAGGCCGTCGGCTGGAAGAGCTATCACGAGCAGTGGATCAGCGAGGGCTTCGCCCAGTACTTCGCGCTGCTCTACGCCGAACGGCAGGCCGGCCCCGACGTGATGCGCAGCGTGCTGGCGCGGATGCGGAGCAGCGCATTGACCTGGGGCGGACAGGGTCCCATCTCGCTCGGCTACCGCCTCGGCCACGTGAAGGACGACAGCCGCGTGTTCCGCGCGGTGGTCTACAACAAGAGCGCGCTCGTGCTCCACATGCTGCGCGGACTGCTCGGCGACGAGGCGTTCTTCGACGGCCTGCGCCGCTTCTACCGCGCGTCACGCTTCACGAAGGCCGGCACCGATGACGTGCGCGCGGCCTTCGAGGCCGCGTCGGGCCGGACGCTGGACAGGTTCTTCGACCGCTGGATCCACGAGTTCGGCGTGCCGGTCATCCGGTACTCCGGCTCGGCCGAGGGCGCCACGCTGCACCTCTCCTTCGAGCAGCTCGGCGGGACCGATTACGAGCTGCCGGTCACCGTGCTGCTGCGCTACGCCGACGGGTCCGAACAGCGCCACGTCGTGCCGGTCGGCGCCGGGACGTCCCGCCACGCGGTGCCGCTGCGCGGTGCGCTGCGCGAGTGGCGGGTGAACGAGGACCGGGCCGCCCTGGCCGAGTTCCGCCGGTCCTGAGGCGGGTCTGGGCGGGTCCTGGGATAGAATTGCGCGGTCATGGATACCGTCACCTTCACGATCGACGGGCGCACCCTCACCGTGCCGAAGGGGAAGACCGTCCTGCAGGCCGCCATCGAGGCGGGCATCCAGCTGCCCTACTACTGCTACCACCCTGGTATCGGCGTGGAGGGCTCGTGCCGCGTCTGTCTCGTGAAGATCGAGAAGATGCCCAAGCTGCAGGTGTCGTGCTCGGTGACGGCGGCCGATGGCATGGTGGTCTACACCAACACGCCGGAGGTCGCGCAGGCACGGGCCGGCGTCTTCGAGTTCCTGCTGATCAACCATCCGCTCGACTGTCCGGTGTGTGACAAGGGCGGCGAGTGCCCGCTGCAGGACTATTCCTACACCCACGGGCCCACCAGGAGCCGCTGGGAATTCCGCCGCCGCACGTTCGACGGCGAGGGTGTCAGCGCCGATGTCGACTTCGGCCCCACCCTCATGCTCAACCGCAACCGCTGCATCCTGTGCACGCGCTGCGTCCGATTCATGCGCGAGGTGGCCGGCGACCCGCAGATCGGCATCATCCAGCGCGGCTACTTCAGCCATCTCGCCACCTACCGCGACGAAGGCGTCGTCTCGCTGCTCTCGGGCAACCTGATGGACGTGTGCCCGGTTGGCGCGCTCACGACGCGCGACTACCGCTTCAAGTCGCGTCCGTGGGACAACCCCAACGCCGTCGACACCCTCTGCACCGGCTGCGAGAAGGGCTGCAGCATCACCGTCTGGATCAGGGCCAAGCTCGAGTGGGCCACCGGTTCGCAGCTCGCACGCATCACGCCGCGCTTCAATCCCGAGGTGAACGGCTACTGGATGTGCGACATCGGCCGCTTCAACTACCACTGGGTGGAGAGCGATCGGCGGCTCGCGCAGCCAGCCCTCCGGCGGGGCGCCGGTCCGGCCCAGGCCGCCGCCTGGCACGACGCGCTGGCCGAGGCCGGCCAGGCGTTGAAGGGGGCAGGAACGAACCTGCGGTTCCTCCTGTCGGCGCACGCCTCGCACGAGGAGATGTTCCTCACCGCCCGCCTCGCGCAGGAACTGCTCGGCGACGCCGCGCGCGACGCGATCGCCGTCAACTGGACCCGCAGCGAGAAGCCGCAGCCCGAGGCGACCAAGTTCAGGGTGCCCGAGGTGGACGCGCCGAACCTCGCCGGCGCGGTGGCGCTGGGCCTGGCGCCCGCCGGCGCCCGCGTGCCGGATCTCGACGGGCTGAAGACGGCCGTCGCCTCGGCGCAGGGGATGGTCGTCTACGTGCTGGATCCGGGACCGCTGGATTCGCTGGGTGACGTGTCGTGGCTGATCGAGGCGCGGGCCGCCGGCCGCGTCTCCACGCTGATCGTCCAGGCGCTGACCGCCTCCGCGCTCACCGCGGCCGCCGACGTCGTCCTGCCGGGATGCGCGTGGGCCGAGAAGCACGCGGCCTACACCAACGCCACCGGGCAGCTTCAGTCGACGGCCAAGGCCATCGTGCCGCCCGGAGAGGCGCGCGACGACTGGCAGGTGCTGAACGACGTCGCGCTGGCCGCCGGCGTTCAACTCGGCTGCGACTCGCTGCCCGCCGTCCGGGCAGCCATCGTCGAGCGGCTGCCCGACGCGCCGGCGTTCAAGGGCCTCACCGAGCTCGCCTACCTGAAGCCCGGCAAGGCGCACCACTGGCTCGAGGCCTCGAACACGTCCGAACGGCTCAAGTGGGACGCGATGTTCCTCGATCTGCCGCCGTTCAAGTTCGAGCGCATGTTCGACGCCGGCCCTCGTCGCGGCGTCATCGAACTGAAGCCGGTGCGGTAGGGGCGGCGCCAACCGCGTCCGGATCCCGGCTCGCCTCAATCACCTGACCCGGGGCCACCGCAGGGAAAACCCGGGTCAGGCGATATCGCGTCCCCTTGACGAGACCATCGCCGCCACCCGGCGTCATGTGGCGCCGTGATGTGGAGCTCATGCCCGCGCCACGAGGATCAGCTCACCGGGATACCTCGTCGCGAACGGCAGACGGTCGTAGCCGCCGTAAACGGCTTCGACAGCAAACCCCTCGCACTCGAGCAGGTATTCGGCCTCGTAGCGGAACAGGTAGCGCAGCGTGAACCCTTCGGCGTGGTGTTCGGTCCGCCCGTCTGGATGCGACACGTCGAGGATGAACTCCACCTCCTGCCGCTGGTTCGCGTAGTCGCGGCCGACGACGCGGTAGCTGCGCGTCACGCGGCGGCCATCGGGCATCGTGAACTCGGGTTCGGCAATCGGGTACCGCCCCCATGCCGGATCGCCGAGCATCGGGATCGACGGGTTGAACAGGTCGAGCACCATCAGGCCGCCCGGCTGCAGGTGCGCCTTCACGCGACGCAGGGCCGCACGCTGATCGGCGGGCGTCAGCATGTGCTGGAACGAGCGGAACGGCAGCAGCGCGCACGCGAACCGCTCGCCGATCTCGAAGCTCCGCATGTCGGCCTCGACGATGCGGACGCGGGCGCGGACGGCGTCGGTTTCATCCGCGAGCTTCTCGCGCAGCCGGTCGAGCATCGGGCGCGAGACGTCGAGCCCCACCATCGGCACGCCGGCGCGCGCGCACGGCAGCAGCACGCGCCCGGTGCCGCATCCCACCTCGAGCACCGGCCCTCCGGCGGCCCGAGCCGTCTCGACGAAGAACCCGACGTCGGGACGCGACCGGTAGATCGCGACATGGTCGTAGAACTCCGCGGAGATCTCGTATTCGGGGCACGACATCGCCGCCAGTGTACTCGCAGTGCGGATGGCCCGCCGGACTTGCGATCGGCTGGAGGCACCGGTGACATCTCGCGTGCGCGCGCCCGCGCCGGCCCGAACGGCGCGTCGCGGCCCGTTCTCCCCGCCATCGCCTACGACACCGATCCGGGGGGCACGCGCACCAGCAGCGACGAAGTGATTGTCTCCACCTCGATCCTGGTGCCACCCTGATGCGGCTCCCCGTCGGTGTGGAAGCCGAGAGGCGCATCGGCCTCGATCGACAGGCTGGGCGCGCGGCGCAGCACTGCCGCACGATCGCGGGCAATCGAGCCGTCGAAGAGCCGGCGGGCGCGCAGCAGGTCGGCGAGCGGGCTCTGCGCCCGGACCACCACCACGTCCAGCGCGCCGTCATCGAGTCGCGCATCGGGCGCGATGCGCGCGCCGTTGCCGTACTGGGGCGAGTTGGCCAGCGCGACGAGCAGCGCACGCACGTCGAATCGCTCCGCACCCACGCACACGCGACACGCCACCGGACGATAGCGGAAGAACTCGCGGACGGTGATCCGGACGTAGGTTCCGAGGCCACGCCGTCCCGGCGCCGCCTGACGCGCGAGGTTGAACGCCTTGGCCACCTGCGCGTCCAGTCCGAGTCCGGCCACGTTGGCGAAGGTGCGTGTCGCGATGCGTCCAAGGTCGATCCGGCGCGTGACACCGCGTGCCGCCAGTTCCACCGCCTGCTGCCACCGCAACGGCACGCCAAGGGCGCGCGCAAGCCCGCTGCCCGATCCCGCGGGCACGATCGCCAGCGCTGCCGTGGTCCCCGCCAGCGCTGCCGACACCTCGTTCACGGTGCCGTCGCCACCCCAGGCGGCCACCACGTCAACCCCGTCGCGCACCGCCGCCGCGGCCAGTTCGGCGGCGTGCCCGGCTCGCGTGGTGAGCGCGGCTTCCGCCGCGACGCCCTGCCGCCTCAGCCGCGCACGGGCCTCGTCAACCCGACGCGACAATCGACCGGGGTGACTCCGGTGCCCGCCGGAGACAGGATTCACGATCAGGAAGACACGCATGCCGGCAAGCCTCGACGCTGCGTTGGACGGCGGCCTCGCGCGCGCTGCGCGCGAGGCATCACGGCGCGAATCCGCGGCCGCGCGATTGCAATCCGACGAGAGCTCGTCGGGAGCGCAAGCGGCTCAGGTATCGCATGCTATAGTAGCCGCGGCACGCGCGGTCCCAAGATATAGCGCGAAGTTCATGGAGACATTCATGAGGCGGCGTGGGGTTCGCTTGACACTGGTCGCGCTGTTTCTCATCGCGGCGGCCGGCGTCGGCGTCACTCTCTACCAGGGCGATCGGCACGCCGCGGCGGTCCGCTCCGCGGCGCGCGAGTTCGACCTGACTGGCCAGCGTGCGATGCGCGCGCTCGGCGAGGTCCGCGCCGCTCTCCAGGCGGCCATCGTGCCCGGCCAGGATGACGGCTTCTGGCTGCCCAGGGCGGTGTCAGCCATCGAGGCGACACGGGTCGAACTGGCCTCGCTCAAGCAGCGGTCGACCGACGGCAGCGTGCTGAACGATCTCGACGCGGCCACCGCCGCACTCGACCAGGTGGACGAGGTGCGCGCGGAGAGCACGCGGCTGCTCCACAACGATCTGCGGACGCAGGCTTCGGTGGCCGTCCTCGGTCGCGGCGCCGAGTCGCTGGCCACGGCGAGCGAGCGCATCGAGAGCGCGCGCAACGACGAACTGGCGCGCGCCGACGGCGAGCTGGCTGCCGCGCGTGCGTACGAACTGCTGGGCTCAGGCGTCGTGTTCACGCTCGCGGTCATCCTGATCGGTTTGCTGATGTCGGCCGCCGGCGTGGAAGCCGAGGCGGCAGCCGGTGCGACGGAAGCCCTCACGCTGACCGAGGCCGCGCACGCCATGGCGGCCGCGGAGGCGCCGGTCCGTGCGAAGACGGGCGATGAAACGGGAACCGGCCGCGACGCGGCACCCGTTCCAGCACCCGCGCCGGGGCCGCCGCAGGCCGTGCCGGAACAGGCCCCCTCGGCGGCGGTCGCGGTCCCCGTCGATCGGCGGAAGGCCCCTGAGCTGCGGGCGGCTGCCGATCTCTGCACCGATTTCGCGCGGCTCGTGGACGCGCAGGAACTGCCGGACCTGCTCGATCGCGCGGCGAGACTGCTCGACGCGTCAGGCTTCATCGTGTGGGTGGCCGATCCCACTGGCCAACACCTGCGCCCGACCCTCGCGCATGGCTACGCGCCGGCGGTCCTGGCGCGGCTGCCCGCGATCGCGCGACACGCCGACAACGCCACCGCCGCGGCCTATCGGCACGGCGAGATGCAGATCGTCCGCACGAACGGGATGTCACCGGGAGCGATCGTCGTGCCGATTCTGGCGCCATCAGGCTGCCTCGGCGCGATTGCCGCGGAGGTACGGCACGGGCGCGAGGCCAGCGAGTCGATGCGCGCGCTGGCGCGCATCGTCGCCGCGCAGATCTCCACCTTGCTCGGCGCCACGGCCGAGGCGTCAGCCGGCGGGACCGATCGATCGGTCGCCAGCGAGGGCGTGGCCTCACGCCAGGTCGGCTGACGGGGCCTGACAGGATCGTGAAGGGGCGGATCGCCACCCGCTCCCGCCAGCGTCGCCGGCGTTCGACCGCCGGCGACTCCGCTCACGCGCGACGTTTCACCGGCACCGGGGCCGGGCTGCCCTTCGGTTCGTCGAAGGTCACCGTCACCGACATCGCCTTCTTGTCGCGGACGATGTCGAGCGTCGTCTCGCGGGCATCCTGATCCCTTCACAGACGCCTGCGCAGCCTCGCCGGGTCGCTCACCGGCGCGCCGTCGACGGCCGTGATCACGTCGCCTGCCCTCAGACCAGCGCGCGACGCGGCCGAATCGGCCGCCACCGACGTCACCAGCACGCCTGCCTTCACGCCGAAGTAGCCGCCGAGCAGATCGAGCGCGCCCTGCATCGCGGGCACGGCCTCCTGCACGGCGGTCGCGGCGTCGAGCGCGGCATAGAGGGCGGTTGCGCGGATCGGTCCGGGCGGCGTCTGGCCATGGACCGCCGGAACGAGCCAGACCGTGGCCCCCATCACGGAGAGCAGCAGGGTTCCGGCAATCATCAGGAAGCGTCGGTTCGGCATCGGTGAGTCCTCCCTGTCAGTGCGCCAGCCGGCGGTCGCGTCCCTCCATGCGGCGCCGGAGGGGGGCGGCGCGCGGGAGCACCCGCCGGCAGCGCGCGTGCCTCGTATGAGACGGGGCGCTGCCGCGTTTGGCCGGACCGTTGCCTCCCTGGCACCCTCACGCCAGGTCGGAATCGCGGCGGCAGGATCCCGGCCGCCCCCGCTGCCGCGCGACGGCTCACGGGGATGAGGGCGGCCGCGGCTGCGCGGGCATCCCGCTCTGGTCAACAGGCGCCGGTTCCCGTATCGTTCCGGGGGACGGCGGCAGCCGCTGCCTCGCTGCCACGGAGAGTGCCGTGCCCGAACCCATCCTGCTCACGTTCGCCCCCGGCGCCGCCGAGGCGGAGAAACGCGCGGCGCTGCTCGAATTCGCCGACCGTCTCGGCGTCAAGTTCCTGCGCCTGCAGTTCACCGACATCCTGGGCATCACCAAGAACGTCGAGGTCCCCGACACGCAGTTCGCCGCGGCGCTCGAAGGCGGTGTCGTATTCGACGGATCCTCGATCGAAGGCTTCGTGCGCATCGAGGAGTCGGACATGTTCCTGCGGCCCGACCTCGACACCTTCCGCGTGTTCCCGTGGGCTCACGCCTCGGGTGAGAAGGTGGCGCGCGTCATCTGCGACGTTCACAATCCCGACGGCAGCCCGTTCGAGGGGTGTCCGCGCCACACCCTGAAGCGCGCCATTGCCCTGGCCGAGGCACGCGGCTTCGAGCTGCGCGCCGGCCCGGAAGCCGAGTTCTTCCTGTTCCAGGCGCGTCCCGGCGAGCCCACCACCGAGACGCACGACGCCGGCGGCTACTTCGATCTCACTCCGGTGGATCGGGGGGAGGACGTCCGCCGGCAGATCGTGCTCGTGCTCGAGCAGATGGGATTCGAGGTGCGTGCCGCACATCACGAGGTGGCCGCCGGCCAGCACGAGATCGACTTCCGTCACGACCCGGCGCTGCGCACGGCCGATCACGTGAGCACGTTCCGGTTCGTGGTGAAGAACGTGGCGCAGCAGAACGGGCTGCACGCCACGTTCATGCCCAAGCCGATCGTCGGTGTGAACGGATCGGGGATGCACACCCACCAGACGCTGCTGCGCGAGGGAGCGAACGCCTTCTTCGATGCCGGCGGGCCGTGGCAGCTCAGCGAGACGTGCCTGCACTACATCGGCGGCCTCCTGCGCCACGCCAGGGGCATGTGCGCGATCACGAATCCGCTCGTGAATTCCTACAAGCGGCTCGTGCCGGGTCACGAGGCGCCAACCTACATCGTCTGGTCGGAGCGGAACCGCAGCCCGCTGGTGCGCGTGCCCGCCTCGCGCGGGGATGCCACGCAGGTGGAACTGCGCATGCCCGATCCGTCGTGCAATCCCTATCTCGCGCTCGCGGTGATGCTGCGCGCCGGGCTCGACGGCCTCCAGCAGCGGATCGATCCGGGCCCGCCCGTGAACAAGAACATCTTCACGATGAGCCACCGGGAGCGGCGCCACCTGCGGATCGACGAGCTGCCGGCCACCCTGAGCGACGCGCTCGATGCGCTGGAGCGCGACGAGGTCATGCGCGACACGCTGGGCGAGCACATCTTCCAGCACTTCCTCGCCGCCAAGCGCGAGGAGTGGTTCGGCTACCAGAAGCAGGTGAGCGCCTGGGAACTGGAGCGCTACCTGAAGATCTACTGAAGCGCAGGCGCCTCGACGCCCGCTCGAAGGCGACGGGCCCGGGAAGCCGGCGCGGCCCCGCACAATGACGCGGCGCCGCATGGCGCGCGACCGGCGAGAGGGCCGCCAGGCACGACGTCCCCGGATCTGGTGATCCGGCAGTCCTGTCCGGAGGACGCTGGCGGGGTGATGCGCGGGGCCGCCGTCAGGTCACCTGGTGTTTTCCGGAGATTTCGTCGCGTCGCGGATCGGCATGTCCTTTGATTGGGGATATCGTCGGGTCGCGCCGGATCAACGGGATGCGTTGACAACAGGCAGGCGCTGGCATCGTCGTGTCCCGTCAGTTCGCAGGCGGTCCGCGTGCGGCCCCCCCTCCTCTTCGCCGGTCGCTGCGTGTGGCAGCGGCCGGCACTTTTTCGTTGGGTCGTTACGCGGTGATCCTGACGGCAACGGCCGTGATGTCGTCGCCGCGGACGCCGCCCGCGTGCCGCACGACCGCGTCGTAGATGGCGTCGACGATGGTGACGGCCGGCTGGTGCGCGACACGGCTGAGCACTTCGATCAGCCGCTGCCGACCGAACTCCTCGCCGTCCTCGGTGGCCGCCTCGAGCACGCCGTCGCTGCACGCCACGTAGACATCGCCTTCCAGCAACTGGAACGTCCGCTCCTCGTACACGGTCCGGTCGAAGATGCCGAGCGGGACGCCCGGCAGGTCGATCACCTCGCAGGCTCCCCGGGTGATGCGCAGCGGATAGGGCAGCCCTGAGTTGGCGATCGTCACCACGCGGCGCTTCAGGTCGAAGGCGAGATAGCACAACGCGCAGAAGTAGGGCTCGAGCTGGCGCTCGTGCAGGATGGTGTTGATCGACGCGAGCACGTCGGCCGGCGCGGTGCGTTCGCGCGTATAGAGCCGCCGGAAGGTGCGCGAACGTACCAGTTCGCCGGCGAACGTCCCGTAGAGCGCGGCCGGCACGCCCTTGCCCGACACGTCGCCGATGGCCATCACGAGCGAGTGGGCTTCCGGCGACAGGAAGTCGTAGAAGTCGCCGCCGAGTTCGCGGGCCTGCGTGAGACGTGCCGCCACGTCGATGCCGCGCATCCGCTTCGGCAGACCGACCGGCAGCAGCGCGCGCTGGATGCGTTGCGCGAAGCGCACTTCCTTCTCGAGCCGCGCCTCGTTGGCGCTCACCGTCGCGTAGAGCCGTGCGTTCTCGACGGCCACGGCCACCTGGCTCGCCAGCATCGTGAGGATGTGGGCGTGGCGGCGATCGAAGGCCGCCACCTCGGGGCTCTCCAGGTCGATGACGCCGATGCAGCGATCCTTCACCAGCATCGGCACGGCGAGCACCGTGCGCACGTCGTCGACGACCTTGATGTATCGCGGATCCTCGCGCACGTCGGGCACGAGCACCGGCTGCCGCTGCAGCGCGGCCTGGCCCACGATGCCCTCGCCGAGCTTGACGCGAGGCATGTCGTCCACGCGGACGCCGAACCGCAGGGCGACGCGCGTCACCAGTTCGCCGGTCCTCGGCTCCAGCAGCATGATGCCGAGGGTGCGGTAGTCGATCACGCGCTTGGCCAGGTGGCCGACGCGCTCGAGCAGCAGATCGAGATCCAGGATCGACGACAGGTCGCGGCCGATCTCGGCCAGCGCCTCGAAGGTGTCGGCGTCGCGGCGCTCCCGATCGAACGACGCGGCGTTGGCGAGCGCCACCGCCAGGTGCACCCCGAACTGCGTCACGATCGCGACGTCCTGCGGGTCGTACTGGTGGCGGGCGGCGCTGAGGATGTTCAGCGCTCCGATCGCCCGCCCCTTGTAGTTGAGCGGCACGACGATCGTGGAGTGCATGCCCGGCACCACCTCGACGTAGGTGTCGTCGGCCTCGACGTCGCCGCGCACGATGGGATGGCCGACGACGACGGCCGTCCCGACCAGGCCCTGTCCCACGCGCAGCCGCACCCGGTCGCCGGCGCCCTCGGGGTAGCCCACGCTGTAGGCGATGCGAAGCTCGCCACGCCGGTCGTCGAGCAGGAAGACCGCCAGCGCCTCGAACCGCAGCAGACGCCGCACCAGCTCCGGAATGCGCGCCAGCAGCGTGTCCAGATCGAGCACCGACGTCACCTGGCGGCCGAGGTCGAACAGGGTGGCCAGCTTCTGCTGGTCGGTGGGACGCGCCGGGGCGGAGTCTGGGTTCATCTTCGAGGGCTGCCCGGACCCTGCCGGCGGTGCGGGCGGAATCGGAATTATACTGGCGGCTTCTGCCGCATCCGCCCTCCGCGGCGGCAGCGCCCCCGTTCGGCCCGAGGATCTCGATGTCCACTCCTGCCTGGCTTCCGGTCTCCCGCGCGCGTCTGGCCGTGGCGGCCGCGCTCGTTGCCCTCGTCGTGGCGCTGCCAGCCGGACCGCAGGGCGCCTCCCGCGCGCCGGTCCGCGCCGAACACGGCATGGTGGGCAGCACCGAGGAACACGCCACCCGCATCGGTGTCGACGTGCTCCGCCGGGGTGGCAACGCCGTGGACGCGGCGGTGGCGGTGGGCTTCGCCCTCGCGGTCACGCATCCCTCGGCCGGCAACCTCGGCGGCGGGGGCCTGATGGTGATTCGCCTGCCGGACGGCCGGGCCACGTCGATCGATTACCGGGAGAGCGCACCGGCCGCGGCCAGCCGTGACATGTTCCTCGACGCCGCGGGCAACGTTGTCGCCGAACGCAGCCTCGTCGGGCCGCTCGCCGCGGGCGTGCCCGGGTCGGTCGCCGGCCTCGCGCTCGCGCACCGCAAGTACGGCAAGCTGCCGTGGGCCGATCTCGTCACGCCGGCTGTCACACTGGCCGCCGACGGCTTCGTGGTGAGCGACGCGCTGGCGCGATCGCTGCGCAGCGCAGCCAAACTGCTGGATCGCTTCCCCGAGTCGCGCCGCGTGCTGCTGAAGGACGGGGCCTTCTGGCAGCCCGGCGACCGGCTGGTGCAGCCGGAGCTGGCCGTTACGCTGCGCGCGATCGCCGCCCGTGGCACCGACGGCTTCTACCGCGGCCCGGTCGCCGACGCCATCGTCGCGGAGATGAAACGCACCGGCGGACTGATCTCCAACGCCGATCTCGAGGCATACCAGCCCGTGGAGCGCACGCCGGTGACCGGCACCTACCGCGGATACGAGATCGTCTCGATGCCGCCGGTCAGCTCCGGCGGCATCGCCCTGATCGAGACCCTGAACATACTCGAGGCGTGGCCGCTCGGCGAGTACGGCCACAACTCGTCGAAGACCATCCACCTGGTCGCCGAGACCACGCGGCGCGCCTACGCGGACCGCTCCGAGTGGCTCGGCGATCCGGCATTCTTCCAGGTGCCCATCGCAGGCCTCACCTCGAAGAAATACGCCGCGCAGCTCCGGGCCTCGATCGACCCGGAACGCGCCACCCCGTCGAGCCAGGTGAAGCCGGGGCAGCCGGCCGCCTTCGAATCGGACCAGACCACCCACTATTCGGCCATCGACGCCGACGGCATGGCCGTCTCCACCACGACCACCATCAACGGCGGCTACGGCAACGGGCAGATGGTGACCGGCGCGGGCTTCCTGCTCAACAACGAAATGGACGACTTCAGCGCCAAGCCCGGCGTGCCGAACATGTTCGGCGTCACCGGCGGCAAGGCCAACGAGGTGGCGCCAGGCAAGCGGATGCTGAGCTCGATGACGCCGACCATCGTCGTCAGCAACGACAGACCACTGCTGATCGTCGGATCGCCGGGCGGATCGAGGATCATCACCACCGTGCTGCAGGTGATCCTCAACGTGATCGACTTCGGCATGGACGTGCAGGAAGCCGTCGACGCGCCGCGCTTCCATCACCAGTGGCTGCCGGACGAGATTCGCATCGAGCGCCGCGGATTTCCACTCGATGTGATCCGCAACCTCGAGGCGATGGGCCACAAGGTCGTGGCGCAGGGGGAAATGGGCGACGTGCACGCCATTTACGTCGATCCGAAGACAGGCATGCGCTACGGCGCCTCCGATCCGAGGATGGATGGCCGAACCGTGGGCTACTGACCGGCCCGAGATCCCAAGACCTGACCGACACGCCCCAGGCCCGGAATGTCCGATATCCTTACGGTCCCCATCGATCACGCCGCCATCGAGCGCATCCTTCCGCATCGCTACCCGTTCCTGCTGGTGGATCGCATCGTCAGCTTCGAGCCCGACAAGCGCATCGTCGGCCTGAAGATGGTGTCGCGCAACGAGCGCCACCTCTCGCATCCTCCGGGGGAAGCCGCCGTCCTGCCGTTCACGATCCTCACCGAGGCCATCGCCCAGGTGGGCGCGATCCTCATCCTGGCCAAGCCCGAGAACCGCGACAAGCTGATTTACTTCATGCGCATCGACCGGGTGCGCTACAAGCGGCCCGCGCACGCCGGCGACGTCGTCGAAATCGAGGCGCTGCCCGGACGCATGCGCAGCCGCATGGGCACGCTGCGCGGCGTCGCACGCGTGAACGGTGAGGTGGCTGTCGACGGCACGATGACGTTCGCCCTCGGCGCGCGCGGCGAGAACGCGCCGGCCCCCGGCGCGTAGCCGCTGCCGGCGGCGCCGCTCTCACCGCGCGGGCCCGCCGGCCGATCAGCGCGCGGGCTTGAGCCACGATCGGCCCAGCCGCTTCTGGTACGCCGTGAACTCGCCGTCGCCATCGTCGTCGGCGATGGCGCGCCGAACCTGGTGCAGCTTCGCGTCGAGGTCGTCGGCGGCCGCCAGCACCAGGGCCTCGACCGACATCGGAACCACCGGCGATCCGAATTCCAGCGCGCCATGATGGGAGGCGACGAGGTGCTCGATTTCCGTCCGCGTCCGGGCGTCGAGCGACGGCAGCCCGGCCGCCGCCTCACGCACCATCATCAGGCCGAGCGGGATGTGGCCCACCAGCGATCCCTCCAGCGTGTAGCCCGGCGCGCGCACGTACTCGATCTCCTGCAGTTTCCCGATATCGTGCAGCACGGCGCCAGCCAGCAGCAGGTCGCGGTCGGCCCCGTAGATCTCACCCAGCGCGTCGGCCACACGGGCCACCTGCAGCACGTGCTCGAGCAGCCCGCCGCGATAGGCGTGGTGCACGAGCATGGCGGCCGGCCACACGCGCAGCCGGTCGCCGTGATCGGCCACGATGCGCGCCAGCAGCGCGCGGACGCCGGGATGGCCGACGCCCGCGATCCGAGACTGCAGCTCCGCCCACATCTCGTCGGCGGGTCTCGGCGAGACGGGCACGCAGTCCTCCTCCCGGAAACCCGCGTCACGATCGCGCGCCTCGTCCACGCGGCGGATCTGCGAGACGATCAACTCGCG
>JBDIBB010000082.1:0-17668 GCA_039812685.1 Vicinamibacteraceae bacterium
CAGTCGGCCGCCGGAGCGGGCGCGCCGATCCGCGCTGCCAGCCCGGCCATCGCGCGCGCCTGCCGATCGTTCAGACGTTCGAGGAGGTATCCCGGTATGAGCTCGGCCGGCTCGCCGGCCAGGTCCCGGGCGATCCGCAGCACCTCGCGGCTGGCCAACCCCTCGGTGTCCGCCTCGTCGAGATCGGCCAGTGCCGGCAGCGTGCGCGCCGGATCGACGAGCAGGCCGACGAGCAGGTCCCGTTCGGCGGGCTTGAGCCGCCCGGCGGTCTCCACGACCGCCTCGGGCACGCTGGTGCGTCGCGTCACGGCGGCCTTCCGGATCTCCGACCTGATCACCTCTTCGGTGATCCGGGCCCGGTGTGCCAGCCGATCGGCGAAGGCGTCGCGCGCGGTGACCTCCGGAATCCGCGCGGCCACGGCGAGCATCTCCTGGACGAACTGCTGGCGGCCGTCGCTGCGCGAGAGATCGTGGGCCGCGACCGCCCGATCCAGCAGGTAGTCGAGGTAGGGCTCGGCCGCGTCGACCAGACGCCGGTAGGCATCGCCGCCTGCCCGCCGCACGAACGTGTCGGGATCCTCCCCCGCCGGAAGCATGGCCACGCGCACGTCGAACCCCTCGCTCACCAGCAGCTCCGAGGACTTCGCCGCCGCTCCCTGGCCGGCCGGGTCGGGATCGAAGCTGAGCACCACGCGGTTCGTGAAGCGCCTGAGGGTCTGCGCCTGGGGCAGCGTGAGCGCGGTCCCGCAGGTGGCCACCACGTGCTCGACGCCCCCCTGCAGCGCCATGGCGAAGTCGAAGTAGCCCTCGACCAGCACGGCCAGGCCCGCCTTGCGGATGGCGTGCCTGCTCAGGTGCAGGCCGTAGAGCGTTCGTCCCTTCACGTAGATGGGCGTCTCCGGCGAGTTCAGGTACTTCGGCTGCTGGTCGGGCCGCATCGCCCGGCCGCCGAAGGCCACCACCGATCCCGATTCGCGGCTGATGGGAATCATCAGCCGGCCGCGAAAGCGGTCGACGACCTCGCCGCGCTCGCGCTCCATCACGAGCCCGCTCTTCACCATGAGGGGAAGGGTGAAGCCCGCCCGGGTCAGCCGCGACTTGAGGCCCTCGCGGTAGGCGGGCGCGAACCCCAGGCCCAGCCGCTCCACGGTGACGGTATCGATGTCGCGCGCCGTGAGCTGCTCGCGCGCGCCGGCACCAGCCGTCTCGCCCAGCATCTCGCGGAAATAGGCGGCGGCGATCTCGTGCATCCGGAGCAGCGACTCCCGTTCGGCCTCGGCGGCCGGATCGCGGGTCTCCACCTCCGGAAGCGTCAGGCCGAAGCGCTGCGCCAGGGTGCGCACGGCCTCGGCGAAGCCGACGCGGTCGCGCAGCTCGACGAACTTGATGGCGTCGCCGCCCACGCCGCAGCCGAAGCAGTGGAAGAGCCCGCGCTCGCGGTTCACCTGGAACGAGGGGGTCTTCTCGCTGTGGAAGGGACAGAGCCCCTTGTAGGTGGCCCCCGTACGCCGCAGCGGTACCGTATCGGACACCACGGCCACGATGTCGGCCTGCGTCCGCAGCTCCGCGATGAACGACTGCGGGTAGAGGGGCATGGACGGTTGGCGTTCTCCGACCGCGCTGTGGCGCGCGGCGCTACTCCTTGAGTTCCACCAGCGTCGCACCCGCCCCGCCCTGGTCGGGGGGAGCCGCGCTGAACTTCGCGACCTGCGGGTGCTGCGCCAGATAGGCTGCCAGGCCGCGCCGCAGCTGCCCGGTGCCGTGACCGTGAATCAGGCGAACCGTCCGCAGCTCGGCCAGGACCGCCTCGTCCAGGAACTTGTCCGCGCGCGAGACGGCTTCGTCCACCGTGCACCCGATCACGTTCAGCTCCGTGGCGGCGTGCTCGCGCGGCGGCGCCTCCAGCCTCACCTGGACGCGGGCTGCCGGCGCGGGCGCCGGTCCGGCACCGACCACGTGCAACTGGTCAACGGGCGTGCGCAATCGCTTGCCGCGCACCTCCACCTCGGCCTCGCGCCCGAAGATCGCGTGCACGACGCCTTCGACGCCGAGCGGGCCCACGCGGACCCGATCGCCGGGCACCGGCGGTCGCGCGGTGGCCACGGCCGTCGCACCGGGCGCGGCCGCGTCGCGGCGCGCGGCAGGGCCAGCCGCCGCCGCGGCCTGGGCCCGCAGGCGCGCTTCGACCGAGTCGAGGACGTCGCGGGCTTCCGCGCGCAACTGGCCGGTCTCGCCCGTCGACAGCGGCGTCGTCGTGGCGGCCGCCCGCCGCGCCGCCTGCGAGGCCAGCGTCGCCGCCTTGCGCTTGACGTCCTCCACGACATCGTCGATCTCGCGACGGGCCTCGCGCAGCCGTTCGCCGACCTGCGTCTCGATCCGCTGCCTGAGCTGATCTTCCTTCTGACGCAGCGATTCCTCGCGGACGCGGTACCGGCCTTCCTGCTCGGCGATGGCCTGGCGTTCGCGCCGCACGAGCCGGCGCTCGTGTTCGAGGGCGTGCTGTTCCTCGTTGAGCTTCGCGAGGTGCTCGGCCAGCTGCGTCTCTCGCGCGCTGCGATACGACCGCGCGGTGTCGATGATGGAAGCCGGCAGCCCGAGCCGGGCGGCCATCTCCAGCGCAAGGCTCGTCCCCGGCGACCCGTAGACCAGACGGAACGTGGGCTCGAAGCCCGGCGTGAAGCCGAAGGCCGCGCACGCGACGCCCTCCGTCGTCGAGGCGTACGTCTTCAGCGTGTCGTAATGCGTGGTGGCCACGACCTGCGCGCCCCGCTTGCGGAAGTGCTCGATCACGGCCATGCCGAGCGCGCCGCCCTCCACCGGATCGGTGCCAGAGCCCACCTCGTCGAGCAGCACGAGCGCGGGCAGCGACAGCGACCGCTCGATGCGGACGATGTTGCTCATGTGCCACGAGAAGGTGCTGAGGTTGGCCGCAATCGACTGCTCGTCGCCGATGTCGGCGAACACCGACTGGAAGACCGGCAGGCGCGAACCCTCGGCGGCCGGCACGTACAGCCCGGCCTGCGCCATCAGCGCGAGCAGCCCGGCGGTCTTCAGCGCCACGGTCTTGCCGCCGGTGTTCGGGCCGGTGATCACGAGCACCGAGGTCGGCGGGATGAGCATCACGTCGACCGGGACCGGTCCCTGCGCGCGCGGTTCGTACTCCTGGCCGGCGGGCCTCGGCAGCCTCGCCTCCACGGCCGGGATGAGCAGCGGGTGACGCGCCGCCAGCAGTTCCAGGCGCCCGTCGTGCGAGAGCTCCGGCGCCGCGGCATCGCACAGGCGCGCGAAGCGGGCCTTGGCCTGGACCTCGTCAAGCGCCGCCGCGGCCTCGAGCGTCTGGGCGAGGTCGGCGCCGCGCGCACGGAACCCGTCGGTCAGCGCGAGCAGGATGCGGCGCTGTTCCTCGGCCTCCTGCTCCAGCAGGGCGACGATGTCGTTGTTGATGTCGACCGTGCTGAGGGGCTCGAGGAACAGGCTCGCGCCCGACGAGGAGGCGCCGTGCACGATGCCCGGCAGCGACGTGCGGTGCTCGGCGCGCACCAGCAGCACGTAGCGGCCGTTGCGATCGGTGATCACCTGCTCCTGCAGGTACTTGGCCGTGTCGCGCGACCGGATGTAGCTCTCGAGGGTGCCCCGCAGGCGTGCGCGCTGCTTGCGCAGCCGGTCGCGGATGCCGCGCAACGCCGGGCTGGCGTGATCGAACACCTCGCCGGCGGGATCGATCGCGCGCCGCACGTCCGCGATCTCGCGTTCGAAGGAGGCCGTGCCGCCCACCAGGGCCGTCAGCATCGGGAACCGCTCGCGGGGGTGCCGGCGGATGGCGTGCGCGCACTGATCGACCGACTCGAGGAAGGCGGCCAGGCCGAGCAGCGGCAGCGGCTCCAGCGCCAGGCGTTCCTGCGTCAGCGCGTCGAGGGTCTCTTCGAGGTCGCTGGCGGCGCGAAGGGGAATCCCCGGGGCGTCGGTGAGCAGCCGGACGGCTTCGCCCGTCGTCGAGAGCGCCTCGGCCACGGTTCGCGCGTCGGTGCCCGGCGTCAGGGCCGCGAGCCGGCGCTCGCCGAGCGATGTGAGCGCAAGACCGCGCACCACCGCGAGGATCCGGTCGAACTCGAGCGCCTTCAGCGTGGGCGAATGCATGGGCGAGAGGTGAGCGGCCGAGCGACCACGACGACATCTGGTCCGCCCACTGCTGAACCACTAATCCTACCACACGACCCGCGCGCCGTGAACCGCCGCCGCCTGCGCGCCCGTGGCGGAATCGGGTGGCGGCCGACCGTCCTGGTCGGCGGGCGGCGTCCGGGGTGGCCACGGTCTCCGGGACTGGCAGTCCGTGGTGGAAGTGCCGCGTCGCACCGAGACGGGCGCGGCGCCCGGCTGGCCAGGCGCGACGACCGAGAATACGGCCAGTATTTGAAGGAGGAGCAACGCCGCCAGCCGGGATGCCCCGCCCGTCGAATGCAGCGCCACTTTCGCCACGGGCTGCTGGGCCCGTGAGGCCTCACCGAAGGTCGGGTGCCCGGCAGCCGTGGGTGATCCGGCTGGCCAGCGCCGCCGCACCGAAGCCGTTGTCGATGTTCACGACCGCGATTCCGCTGGCGCAGCTGTTGAGCATGGCCAGCAGCGCGGCGAGCCCACCGAAGCTGGCGCCGTAGCCGACGCTGGTGGGCACGGCGATGACCGGCGCCGCCACCAGGCCCCCCACCACGCTGGGCAGGGCGCCCTCCATGCCCGCCACGACGACCACCACCCGGGCGGCCGCCAGCCGGTCTCGCGTATCCAGCAGGCGGTGGAGCCCGGCGACGCCCACGTCGTAGATCCGGTCGACGGCGTTGCCCATCACCTCCGCGGTGATCGCGGCCTCCTCGGCCACCGGCAGGTCCGAGGTGCCGGCCGCCGCGACGACGATCCGGTGCGTGTCCGGAAGCGGGGGCGCGGCGTCTCGACGCACGATCAGGCGCGCGACCGGGTGCCACTCGACGTCGGGCACCGCTTCGCGGACGGCCGCCTCCATCGCGTCGCTGGCGCGCGTGACGAGCAGAGGGTGCCCCCGATCGACGATGCGGCGCGCGATGTCGGCGACGTGGGCGGGCGTCTTGCCCTGGCCGAACACCACCTCCGGAAATCCCTGGCGCCAGGCGCGATGGTGATCCACGCGCGCGAATCCCAGGTCTTCGTATGGCTGATCGCGCATCGACGAACCGATCCGCGCCGCGGCGGCCTCGAGGTCGAGGCGTCCCGCCTGGACGTCGGTGAGCAGGACGCGAAGCTCGTGTGGGGTCATGGGGACTGGGCAGCGGCACGAGATCCGGACCGGATGACGCCGACGCTCGCGGCGCGGCAGCCGAACGCCGCTCGCGGGGGCCGCATCGCCGGCGCGGCCCGCAGGCCGCCAGGGTTCATAGTGGCATCGATGCGCGTCGACGACAAAGCGCCGGGTGATCGAGGCCGGATCGACGCGGCGCGGCCCGGGTCACATTGACTTGTTGGCGACGCGCTCGCTAGACTCAGTCGCTTGGGCGCACGCCCCCTCAGAGCGCTGACCAGATGACGCCATTCGAAACCGCCATCCTCGCGTCCTATTTCTTCATTCTGGCCATCCTCGCCGTATACGGCTGGCACCGCTATTACATGGTCTACCTGTACATGCGGTACCGGGACAACCTCCCGTCCAGCAACCTGCCGGCCCTCGATCCGCTGCCGAAGGTGACGATCCAGCTGCCGATCTACAACGAGATGTACGTGGTGGATCGACTGGTGGAGGCCGTGTGCCGGATCGACTACCCGAAGCACCTGATGGAGATACAGGTGCTGGACGACTCGACGGACGAGACCACCGACGTCGCTGAGCTCGCCGTGCGCCGCTGGGCCGCGCAGGGCTTCGACATCAAGTACCTGCACCGCACCGACCGCACCGGCTTCAAGGCGGGCGCGCTCGACGAGGGGCTGAAGGTGGCCGCGGGAGAGTACGTCGCCATCTTCGACGCCGACTTCGTCCCGCCGGCCGACTTCCTGCGGGAGACCCTGCCGCAGTTCGCCAATCCGCGCGTGGGCATGGTGCAGGCGCGCTGGGGCCACATCAATCGCGACTACTCGCTGCTGACGCGCATCCAGGCGATCCTGCTCGACGGGCACTTCGTGCTCGAGCACGGCAGCCGCAACCGTGCCGGCTGCTTCTTCAACTTCAACGGGACGGCCGGCATCTGGCGGCGCCAGGCGATCGCGGCCGGCGGCGGCTGGCAGCACGACACCCTCACCGAGGACCTCGACCTGAGCTATCGCGCCCAGCTCGCGGGCTGGCAGTTCGTCTTCCTGCAGGACCTGGTGTCGCCCGCCGAGGTGCCGGTGGAGATGAACGCCTTCAAGTCGCAGCAGCACCGCTGGGCGAAGGGCTCCATCCAGACGTGCCTGAAGCTGCTGCCGCGCATCCTGGCCCAGCCGCTTCCGCTGCGCGTGAAGGCAGAGGCGTTCTTCCACCTCACGGCCAACTTCAACTACCTGCTGATGATCCTGCTCTCGATCCTCATGTTCCCGGCGATGTACGTCCGGTACAACATGGGCTGGTACGAGATGCTGCTCATCGACGTGCCGTTCTTCTTCGCCGCGACCTTCTCGGTCGCCAATTTCTACGTGGTCTGCCAGAAGCAGTTGTTCCCCGGCGGCTGGAAGTCGAGCCTCAAGTACATGCCGTTTCTCATGTCGATCGGAATCGGGCTGGCCGTCAACAACGCGCGGGCCGTCCTCGAGGCGCTGATGGGCCGGCAGACCGAGTTCGCCCGCACGCCGAAGTACGGCATCGAGCGCATGGGCGACGAGTGGGTGGGCAAGAAGTACCAGCAGACCCAGCTGGTGCAGCCGGCCATCGAAGTGCTGCTCGGCCTCTACTTCACCGGCACGGTCTTCTACGCCCTGTCGAACCAGATCTACGGCTCGCTGCCGTTCCTCATCCTGTTCCAGGTGGGCTTCCTCTACACGGGCGTCCTGTCGATGGTGCAGCAGTTCGCCGGCGACGACCCGATGGTGAACGTCGAGATCGCGAAGTAGCGCGCGCCGGGGACCCTTCGGTTCCGGGCCGCCCCGCGGGAATCCAGCGACATGCGGCGCCGGTGGCAGGCGCCGGCAGGCTGGAAATCTCCCGAACGGGAGTCTATCCTGTTGCTGACAGGAGAGCGCATGCGCGCCGTCCCGCCAGCCTATCCCGCCACGCGCCACGAGCCCGAGCCGGTGGTGGATCTCGCCTCGCGGCCGGCGCGCGAGCGCCTGAGCCCGTCGGCGCTGAAGGCCTTCTTCTCGATCACCCAGCGATGGGGGGTGCGCGACGAGGACGCGCGGGCCCTGCTCGGCGGCGTGTCCAACGGCCCGTTCTACCGCTGGAAGAAGGATCCGGCGCGGACGCTCGACACCGACACGCTGACGCGGATCTCCTTCCTCGTGGGCATCTTCAAGGCGTTGCACCTGCTCTACGGGCCGGCGCTCGCCGACCAGTGGGTGGGCCTGCCCAACACCAACCGCCTGTTCGCGGGGCGCACGCCGCTCGGCTTCATGATCGACGGGGGCCTGCCGGCCATGCAGGCGGTGCGCCGGCTGCTGGACGCGCGGCGCGGCGGCGCGTGACCGGCGCCCTCCCGCCGACGTCGCTGGTGCGGCGCTTCGACACCAGCCGGCTCGTGCCCTCCGGCTACGGCCGGTCGGGGTCGGTGCTGGCGGAAATCGCGGAGGACGAGCCGCACCTGCGCGACCTGTTCGACCTCGACATCGCCACCAGCGATCGGGTGCTCGGCGAGAACGGGCGGCTGCCGGGCATCGGGCCCGGGGAACTCGTCTTCGGCGTGCCCGGTTTCCGCGTCGTCAACGCCGCGTTCGCGCACGCGCACCCGATGGGGAGCCGGTTCAACGGCCCGGACCGCGGGGCGTGGTACGCGGCGTTCGACGTGGAGACCGCGCAGGCCGAGGTCGCCTTTCACAAGGCCGCCGAATATGCCGAAATCGGCTGGTTCGACGACCGCGTGACCTGCGACGAGTACCTCGCCGATTTCAGCGCCGACCTGCACGATCTGCGACACGATCGCCGGTTCGCGGCGTGCCTGACGCCCGGAAGTTACGTCGAGTCGCAGGCGCTGGCGGCGCGGCTGCTCGAGGCGGGCTCGCTCGGCGTGGTCTACCCGAGCGTGCGGCAGCGCGGCGGCACCTGCGTGGCGGCGTTCCGGCCAGCCCTGGTGAACCACGTGCGAATGGGCGCCAGCTACGCGTTCGAGTGGGCCGGCGCGCCCACGCCGCGCGTCACGCGCGTGGCGCGACCGCGGTGACCGGAGGGCCAGGGCCCCCCGGCCGTGATGCCGGTGGTGGCGGTGAGGATCGGGCGGTCCTGAGGCCCGGGCCCCGAGGCCGACTATAATCGTGGGTTCCCGATGGACCCTCGCCTCATCCGCAACTTCTCAATCATCGCGCACATCGACCACGGCAAGAGCACGCTGGCCGATCGGTTCCTCGAGATCACCGGGGCGCTGCAGGCGCGCGAGATGGAATCGCAGGTGCTCGACTCCATGGACCTGGAGCGGGAGCGCGGGATCACGATCAAGGCGCACGCCGTCCGCCTCTCCTACGCGGCGCGCGACGGCCGGACCTACATCCTGAACCTCATCGACACGCCGGGCCACGTCGACTTCTCCTACGAGGTGACGCGGTCGCTGGCCGCCTGCGAGGGCGCGCTGCTGCTGGTGGACGCCAGCCAGGGGGTGGAGGCGCAGACGCTGGCCAACGCCTATCTCGCCGTCGACAACAACCTCGAGATCATCCCGGTGATCAACAAGATCGACCTGGCGAGCGCGCAGCCCGAGGAGTGCCTGCGCCAGATCGAGGAGATCGTGGGCCTGGACGCGCACACGGCCATCCTCGCGAGCGCGAAGGCCGGCATCGGCGTGCCCGAGATCCTCGAGGCTGTCGTGCACCGGCTGCCCGCGCCGAAGGGCGATCCGGACGGGCCGCTGAAGGCGCTGATCTTCGACTCGTGGTACGACGCGTACCGCGGCGTGATCGTGCTGGTGCGGGTCATCGACGGCGAGTTGCGGCCGGGCATGAAGGTGCGGTTCATGGCCGCGGGACAGGACTTCGAGGTGGAGCAGGTCGGCGGCTTCACGCCGAAGCCGGTGACGCTCGGCGACCTGGGTGTCGGCGAGGTGGGCTTCCTCATCGCGAACATCAAGAACGTGGCCGACGCGAAAATCGGCGACACGGTCACCGAGACGGCACGGCCGACGCCGACGCCGTTTCCCGGCTTCGCGGAGATGAAGCCGATGGTGTTCGCCGGGCTCTACCCCGTGGAGGGGCATCAGTATCCCGAACTGCGTGAGGCGCTCGAGAAGCTGCGCCTCAACGATTCGGCGTTCGTCTTCGAACCCGAGACCTCGGGGGCGCTCGGCTTCGGGTTCCGCTGCGGGTTCCTGGGCCTGCTGCACATGGAGATCGTCCAGGAGCGGCTCGAACGCGAGTTCGACATGGACCTGGTGACCACCGCCCCCGGCGTGCTCTACCGGGTGACGACCACCGACGGAACGGTGCTGGAGATCGACAACCCCGCCAAGCTGCCGGAGGCCGGCAGCATCGCGGCGATCGAGGAGCCGCTGATCCTGGCGATGATCCTGACGCCGTCCGAGCACGTGGGCGGCATCCTGCAGCTGTGCCAGGAGAAGCGCGGCGTGCAGAAGTCGCTCGAGTTCAAGACGTCGGACCGCGTGCTGATCACCTACGAACTGCCGTTCAACGAGGTGGTGCTCGACTTCTACGATCGGCTGAAGACGATCTCCCGCGGCTACGCGTCGCTCGACTATCACGTCAGCGGCTTCGCGCAGTCGCCCCTCGTGAAGCTCGACATCCTCGTCAACGGCGAGCCGGTGGACGCGCTGTCGGTGATCGTGCACCGCGACATGGCCTACGCGCGCGGGCGCGCGCTCGCCGCGAAGATGCGCGAGCTGATCCCGCGGCAGATGTTCGAGGTGGCGATCCAGGCGGCCGTCGGCGGCCGCATCATCGCCCGCGAGAGCGTGAAGGCGATCCGCAAGAACGTGCTCGCCAAGTGCTACGGCGGCGACATCTCGCGCAAGCGGAAGCTGCTCGAGAAGCAGAAGGAAGGCAAGAAGCGGATGAAGCGCGTCGGCCGCGTGGAGATCCCGCAGGAGGCGTTCCTCGCCGTGCTGAAGGTGAACGAGGACTGACCGGCCCAACGCCATGCCCAACGAACCCCGCAAGAAGGGCGCCCCGGCGCCGACCGCCGCGCCCGCCTGGCGCAAGTCGACGGCGCGCGAGTACTTCGAGTCGATCGTCATCGCGGTGATCCTCGCGCTGTTCGTCCGCACCTGGGTGGTGCAGGCGTTCAAGATCCCCACCGGATCGATGGAGAACAACCTGCTCATCGGCGACCACCTGCTGGTGAACAAGTTCGTGTTCGCGCCATCGGCCACCTCGGCCGAGCGCCTGCTGCTGCCGCTCTCCCGCGTCGCGCGCGGCGACGTCGTCGTGTTCAAGTACCCCGAGGAGCCCGAGCGCGACTTCATCAAGCGCGTGATCGGGCTGCCGGGCGAGACGCTGGAACTGCGCCGCAAGGTCGTGTACATCAACGGCCAGCCGCTCGAGGAGCCCTACGTGCACTTCCTGCAGCCGGCCGGCGATGGCACCGGCGAGTTGACGGTCTTCGACCTGCGCGAGTCCTATGGCCCGGTCGTGGTGCCCGAGGGGCACTACTTCGTCATGGGCGACAATCGCGACAACTCCCGCGACAGCCGCTATTGGGGATTCCTGCCGGAACGATATATCAAGGGAAAGGCCCTGCTCGTGTACTGGTCGTACGAGGCCGGACGCGAGGACTACGCCGACGAGAGCATGGGCGGCACGCTGCGCCGGCTGACGGGCGTGGTGACCCACTTCTTCACCCGGACGCGGTGGGAGCGGATGTTCCACCAGATTCGCTGAGCCGGAGGACGACGATGGCCGGGACCATTCGGGCGCTGATCAAGCTGGCGCTGGTCGTGCTCGTCGTGCACGCCGGGGTCCGCGTGGTGCCACCGTTCTGGAACTACGTGAAGTTCCGCGACGCCTGCGAGGAGATCGCGCGGTTCTCCTCCAGGCGCAGCGTGGAAGAGGTGACGACGCGGGTGCTGACCAAGGCCGGCCAGTTCGACATCCCGCTGCGCCAGGAACAGCTCCAGGTGCGCAAGCAGGGCAACGTCACGTTCATCGAGGCCGACTACACGGCTCAACTCGAGTACCTGCCGACGAAGTTCTATCCCTACGACTTCCGCATCCGCGTGCAGGGGACCCCGCCCGCCTACGACAGTCTCCCGTAGCCGGCCGCGGCGCCCGCGTCAGGACACGGCGCTGGCGGCGGCCGCGGCGCGGTCGGCCTCGCCCCGCACGGCGGCCGCCTCGGCCTCCACGCCGCGGCGTTCGGCCTCGGGCAGCCCCGGGACGTTGATCGTGACGTTCTCGTGCGCCCCCGCGCACGCGGCGGCCAGCAGCATCACCCCGACGCGCACGTCGCTCGCCGCGTTCGGGTTGCCATGTCCGGCCACCAGGCGGGCCGCCCCGAGGGCTGCCGCCGTCGCCCGCATCATGTCCAGCGGCGCGGTGGTCGCGCGCCGGGTGGCCTCGACGATGGCCGCGCGCCGGGCTGCCTTCTCTTCGTCGGTGGCCTTTGGCAGCCTGAAGGTGGCCATCACGGCCTCGTAGGCGGCCGTGTCCTCGTCGACCAGCGCCACCAGGCGCGCGCGTGCCTCGTCGAGCGCGCCGAGCGTGCCGTCGAGCGCCGCCCGCTCCTCGGGCGCGCCGGTGCGCGTCTTGGTCATTCCCGCCACCATCCGCAGCAGCCCGGCGCCCAGCGCGCCCGCCAGGGCGGCCGCCGATCCTCCACCCGGCGTCGGCGTCGACGCGGCGAAGGCGTCCACGAGATCACGTGCCGTCCGATCCATCAGTGTCACGGCGTCCTCCGGTCATTCGGGTCGCGTGCCGCGCCGCGGTTCGCGCGCGGGCGACAGTACAGCTTTCGGGCCAGGGCGCCGCGACGGCGCCTGCCGGCAGATCACGGCCGGTCGACGACGACCTCGCCGCGCTTGACCACGGCGGCCACCGCCTCGGCGCCCACGCGCAGCAGGTCGACGAGTGCCCCGCGCACCAGCACCACGTCACACTGCTTGCCCGGCTCGAGGCTGCCGGCGATTCCGTCGCGATCGATCGACCAGGCCGCGTTGATCGTGGCCGCGACCAGCGCCTCCTCGAGCGTCAGGCCCATGCCGAAGCAGGCCAGCGTGATGGCGAACGGCATCGACGGCGAGAAGCCGCCGCCGGGGTTCACGTCGGTGGCCAGCGCCACCGGCACGCCGGCGGCGATCAGTGCGCGCGCGGGCGCGAAGCGGCCGAGCTTGAGGTAGAACGCCGCGATGGGCAGCAGCGTCGCGCACACGCGCCCGGCCGCCAGCGCGGCGATGCCCTCCGGATCCACGTGCACCAGGTGATCGGCGGAGCGCGCGCCGACACGCGCGGCCACCACCGATCCGCCGCTGGGGCCGAGTTCGTCGGCGTGCACGCGCGGCCGCAGGCCGTGCGCGGCGCCGGCGCGCAGGATCCGTTCGGACTGCGCCGGCGTGAACACCCCGGTCTCGCAGAACACGTCGCACCACGTGGCCAGGCCCTCGGCGGCCACCCGCGGGATCATCTGGTCGATCACCCGCGACACGTAGTGCTCGGGATCGTGACGCCATTCGGCGGGCACCTCGTGCGCTCCCATGAAGGTCGGCACGATCTCGACGGGCTGGCGGGTCTGGAGGTGCCGGATGGCGCGCAGCATCCGCAGCTCGGCCTCCAGTTCGAGGCCGTAGCCGCTCTTCACCTCGCAGGTGGTGGTCCCGCAGCGCAGCATCTCGGCGAGGCGGGGCAGCGCGGCATCGACGAGCTGGCGTTCGCCGGCCTCGCGCGTCGCGCGCACGGTGCCGAGAATGCCGCCGCCGGCCGCGGCGATCTCGGCGTAGCTGGCGCCGGCCAGGCGGCGATGCAACTCGTCGCGGCGATCGCCGGCGAACACCGCGTGGGTATGCGGATCGACGAATCCGGGGATGGCCGTGCAGCCGCGCCCGTCCAGGACGCGGCCGTCGGGCAGCAGCCTGACGTGCCGCCGGCACGCCGCGGCGGTGCCGACGAAGGCCACGCGCCCGTCACGCGCGGCGATCGCCGCGCGCCGGAGCGTGTCGACGCGCCCCTGGTGCCCGGCGGCGAGCGGCGCCGGCCCCACGGGGGTGACCACGGCATCGAGGTCGCTGATGATCAGGTCGGCGGCAACGGCAGGCATGAGGCACCCGACGGGGGCCCGGGTATTCTCCCTCAGAAGCGCTCAGCGCGGGACGACGGAGGTTGCCAGGCGCGCGGCGGCGACGGCGGCCGGGAGGCCGTCGATCTCGAAACGCTTGTCACGATGACGTTCGCCGGCCACCAGGCGGATGGCGCGCCTGGGTACGTCGAGGCGGCTGGCGAGCCACGCGATCAGGGCGGCGTTCGCCTGTCCTTCCACCGGTGCGGCCGCTACGCGCATCAGCAACGCGCCGTCGCGCTCGCCGGCCGGGCCGGTGCGTCCCGCGCGCGGCACGACACGAACGCGCAGCACGCAGCCGCCCGGGCGATCCGCGAGGGGGGTCACGCCTCCTGCGCGGGCTGGATCTCGGGCGCGCGCGCGGCCTGCGCCTCGGCGCGCGGCCGGTGCAGCAGGATCTTCTCGTCGCGCGTCACCTCGTCCTTGGCGCGGACGTAGTCGAGCGCGTTGGTGAGCGCCGAAATCGACGCTTCGAGCGTCGCTTCCACATCACGGCGCCGCAGCTTCAACTCCGAGATCTCGCGCTCGATTTCCTCCAGGCGCACCTGCGCCTTCTCCAGCAGCAGGTCGGCACGGCCCTCGGCTTCGCGCACGAGCATCCTGGCCTCCTGCTCGGCGTTCTCCTTGATCTGGTCGGCCAGCCGCTGCGCGGTGAGCAGCGTGTTGCGCAGGTTGATCTCGCGGTCGCGGTGCTCGGTCAGCGCCGTCTCGGAGTGGCTCAACTCCTGCCTGAGGCGATCCGCCTCGCGCAGCGCCTGCTCGTAGTCGTCGGCGGCGTCGGCCAGCAGCGCCCGCACCTCGTTCTTGTCGTAGCCCCGCATGGTGGTGGCGAACTGCATCTGACGGAGGTCGAGCGGCGAGACTTTCATGGCTGCTACTCCTGCGGCTCGTCGATACCCGGTCGTGGCCCGCCGGGGGCCCGGGCGCCGGAACCGCCCGCGGGGGGCGCCGGGTAGCCCGGGTTTCCCGGGGACCGGACCCTCGTGGGCCGCGGTTCCGGACATTCCCTCTTGTCGGCCGGGAGGCCGGCGGACGTTATGCCCCGGATGGGCGGCCCGGTGCTTGATGCCTCAGCCGGCCACCGTTCGTGAGCCGAAGATGGCCGTACCGATCCGGACCATCGTCGCGCCTTCCTCGATGGCCACCTCGAAGTCGTGGCTCATCCCCATCGAGAGCTCGGCCAGGTGCGCTGGCGAGATGCCCCGGGCGGCCTCTTCGTCCCGGAACGCGCGCAGGCGGCGGAAGTACGGCCGCACCCGCTCCACGTCGTCGAAGAGCGGGGGCATGAGCATCAGCCCGCCGACGCGCACCCGCCGGCACCGCGCGGCCTCGTCGAGCATGGCGCGGGCCTCGTCGGGCGGGGCGCCCGACTTCGTGGCCTCGCCGGCGAGATCGACCTGCACCAGCACGTCGAGATCGCGGGCCTGCTCCTGCGCGATGACGTCGAGCCGGCGCAGCAGGTCGAGGCTGTCGATGGAGTGGAGGCAGTCGAAGGGGCCGACGGACTTGCGGGCCTTGTTCGACTGCAGGTGTCCGATGAGGTGCCAGCGTGGGGAGGCGGCAGCGCAGGCTGCGATCTTCGGCAGCGCCTCCTGCACGCGGTTCTCGCCGAAATCGCGCTGCCCGGCGGCCATCGCCGCGAGGACGTGCCCGGGACCGAAGGTCTTCGAGACCGCGATCAGCCGCACCGCCGAGGGCGGGCGGCCCGCGCGGATCGCCGCGGCGGCGATCCGCGCCCGTGCCGCCGCGAGGTTCGCGGCAATCGCGGTCTCGAGCGACGCCTCGATCACTCCGGACTCACTGCTTGATGGTGGCCTTCAGCGCATCGACCAGCGTCTTGGCCTCGGCGGCGTTGGCGCCGTTGGGCGCGAACTGCAGGTACTGCTCCAGGTGGTTGAGCGCCTCCGGGAGCTGGCCCTGGTTGACGAGCACCTTGCCCATCAGGAAGTGCGAGTCGGCGTGGTTGGCGTCGAGCGTGAGCGCCTGGTCGAGGGCCTGCTTGGCCTCGTTGAACTTCCCGGCGTTCCAGAACGTGGCGGCCTGGTTGTAGAGATCGGCCGCGCTGCCGCCGCCGGCCGGCGTGGCGCCGCCACGCTTGTTGGCCTCCTCGGCCATCGCCGCGGCCTCGTCGAACTTCTTCATCGCGTTGTACATATCGCGCAGGGCGCGGTACGGTTCCGGCGCGTCGGGCTTGAGTTCGGCGGCCTTCCGGAAGTTGGTCTCGGCGTTGGTGAAGTCGTTCTTGCCGCGATAGGCCTCGCCGACGCCCAGGTAGCACTGGAAGCAGTCGGCACGCGTGGTCGTGGTCTCCTGGAACTTCGCCAGGGCCGTGTCGAAGTCGTTGGCGTTCAGCGCGGTGACGCCTTCCTGGAAGACCTTCCGGAACTCGACGTCTTCCTTCGACATCGGCGCGCCGCCGGGGCCGGCCGGCGACAGCACGAAGTTCACTTCGAGCGGCGTGCCGAGCCGCACGCGGACATCGAAGCCCTGCGTGCCCACGCCTTCCTTGGCCGCCACGATCTTGTAGTTGCCGGGCTGCAGGCCGATCTGGATGAACTCGCCCTTCTTGTTCGACTTGACTTCGTACTTCCTGTTCATCCCGTCCGCGAACTCGATAGTGACCTTGGCGTCTTCCACGGGCTGGTTGGCGGCGTCCACCACCTTGCCCTTCACCATACCCGTCGACTGCGCGAACGCCGGCACACCGAGGGCGATCGCGGCGAGCAGGGCAACGCAGGCCGTCAACCGCCTCAGGGAGAGGGTGCGATGCATCGTGTCCTCCATATAAGTGCAGCCGCACGCGGGCGGCCGATCCTGCACAGTTTACACCCGGACCTGGTTGCGGCCCGGCCTGGTCGCGGCAGGAGTGAGCGCAACCAGATGGCGCAGGCACCTCAGCCGTGAGTGTCGCGGCACCGGGCGCGTGGCGGTGTGAGGGTGGTCACCGGCGCGGATTGTAACACGCAGGATCGCCCGATTTTCGCGGCCGTTCCGAGACCCTCGCCACCCCAGGCGACCTGCGGTATGTTCACCATGTGCCCTCGGCCACGCGCGTCGCGCTCGTCCCGGTGCTGATCTCCGCCTCGCTCCTCGCCCAGGACGTCGCCCGCCCGCATCCCGGCTTCCGGACGGGGATCGACGTCGTGAGCGTGACGGCCACGGTGATCGATGCCTCCGGTCGGCTCGTCACGGGCCTCACCGCCGGCGATTTCCTGGTCTACGACGACAGCCAGGAGCAGGCGATCACCCAGTTCTCGAGCGACCGCGCGCCGGTCAGCCTGGGCATCCTGCTCGACGTCAGCGACAGCATGACCGGCCGGCGGATGGACGATGCGCGGGCCGCCCTCGATCGGTTCCTGGGTGAATGGCTGAACCCGGAGGACGAGGCGTTCATCGGTGTCTTCAACCACCGGCCGCGGATGATTGCGTCGTGGACGCTGCGGCCGGCGCAACTGCGCGGCCTGCTCGACGGCGTCATCCCGACCGGCGGCACGGCGATCTACGACGCCATCGTACAGGCCGTGTCCAAACTGCCCGGCCGCCGGCACCAGCGGGCGGCCCTCGTGGTGATCTCCGACGGCGCCGATACGGCCAGTGACGCCGATCTGCGTGTCCTGCGCGCCACGCTCCGCCGCAACGAGGCGTTCGTCTACGCCGTGGCCGTCGATCCGCCAGAGCGCCGGCGCATCAATACGGCCGTGAATCCGGCGGCCCTGCGCGCCATCACCGACGACAGCGGCGGGTTCACCGAAATCGTGCGCGACACCTCGGAGTTGGGGCCCGCGACACAGCGGATCGCCGACGAACTCAACAACCAGTACCTGCTGGGCTACGTCTCGCCACACCCCGACGACGGGCAGTACCACAGCGTGCGCGTGCGAACCAGGAACCCGGACTACCAGGTGCGCTCGAGGAAAGGGTACGTAGGGGCACTGCGGAAGCCGTGAGGTGCCGCGGCGCCAGCCCGCTCCGGCCAATGCCGCGCCACTTGCACCGCGGGCCGCCAGGCCCGGATGCGCGCGGTCCGCCGCCACGGGCACGACGCCCCTCACACCAAGTGGTTCCGACAGGTTCGCCCGGGCCCGATGCGGCACGGGCCGGTTGCCGTGCCGGTGGCGACTTGCAACGTGCTGGCACCAACAGAAAGGGGGCGGCACGATCGGCCGCCCCCTCGAGCGCCTCCGGAAGACGTCAGCTCAGTCGCCCCAGACGAGCGTGTCACCCCAGACGAGCGTGTCACCCCAGACGAGCGTGTCACCCCAGACCAGCGTGTCGCCCCAGACGAGCGTGTCACCCCAGACGAGCGTGTCACCCCAGACG
>JBDIBB010000083.1:0-17291 GCA_039812685.1 Vicinamibacteraceae bacterium
GCGTCGGCGTCGACGGCGCGCGACACCTCGTTGACGGTGGCGGCGGTCTCGACGGGCGGCCCGGAGGCGCGATCGAGCATGACGCGCATCGTGTCGCCCACCTTCACGTGACCCGCGCGTGACTCGTCCACGCGCACGTCGAGCCTGTAGCCGCGCGCGTCCTCGAGCCGCACGAGCGGCTGGCCCGGGGTCGCCAGGTTCCCGGGCTCCACGAACTTCTCGGTGACGAGGCCGTCGAAGGGCGCCGTCAGCATGGCGAAGGAGGCGGTGACGCCGGCGGCCTCGCTCGCCGCGCCGGCGCTGGCCTGCGCCGCCCGGGCCTGGCGCACCTGCGCTTCGGCGGCGGCCAGTCGTGCCTCGGCGCCCCGCAGCGCCGCCACGGCCTGATCGAGTTCCTGTGCCGTGGCCGAGTTCCGTTCCCGCAGGCCCGCGATGCGCTCGTGCGAGGCGCGCGCCAGCGTCAGTTGCGCCCGTGCGCCCTCGAGGCCCGCCGCCGCGGCATTGGCGCCTTCGTCAGCCGCTTCGCGCGCCGTCGAAGCCTGCCGGGCGCCGGCCGAGAGATCGCGATCGTCGAGCACGACCAGCACCTGTCCGGCGCGTACCCGATCGCCGGGCTGCACGCGCACCTCGCGCACGGGAGCCATCAGCCGGCTGGCCACGGTGGCCGTGGTCCGTGCCGCCACGGTGCCGCCTGCCTCGAAGACGTCGTGGATCTGGCGTTGCTCGACCGGGGCGACGCGTACCTCGACGGCGGGCGCCGCGGTGCGTTCAGGGGCCTTGTCGCCGCCTCCGCACGCCGAGGCGAGCACGGCGGCGACGAGCGACGTGGTGATGGCGAAGGGGCGAAGCATGGCTGTAGGCATCTGCTGCACTGGAGAATCTGTTCCCTGGGGTTCGTTCGGAGGGCCGGACATCGGGGCCTCACTGCCCGCCGGTGGGCCGCGGCAACCGCCCGAGCGCGCGCTCGAGGCTGGCCGTGGCGATGACGACGTCGATGCGGGAGGCGATGTCGAGCGCGTCGGCCTGCTGGACGGCCTGTGCCGCCCGCAGCAGCGACGTGACGTCCTCGAGGCCCGCTTCGTAGCGGTCGCGGACGATGCGCTGGCTCTCGGTCGCCTGGGCCTTCGCCTCGCGCCCCACCGCGGCGCGGGCCCGCGCGGCCTCGAGTTGCGCCAGGGCGGTCACCACGTCGAGGCGCACGCGCTGCTCAGCCCGGTCGCGTTCGCGTTGCTGGCGCCGAATCGCCGCTTCGGCCTCGGCCACGCGCGCCCGGTCGGCGCCCCCGCGGAACACGTTGAAGCGCACCTCCGCGCCGACGATCCAGCTCGAGGCGCGTTCGCCGAAGCTGCCGCCGTTGAACTCCCACGCCGACTGGAACCCCGCCTGGGGCAGCCACGCGGCGCGCGTCATGGCGAGCGAGACTTCGGCCGCCCTGACCTGGAGGGCCGCCAGGCGCGCGTCGGGCCGCGCCGACAGGGCCTCACGCTGCAGGGCCGCGGAGTCGTCGGTGGAGAGATCGGTCGGTGGGCCGACCGACAGGACGTAGCTCGCCTCGAGCGGGGCGCCGATCAGCTCGTTGAGCTGCGCGCGGGCGGTGCGTTCCTGACCCGAGGCATAGGTCTGGCGCGCCCGCGTCTCGGCGAGGTGCACCTGCACGGCCAGCACGTCGGCCTCGGTGGCCAGTCCGGCGTCGCGCCGGGCCTGCACCCGCTTCAGATCCTCTCCGGCGGCGGTCACCGCCGCGATCGCCGCCGCGCCCTCGGCCTGGGCGCGGATGGCCTGGCCGAAGGCGGCCGTGACGCCCAGCGCGAGTTCGTGCGAGGCGAGCGCCGTCTGTTCGACGGCGGCCTGCACGCCGGCCCGCGCGCCACGCACCGCCGCCGCCGTGAACAGGCCGTCGAAGATCGGCTGCTGCACGCTCACGGAGAAACGATGGTTGGTCAGCGGATCCGGCCGGTTGAGCGCGTCGATCGCGAAGTGCGCCTCCGTGAACCTGCGCTGCGTCAGCAGCGTGCCGAAGGCGTAGACGGGCTGGTTGCCGCGCTGCCAGGCTTCGGCGACGTCGACGCGGGGCAGCCAGCCCGAACGGGCCTGCACGACCCGCGCCTCCGCCTCCTCGCGTGAGGCCTCGACGGCTGCAATCGACGGATGGCTGGCCAGGGCACGGGCGATCGCCTCGCCGAGCGACAGCGCATCCTGCGCCCGGGCCGGAAGGGCCGCGGCCAGCGCCGCGGTCACCAGAAGTGCTCTCGACATGACGGACATCACCCGCCGAAAGATGCCGCGCCGCCCGAAAGGTCACAGCCCCGTCTTCGCCCTCGTCCACCGGACGCGCCGGCGCAGCACCGCCGGCCCGTCGCCAGGCGCGGAAGGCCGCGAGGTCCCCTCCGGAGGATAGAATCTAGGCCCGTGAGCACCACGCCCTCGACTTCCGCTGTCACGAAGACGGGAAAGCCGCATCTACGGACCCAGGCTGGCGAGGCCGATCGAGCGTCGGCCGGCCGCGACTACGCCGTGCTGGTCCGCGCCGCCGCCGGCGGCGATCGCGCCGCCATGGAGACGCTCCTGATGCGTGCGCAGGAAGTGGCCTATCGCTTCAGCGTGCACGTATGCGGTCACGTGGACGAGGCCGAGGACGTCATGCAAGAGGCCCTGCTCAAGACCTATCGCCACGCGACGCGCATCCGGGAGCCCGAGGCCTTCCGGCCATGGCTCTACCGGACGGTGCGCAACGTGTGCCTGATGCGGCGGCGGCGGCGCGTCGACGAGCCGGCGCACCTCCAGTCGCTCGACGAGCTGATTCCCACGCCCGACGGCCTGATGGCGCTCGATCCGCCGGATCGCGGCCGATCGCCGGAGGACGTGGTGGTGAACAACCGGCTGAAGAGCCGGTTGAGACGGGCCTTCCGCGCGCTGCCGCCGACCTTCCGCCTGGTGGTCTTCCTGCGCGAGATGGAAGGCCTGTCGACGCGCGAAGTGGCGGAGATCCTGAAGATCTCCGAAGCGAACGTGAAGACGCGGCTGCACCGCGCCCGCCTGTTCCTGCGGCGCGAGCTCGAGGAGGCGGCATGAGCGGCCACGCGCATCGTCACGGGCAGTCGTGCCGCGATCTGGTGGCGAGCATTTCCGACTACGTGGGCGGCGATCTCACGCCGGCACGCTGCCGGCGCCTCGAGGCGCACCTCGCCAGTTGTCCGTGCTGCGACCGTTTCGCCGAGAGCCTGCGCAAGGCGGTTGCCGTCTGCCGGGCGTCAGGGCAGGTGCGGCTGCCGCCGGCCGTGCGGCGGCGGGCCCAGCAGCGGATTCGCGAGCTGCTCGGCGACCTGTCCACGAGCCGGCCGACGCGCACGCGCGGTCCGGCGCCTGCGCGCGGGGCCTGAGCGTCAGGATCCGACAGGTCGCCACACGCACGAACGCCGGCGTCCGAAGGCGCCGGCGTTCGCGTGTGTGGCCGTTGACGGGGCCGGCGGCGGCCCCTCGATCACACCCGCCAGGTCTGCAGGATGCGGGTGTAGTTGGCGCGTTCGAACGCCGCGGGATCGGGACAGCGCAGCAGGCTCATGCTGCCCAGCATCTGCTGGACCGACTCGTACTCGTGATCCTCCATCCAGCGGACCATCTCCTCGCGGGTCTTGCGGAGCTGGCCCGGGCCGTGGTGGAGCAGCGTCGAGACCAGTTGCACGCCGGAGGCGCCGGCCATCACCGCCTTGACCGCGTCCAGCCCGCTGTGCACGCCGCCCGAACAGGCGAGGCTGGCCTTCACGCGACCCGACAGGATGGCGAGCCAGCGGACACGCAGCAGCAGTTCCGAGGGATCGGAGAGCCGCAGGCGTGGCGCCACTTCCAGGGCCTCGACGTCGATGTCCGGCTGGTAGAAGCGGTTGAACAGCACCAGGCCGTCCATGCGCGCCTCGTCCAGGCGCTTGGCGATGTTGGCGATCGAGGAGAAGAAGGGTGACAGCTTCACCGCCACCGGCACGCCGACCGCGTCCTTCACCGAGCGCGAGATCGCGACCACGCGCTCCTCGATGGTGAGCCCCGTCTCGTCGAGATCGGTGGCGAGGTAGTAGACGTTGAGTTCGATGGCGTCGGCGCCGGCCTGTTCCATCATCCGGGCGTAGTCGACCCAGCCGCGTCCCGTCGCGCCGTTGAGCGAGCCGATCACGGGCAGATCGACGGCCGCCTTGATGCGGCGGATCTGCTCGAGGTACTCGTCGGGGCCGAGGTTGTAGTCGCTGGGATCGGGGAAGAAGGAGAGGGCCTCGGCAAACGACTCCGCGTGCGACTCCATGTGGTGCACGGTGGCGCGCTGCTCCATCGCGATCTGCTCCTCGAAGAGCGAGTGCATCGTGATGGCCGACGCGCCGGCATCCTCCAGTTGCCTGACCAGGTCGAGGCGATCGACCATCGGCGAGGCGCCGGTCATCAGCGGGTGGGCGAGGGTGAGGCCGAGGTAGCGGGTCGAGAGATCCATCGTGGCTCCAGACCGGGACGCCCTGCGGGGCGCCCCGGAACAACACCGAATCCAGGCAGGCTGCGGGTGGGGCGGAGCTGCCTACTTCTTCACGGCCTCGGCCGGCGTGGTGCCCCGGGCCAGTTCCTCGTAGAGTGCGAACCGCCTCCGCACGTTCTGCTGCGCCTGGTCGAGCAGCGCCCGGAAGCGCTCCGGGTTCTGCTGTTCCACGAGCCTGAACCGCGTCTCGTTGCGCATGAACTTGCCGATGTCCCCCTTCGGCGCGGCCGAGTCGAGCTTGAGCCGCGGTTCCTGCCTCGCGTCGGCGGTCGGGTCGTACCGGAACAGCGGCCAGTAGCCGGTCTCCACCGCGATCTTCTGCTGGTCGAGCCCGTAGGCCATGTCGTAGCCGTGCGCGATGCAGTGGCTGTAGGCGATGATCACCGACGGGCCGGGATAGGCCTCGGCCTCGAGGAACGCCTTCACCGTGTGGGCGTCCTTGGCCCCGAACGCCACGTTGGCCACGTAGACGCTGCCGTAGGCCATCGCCATCAGCGCCAGGTCCTTCTTGTTCTGCGCCTTGCCGGCCATGGCGAACTTCGCCGCCGCGCCCATCGGCGTCGCCTTCGACTGCTGGCCGCCGGTGTTGGAGTAGACCTCCGTGTCGAGCACGAGGATGTTGACGTCGCGCCCCATCGACATGACGTGGTCGAGGCCGCCGTAGCCGATGTCGTAGGCCCAGCCGTCGCCGCCCACGATCCACACGCTCTTCTTGACCAGGTAGTCGGCGACCAGCGCCAGCCGCGCGGCGTCGGGCGTGTTCAGCCGGGCGAGCGCCTGCTTCAGGGCCGCCACGCGCTCGCGCTGCGCCAGGATGTCGGCCTCGGTGCGCTGGTTCGCGTCGAGGATCGCCTCGACCAGCCCGCCGTCGAGCGCGCTGCCCATCGACTTCACCAGCGTACGCGCAAGCTGGTGGTGCGCATCCACCGACAGCCGGAAGCCGAGGCCGAACTCCGCGTTGTCCTCGAACAGCGAGTTCGCCCACGCCGGCCCGCGACCGTCCGGGTTCACCGTGTAGGGCGTCGTCGGGAGGTTGCCGCCGTAGATCGACGAGCAGCCGGTCGCGTTGGCGATGAGCAGCCGGTCGCCGAACAGCTGCGTCATCAGCTTGATGTAGGGCGTCTCGCCGCACCCCGAGCAGGCGCCGGAGTACTCGAAGAGCGGCTGCAGGAACTGCGTGCCCTTGACGTCGAGCTTCACCGCGGCGCGATCGGCTTCCGGGAGATCGAGGAAGAACGCGAAGTTGACCCGCTCCTGGTCGCGCAGCGGCGCCTGCGGAACCATGTCGAGCGACTTGTGGCGCGGGTTGCTCTTGTCCTTGGCCGGGCAGACCTCGACGCAGAGCCTGCAGCCGGTGCAGTCCTCGGGCGCGACCTGGACGGTGTACTTCGAGCCCTTGAACTCGTTACCCTTGAAGTCCATCGCCTTGAAGGCGTCGGGCGCACCCACCAGGCCCTCGGCCGGGTAGACCTTGACGCGGATGGCCGCGTGCGGGCAGACCATCGCGCACTTGTTGCACTGGATGCAGATCTTCTCGTCCCACTCGGGGATTTCGAGCGCGATGTTCCGCTTCTCCCACCGCGCCGTGCCGGTCGGCCAGGTCCCGTCGATCGGGAACGCGCTCACCGGGAGCAGATCGCCCTTGTTCACCATCATCAGCGCCGTCACGCGCTTGACGAAGTCGGGCGCCCGGTCCGAGACGATGGGCGGCATCAGCCGCGTCGAGGTGACCTGCCCGGGCACCGGCACCTCGTAGAGGTGCGCGATGGTCTCGTCGACGGCCGCGAAGTTCTTCTGCACCACCTCCGCGCCGCGCTTGCCGTAGGTCTTCTCGATCGCGTGCTTGATGTGCCCGATGGCCTCCTCGCGCGGCAGCACGCCGGAAATGGCGAAGAAGCAGGTCTGCATGATCGTGTTGATCCGCCCGCCCATGCCGGTGGCCCTGGCCACGTCGTAGGCGTCGATCACGTAGAACTTCAACTGCTTCTCGACGATGTGCTGCTGCACCTCGCGCGGCAGCTCGTCCCAGACCCGATCCGGCCCGAACGGGCTGTTGAGCAGGAACACCGCCCCCGGCGCGGCGTACTCCAGCACGTCGTACTTCTCGAGGAACATGAACTGGTGGCAGCCGACGAAGTTGGCCCGCTTCACCAGGTAGGCCGAGTGGATCGGGCGCGGGCCGAACCGCAGGTGGGAGATCGTGATGGCGCCCGACTTCTTCGAGTCGTACACGAAGTAGCCCTGGGCGAAGTTGTCGGTCTCCTCGCCGATGATCTTGATCGAGTTCTTGTTGGCGCCCACGGTGCCGTCGGCGCCCAGGCCGAAGAACACCGCCCGCTTCACCTCGTCGGGCTCGATGTCGAGCTGCGTGTCGTAGTCGAGCGACAGGTGCGTCACGTCGTCCATGATGCCGATCGTGAAGTGGCGACGCGGCGACGCCTGCCTGAGGTCGTCGTACACGCCCTTGATCATCGCCGGCGTGAACTCCTTGGACGACAGGCCGTAGCGCCCGCCGACGACCACCGGATCGGCCGCAAACGGCGAGCGTCCCTCGGCCCTCGCCTCGGCCAGCGTCGTCACCACGTCCTGGTAGAGCGGCTCGCCGATGGCGCCGGGCTCCTTCGTCCGATCCAGCACCGAGATGCCCCGCACGGTCGCAGGCAGCGCCGCCACGAAATCCGACGCGGAGAACGGCCGGTAGAGCCGGACGCGCAGCACGCCCACCCGGGCCCCGTGCGCGTTCATCCAGTCGACGGTCTCGACAGCCGTCTCGCCGCCAGACCCCATGATCACGATCACGTGCTCCGCGTCGGGAGCACCGTAGTAGTCGAACAGCCGGTACTGGCGTCCCGTCCGCTGCGCGAAGGCGTTCATCGTCTCCTGGACGATGCCCGGGCAGGCCGTGTAGAAGCCGTTGCAGGCTTCCCGCGCCTGGAAGAACGCGTCCGGATTCTGCGCCGTGCCGCGCACCACCGGGCTGTCGGGCGTGAGCGCCCGCTTCCGGTGCGCCGCCACCAGATCGTCGGTGAGCAGGAACCGGATGTCGTCGTCGCTGAGCTCCGCGATCTTCGCCACCTCGTGGCTCGTGCGGAAGCCGTCGAAGAAATGGATCAGCGGAACCCGCGACCGCAGCGTGGCCGCCTGGCCGATCAGCGCGAAGTCGTGGGCTTCCTGCACCGATCCGGCCGCGAGCAGGGCCGCACCGGTCTGCCGCACGGCCATCACGTCGGAGTGATCGCCGAAAATCGACAGCGCGTGGGTGGCCACGGTCCGGGCCGCCACGTGCATGCAGAACGACGTGAGTTCGCCCGCAATCTTGTAGAGGCTCGGGATCATCAGCAGCAAGCCCTGGCTCGCCGTGAACGTCGTGGACAGCGCCCCCGCCTGCAGCGCACCGTGAACCGCGCCGATGGCGCCGGCCTCCGACTGCATCTCAGTGACCTCGGGCACCACGCCCCAGACGTTCTTCTGCCCCTTGGCCGACCATTCGTCGGCGAACTCCCCCATGTTCGAGGAGGGGGTGATCGGGTAAATCGCGATGACCTCGTTGCTGCGGTGCGCGACAGACGCGGTCGCTTCGTTGCCGTCGACGGTGATCCAGTGGCGACTCATGTGTGGTTTCTCGACAGGAAGAACGGCCAGTGGGGGCCGGGACCGCGGTGACCTGAACGGCCGGTCCGGAGTCTAGACGGGAGCAACCTTCGTGCTCAAGGGGTCGGACCTCATTTTTCGCGCAATTCCGCGATTCGCGTCGCCCGTCTCGGCCGTGGTGCCGGATTTCCGGCAGTCCGACTGTGGCGCAACGGCATCGCGCGGCACTCCTGCCGCACCGGATGGCCGCCCGCGGGCACGCGGGCCTGTCGGGTTGACTTCGCACGGCACCCGCCAAACAATCGTCGGGCTGCGGCCGGGCTGGCTGGCCGGCGGCGACAGGACTGTCAACAGGAGAAGGATTCCATGCGAACGTGGTTCATCGGCCTGACGGCCGTGGCGCTGGCGGCCGCCATCGTGACGGCCGAGGAGAAGGGCACCAGGTACGGCGCCGGGGTGAGCCTGACCACCGCCACGCCCATCGCCGACCTGGCGACCGCACCCGATCGGTTCCTCGGCACGACGGTGCGCGTCGATGGCGTCGTCGACGCCGTGTGCGAGAACATGGGCTGCTGGATGCAGCTCAAGGACGCCGCGTCGGGCCGGATGGTCCGCATCAAGGTGGAGGATGGGGTGATCGTGTTCCCGGTGAGCGCCAGGGGCAGGCGCGCGAGCGCCGAAGGCGTGTTCGAGAAGGTGGACACCGCCGCCGAGGCCGCACACCACGAGGCCACGGAGAAGGGCGCGCAGGCGGCGGCGTCCAAGGTCGAGGCGCCACACGACCACGCGGCCATGATGGCGGCGGCCGCGGCGAAACCGCACGAGGAGCCGCCGGCCGTCGCTTACCAGATCAAGGCCACCGGCGCGATGGTCTACTGAGGCGCCCGCGCGGGCACCCCCGCGCCGCGACGCCATCCCGGGGGTCGGCCCGGCGCGCAGCGGCGCCGGCCGGCCCCGTCACATCTCCCAGCGAGTCGACGATGTTCAAACGCCAGCGCAGCGGCGCCGTGGTCTGTCCTTCCTGCGGATCGCTGGTCGGCGTCAACGATGCCCAGTGTCTCACCTGCGGGCGGCGCAACCCCGGCATGTGGGGCTTCGCACCGCTGCTGCGCCACCTCGGCAACGATTTCGGCTTCGTCCCGATGATCGTGGCCGTCTGCGGCGGGCTCTACGTCATCAGCCTGCTGCTGTCGTGGCCGAACATCGGCGGACGCGGGCTCTTCTCGTTCCTCGCGCCCAGCGCGCAGAGCCTGTTCGTGCTCGGCGCCAGCGGCGCCGTGCCGGTCTTCCAGTTCGATCGCTGGTGGAGCGTGCTCAGCGCGGGGTGGCTGCACGGAGGGCTGCTGCACATCCTGTTCAACATGCTGTGGGTACGGCAACTGGGTCCGGCGGTCGCCGAACTCTATGGCCCGGCGCGTCTCGTCATCGTCTACACCGTGGCCGGCGTTGTCGGGTTCGCGCTGAGCTCGCTGGCCGGGCAGTACCTGTGGTTCCTGCCGTTGCCTCAACTGCGCGGCGCCGGGCTCACGGTGGGCGCCTCAGCCCCCATCTTCGGGCTGCTGGGCGCCCTGGTCTACTACGGGCGCCGGTCGGGCAGTTCCGTGGTCCACAGCCAGGCGCTTGGCTACGCGCTCATGCTCGGCCTCTTCGGGTTCATCATGCCGGGCGTCGACAATTACGCCCATCTCGGCGGCTTCGCCGGCGGCTACTACACGGCGCGCTATCTGGATCCCCTGCACCCCGAGCGCGGCGACCACATGATCGTGGCGATTGGCTGCCTTGCCGCCACGCTGGGCGCCATTCTCTGGTCGCTGGTGACGGGACTGCGACTGCTGTCGTGAAGGGTTCGCGCGGCGCGCCGCCGGCCGGCAGCCGCGTGGGGCGAGGGAGAGCGGGCCGTGCCGTCAGGTGACGTGCAGGTTGATGACGCGGCCGATCGCGCGACGGCACACGCGGCAGAACCCGACGGGATTGCGTGAGAACATGACGCAGTCCTGCTCCGGGCGATAGAGGCCCCTGGTCTCGTACCCCGCGCCCTCGTAGGCGCCCACCTTCCCCGCGAAGGGCAGCCGCGCGAAGAACGCCTGCTCCCACGCCTGCTGCTCACGGAACAGGGCCGAGAGTTCGGCTTCCGGGGCGTTGCGCGCACGAAGGGCCCTCCGGCGGGCCTGGTACTCGGCGGTCCGCGCGTCGAATGCCTCCTTGTCCCAGGGGGTCGGCAGCGGCGTCGCCGCCTCCACCAGGTCGCGCCACTTCAGCGCGGCCACGTGTCCCAGGGCCGTGATGTTGGGCTCCCAGGGCTCGGGGCGGCCGGTGAGGCCCGTTTCGTAGGCGACGTCGCTGGTGTAGTACTCGTCGGCCAGCGCGGCGAAGTGATGCGAGAACTCATGGACGAACAGATAGTCGGCGAACTCGTTGCGGGCGGCCACCGCCGCGTGCGAGTTGAAGACGCCCCCGCCGCCGTACTGGACCTCGTTGACCAGCAGGACCAGGGCATCGTAAGGCGCCGAGGACGCGATGTCGCGCAGGGCGCGGTTGTCGAGCGTGAGCAGGTAGCGTTCCGAATCGAAGATGTTGTACTCGGCCGACACCGGCGTGCGCCGCGGCGAGGCCGCCTGCGGACGATGCACCCCTGCGGCAGCCGACGGGACGTGCAGCAGGCGCACGTTGAAGTCGTCTTCCCGCGACCGGTAGGGTTCCTCCCGGAAGAGCGCCGCGACCAGCCGGCGCGCATCGGCCACCGCCTCGGCGCCCTGCGAGGCGGTGTAGCCTTCGGCCACGAACAGCAGATCGACGTGTCGATCGACGGCGCCGTGATCCGCGATGGTCGTCAGCGTGCCCTGCGGCACCGGCGGCGCGCGGTTCACGAACCGCGACTCGGGGTCGATCGCCACCGACCAGATCTCCCGAAAGGTCTGGTCGGATTGCCGCCGCTTGATCACGACCTGCACCGGCGCCTTTGGCCAGGGGAACCGCAGGGAGTCGTGAAACGTGCGCCACTCGGCCCTGGCCTCGGGCGTCGTCTCCCATTCCCCGTAGATCGCGCCGAAGCCCCGTGAGTAGATCACCGCGTTGGTGGCGAGATCCACGATCTCCGCCCTGAAGCCGCCGAGGTTCGTGTCATCGAGCAGGGAAGTCCGACTGCCGGGCCAGGGCCCATCGTCCACCACGCGATCCAGCGTCACGATCCGCGCATCGGCCTTGCCGGTGTGGAAGTAGTCGACGCGCATCGTGCGGCCGGTGAAGAAGTGGTCGAAGGCCGAGTCGGCCGCGACGGCCGGCACCTGGCCGACAGGGCCTCCGGCGTGCAGGAGCCAGCCGCCGGAGACCATCGCGACGAGGAGTGCGGCGCCGGGGTGCCATGATCCGGTGTGACGGGCCATGCGCCCGATGCTACGAGGCCCGCGGCGGCCGGGTCAACGTGTCCGTCCGGCCTGCATCGGTCCGGACCGGCGCCAGTCCCGCCGCGGTCAGTGGACGGTGTAGGGGCCCTGGAGCGTGAACGGCGCGATCCGGGCGTCGAACCGTTCCCCCGCGCCCGTCACCATCTGGTAACTGCCGTGCATCGTCCCGAAGGGCACCGCGAGCGGACACCCCGACGTGTACTCGAAGCGCTCGCCCGGCGCGAGCGTCGGCTGCTCGCCGACGACGCCCTGCCCGCGCACTTCCTCGGTGTGCCCCGTGGCATCGATGATGACCCAGTGGCGCGACTCGAGCCGGACCGTCTCGTGCCCGAGGTTCGCGATCTCGATGGTGTAGAGAAAGAACCAGCGGTTGAGCTGGGGTGCGGAGTGCTCTGGCGAGTAGCGGACACTGACACGGACGCTGACGTCCCTCGTGATCGCTTCCGACGTGTGCATCGACCGCATTCTATCGCACGCGTGACGGGCGCCCGGATGCCCGGGGTGAGGGCGCCGGGCGAGATCCGCGGCAGGCGGCGTCGCGCGCCGGCGCCGCAGGGCGAGTCGAGACCCGCTGCCCGTTTCCGGGGTATCCTCGACCTCCCGTCGACTCCCCTGAGGGATTCGACGTGCGGCTGGCGATGCCCGCGGGCTCACAGGATTGTCCGGGCCGCCGCTGTCGCGGGCGCCGGGGGACGGAGCGACGCCCGGCGTTCCATCCTTCCGTCCGAGCGCCACCGCGAACCCATGAGCGACGCCGGGTTTCCCGACCTCCGCAGCTTCGTCGATCGCCTCGCGCGCGATCGCGATCTCGTTGTCGTCGATGCCGCCGTGGAGGCCGACCAGGAGGTGGCCGAGATTCATCGGCGCGTGATTGCGGCCGGCGGACCGGCGCTGCTCTTCACCAACGTGCGCGGCGCCGGGTTCCCGCTGGTCACCAATCTCTTCGGGACCTCACGCCGCGCCGAGCTGGCCTTCGGCCGGCGTCCCCATCGTCTGGTCGAGCGGCTCGTGGGCGCCGCCGAGACCCTGCTCCCGCCGACGCCCGCCAGGCTCTGGCACGAGCGCGGCCTCATCGGCGACCTGCTCCGCATCGGCATGCGCCGGGTCGGTCGCGGTCCCGTCACCGAGACCGTCGTGAGCGACCCCGATCTCCGCAGGCTGCCCGTGCTGACGCTCTGGCCCGAGGATGGGGGACCCTTTCTCACCCTGCCGCTGGTCTACACGCAGCATCCCGAACGCGAAGGCCACAACCTCGGCATGTACCGCCTGCAGGTGTTCGGGCCGCGCACGACCGGAATGCACTGGCAGATCGGCAAGGGGGGCGGGTTTCACTACCAGGCGGCCGAGGCGCGCGGCCAGGCCCTGCCCGTCACGGTCCTGCTCGGAGGACCGCCCGCGCTCATCCTGTCGGCGATCGCGCCGCTGCCCGAGAACGTCCCCGAACTGATGCTGGCCTCGCTCATCGCGGGCCGGCGCCTGCCGCTGGCACGCATCGACGACTGGCCGCATCCGCTGGTGGCCAGCGCCGAATTCGCCCTGATGGGAACCGTCGCGCCAGGCGTGCGCCGGCCAGAAGGGCCCTTCGGCGACCACTACGGCTACTACTCGCTGCGCCACGATTACCCCGTGTTCGACGTCGCGCGCATGGCGCACCGCCACGACGCCATCTATCCGGCGACCGTCGTCGGCAAGCCCCGGCAGGAGGACTTCTTCATTGGCGACCTGCTGCAGGATCTGCTCTCCCCGCTGTTCCCCCTCGTGATGCCCTCGGTCCTCAGCCTGTGGTCGTACGGCGAAGCCGGCTACCACTCGCTGGCCGGGGCGGTGGTCAGGGAGCGGTACGGCCGGGAGGCGATGGCCGCAGCCTTCCGGATCCTCGGCGAAGGGCAGCTCGCGCTGACGAAGTTCCTGCTGGTCACCGACGCGCGGATCGACCTGCGCGACTTCAGGGCCACGCTCGCGCACGTGCTGGCGCGGACGCGTCCGGAGACCGATCTGTTCGTGTTCGCCAACGTGTCGATGGACACGCTCGACTACACGGGGCCCGCCGTCAACGAGGGGTCCAAGGGCGTCTGGCTGGGCCTGGGCGAGCCGGTGCGGGAACTGCCCGTCGAGTTCCGCGCCGCCGAACTGCCGGCCGGCGCCGGCGAGGTGTTCGTCTTCTGCCCGGGGTGCCTGGTGGTGGGTGCGCCGCCCTATGCCACCGAGCGTGAGGCGGCCGCACGCTTCGCGCGGCACCCCGCGTTCGCCGACTGGCCGCTCGTGGTGGTGAGCGACGATCCCCGGCTGGCCGCAGCCAGCACGATGAACTTCCTCTGGACCACCTTCACGCGGTTCGAGCCCGCCGCCGACCTGCACGCCTCGCGCGTCGACGTGGTGCGCAATCACCTGGCGTTCAGCGCGCCCATCGCCATCGATGCGCGGATGAAGCCGTGGTATCCCGCCGAGGTGTCGTGCGCACCGGACGTCGCGGCGCGCGTGGGCGCCCGCTGGCGCGACTACTTCCCCGCGGGCGTCGAGATGGGCGACGCCGACCGCGGCCACCTCGACCCGCGACGCCAGTCCTGACGCCGCTGCCGCCCTGGCCGGCGGGGAAGGCGACCGGGCCCCGGGCCGCACCGGTCACGCCACGAGGCTGAGAGTAGAATGGCCGGGTATGTCCATGCCCGGCGCCGCCGCTCCCGCGTGTCCGCACCCGATGTCTGCGCCCGATGCGCCCTCGAGCCTCGTCACCCGCGAACGCCACGAGGTCGCCGACGCCTGCAAGTGGAACCTGTCCGACATCTTCCCCTCGTGGGCGGAGTGGGAAGCCGGCTGCCGGGATCTCGAGGCCGGCATCGACCGGTTCCCGGCGATGCAGGGGACGCTCGCACGCGGGCCCCAGCGGCTGATGGCGGCCCTGCGTGCGTCCGACGATCTGGGGCAGCTCGCGTATCGGGTCTACTACTACGCCGCGCTCAGCTACGACGAAGATCAGCGCGCCAACGACGTCAACGCACGCAGGCAGCAGGTGCAGGTGTTGCTGGCCCGGTGGTCGCAGGCCACGTCGTGGTTCAATCCCGAGCTGCTGCGGGTGCCGATCGAGACGGTGCGCGGGTGGATGACCGAACACCCCGAACTCGGCGTCTACCGCTTCGCGATCGAAGACCTGTACCGCCAGCAGGCGCACGTGCTCGACGAGGACGGCGAGCGGCTGATGGCGCTGGCCAGGCGCTTCGAGTCCTCACCACACGACGCCTACGAAGCCCTGTCGACGGCCGATGTCCGCTGGCCCGACATCCGTCTGTCGACCGGCGAGACCGTCAAGGTCACCTACGGCCAGTATCGGGCCATCCTGGCCACGAACCGCGTGCAGGCCGATCGCGCGGCGGCGTTCGCGGCCCTGCACGAGACGTTCGCGGCCAGCGTCAACACCTATGCCGCGCTCTACAACGGCATCCTGCAGCGCGATCTCTTCGCCGCCAGGGCGCGGCACCACCAGACCACCCTGGCGGCGGCGCTGTTCGGCAACGACATCCCCACGGCCGTGGTGGAGACGCTCGTGGACACCACCCGCGCGCACACCGGGCCGCTGCGGCGGTACGAGCGGTTCCGCAAGCGCGCCCTCGGCCTCGATCGCTACCACGCCTACGACGGCTCGATTCCCGTGGTGGATGTCGACCGGCGCTACGAGTACGACGAGGTGCTGGAATGGGTGACCGAGGCGATGGCACCGCTCGGCAGCGATTACGTGGAGCGGATGCGGCGCGGGTTCGCGGGCCGGTGGATCGACGTCTACGAGAACCCGGGCAAGCGCAGCGGGGCCTACTCGGCGCCGGTCTATGGCGTGCACCCCTACATGCTGCTGAACTGGAACGGCACGCTCGACGCGGTGTTCACGCTGGCCCACGAGATGGGCCACTCGATGCACACGCTCTACTCGCACGAGACCCAGCCGTTCGTCTATTCGAGCTACACGATCTTCGTGGCCGAGGTGCCCTCCACGCTGAGCGAGGCGCTGCTGCTCGACTACCTGCTGGCGCGCACCAGCGATCCGCGCGAGCGGATCGTGCTGCTGCAGCACGCGATCGACAGCATCGTCGGCACCTTCTACCGGCAGGTGATGTTCGCCGACTTCGAATGGCAGGCGCACAAGCTGGTGGAAGCGGGCGAGCCGATCACGGCTGACGTGCTCGGCGAGCTCTACCTCGGGCTGGAGAAGGCCTACCACGCCGACGCGATCGAATACGACGATCTGCTGCGCTGCACCTGGGCGCGCATCCCGCACTTCTTCAACTCGCCCTACTACGTCTATCAATACGCCACCTGCTTCGCGTCGACCGCGAAGCTGGTGAAGGATCTCACCGGCGGTCCTGCCGACCGCCGCGCCGGGGCCCTGCAGCGCTACCTCGATCTGCTGAGATCCGGCGGCAGCGATCACCCGATGACGCTGCTGCGGCGCGCGGGCGTGGACCTGGGCGATCCCGCCACGGTGCTGGCCGTGGTGCAGCAGTGCGACACGCTGGTGACGCGGCTGGAGTCCGAGTTCGCCGCGCTGGGCCATTGACCCGGCGCCTCGCCATCACGCGGAGACCGACATGCGTCGTTCGGGTGTGCTGATCACGGGCGCGGGCGGAGAGATCGGCCATGGGCTCATCGAGCGGCTGGCGGCGGCCGGCGACACGCCGGTCCTCACCATCGATCTCCAGGCGCTCGAGCCCGAGGTGCGCCCGAAGGTGCACCGGGAGTACGTCGGGTCGATTCTCGACACGGCACTGCTCGAGCGCATCCTGGCCGAGTTCGAGATCGACCTCGTGTTCCACCTCGCCGCACTGCTCTCCACGCGATCGGAGTTCACGCCGACGACCGCTCACCAGGTGAACGTCGAGGGCACGCTGCAACTGCTGGAGTTCGCGCAGCGCGAAGGCGAGTCGCACGGCCGCCCGGTCACCTTCGTCTACCCGTCGTCGATTGCCGCCTACGGCCTGCCGGATCTCGCGACGCGCCGGCGCGCCGGCCGCGTCAAGGAAGACGAGTGGGCCCACCCGACCACCATGTACGGGTGCAACAAGCTCTACTGCGAGCAACTGGGCACCTATTACGCCCGGCACTACAAGCAATTGGCCGCCGAGCGGCTCTCGGGCAGGGTCGATTTCCGGTCGGTGCGCTTCCCCGGGCTCATCTCGGCGGTGACGGTCCCCTCGGGCGGCACCAGCGACTACGCGCCCGAGATGATTCACGCGGCGGCCCGCGGCCTGCCGTACGCGTGCTTCGTGCGGCCGGACACGCGCATTCCCTTCATGGCGATGCCCGACGCGGTGGAAGCCCTGGTGAAGCTCGCGACGGCCCCCGCCGCCGCGCTCACGCGCACCGCCTACAACGTCGGGGTGTTCAATCCCTCGGCGGCCGAGATCCGCGACGTCGTCCTGCGGGCGTTCCCCGACGCGCGAATCGACTGGAAGGTGGACGCGAAGCGGCAGGGCATCGTCGACTCGTGGCCCGAGGACGTGGACGACAGCGCCGCACGGCGCGACTGGGGATTCGCGCCGGCCTACGACTTCACGCGCGCGTTCGAACAGTACCTGATTCCGACCATCCGCAGGCGTTACGCCGGCGGTGAGCGCGCCCCCGCACGCTGAGGCACCCCGGAGCCCGGCGCCCGGCCCTGCCCGCGATATCCGCTGCGTGCTAAGCTGGCACGATCGGCAGGCCGAAACGGAAGCTCATCCCGGCTGCGCCGGGCAGCCCGTGCGCCGCCCCGCCGGCCGGCGGCCTGCCGGGCGCGCCGCCCGCTGGCCCGGGGC
>JBDIBB010000084.1:0-17098 GCA_039812685.1 Vicinamibacteraceae bacterium
CCACCTCGCCCTTCACCGAGCGCTGCATGTCGGTGACCTCCTCGGGCCGCTCGTCGATGAGCAGCACGATGAGGTAGGTCTCGGGATGGTTCTGCGCCACCGACTGCGCGATGCTCTGCAGGAGCATCGTCTTGCCGGTGCGCGGCGGCGCGACGATGAGGCCGCGCTGGCCCTTGCCGATCGGCGTCATCAGGTCCATGACGCGGGCCGAGAGGTTGTCGGCGGCGGTCTCCAGGCGGAACCGCTCCTGCGGGTAGAGGGGCGTGAGGTTCTCGAAGAAGAGCTTGTCGCGCGCCTTCTCCGGCGGTTCGAAGTTGACCGCCTCCACCTTGATGAGCGCGAAGTAGCGCTCGCCGTCCTTGGGCGGCCGGATCTGGCCCGAGACGGTGTCGCCCGTGTGCAGGTCGAATCGCCTGATCTGGCTGGGCGAGACGTAGACGTCGTCAGGGCCCGCGAGGTAGTTGTAGTCGGGCGCGCGCAGGAAGCCGAAGCCGTCGGGCAGCACCTCGAGCACGCCTTCCGAGAAGATGAACCCGCTCTGCTCGGCCTGGGCCTTGAGGATCTGGAAGATCAACTCCTGCGTGCGGAGGCCGCCGATGTTCTGAAGGTTGAGATCCTTGGCCACCTGCGTGAGCCGCTGGATGCCCATCTCCTTCAGTTCGGCAATGCTGATGCCCCTCGGGCGCGGCGCGGCGCCGGGCTCCTGCGGCTCGGCGACCGCCCCGACGGCCGGTGCCGCGGCGCCGCCAGCCGTCTCGTCGGCAGGCTCGGTGGATCGCAGCGAACGCTTCGTGTACCTGGCCATGGCTGACGGCTTCGAACCGGAAGAACTGAAGGGATCGCTGGGAGTGCGGCGCGTGGCGTCACCGCGGGGCGAGGACCGAGCCGAGTATAGGAGCGCGCCGGGACGCTGTCAAACGGCGCGAACACGCGAACCCGCGCCGCGAGCCGGTGCGTGGCCCGAGGCAGAGGCCCTGGGCGCCGGGAACCGCGGAGGCGCCGGGCCTGGCACGAGCTTCTGCCGCCGGCTCGCCAACGGCGGTCGTGTACAATCCCGTGTTCGTGTCGCGACACGCGCTCATCCTGCTCGCGGCCGCCGCGCTGACGTTCTTCGTTGGCCTCGGCCGCGGGGCCATCGGCGACTCCGACGAGGCGTTCTACGCCGAGGCGGCGCGCGAGATGGTCGAGTCCGGTGACTGGCTCACGCCGCACTACAACTACGAACATCGCTTCCAGAAGCCGGTCCTCTACTACTGGCTCGCGGCCACCGCCTACCGGGCCTTCGGCATCACCGAGGCCGCGGCGCGACTGCCGTCGGCGCTGTCGGGCCTCGGGCTGGTGCTCCTCACCTGGTGGGCGGCCCGGCGATGGATGGGCCCGGAGGTGGGCCTGCTGGCGGGGCTGATTGCCGCCACCAACTTCGGCTACTACGTCATCGGGCGCATGGCGCTGCCCGATTTGCCGCTCACCTTCTTCATCACCCTCTCGACGTGGGCCGCGCTCGAAGCCGCCGCCGCCGGCCGCCAGCGGCGCCAGAGCGCCCGGGGCTGGCTGCTGCTGGCGGCAGTGGCCGCAGCCCTGGCCGTGCTCACCAAGGGCCCGGTCGGCGCCGTGCTGCCAGCCCTGGTGACGGCGGTCGTGCTCGCGCTGCCGCCGGGACCGGCGACACCGCGCTGGCCCTGGAAGACGGGTGACCTGGCGCTGGCCGCCGCCGCGTTCGCGGCCGTGGCCGCACCCTGGTACCTCGCCATGGCTCGCGAGCACGGCGTGGGCTACCTGCAGCACTTCTTCGTCGGCGAGAACCTCGACCGCTTCGCCACCGGCCGCTACAACGAGCCGCGCTCGATCGGGTTCTACGTCCCGATCGTCGCCGGCGGGCTGCTGCCATGGTCACCGTTCATGGTGCCGTGGCTCGGCGCGGCCTGGCGCGTGATCAGGCGCTCGCGATCGCTGGCCCGCGAGCAGTGGTGGCTGCTGGCGTGGGCGGCGGTCCCCTTCGCCTTCTACTCGCTCTCGATCGGCAAGCAGCCACGGTACGTGCTGCCGATTCTGCCGCCGCTGGCCGTGCTGCTGGCGCGCACCATCCAGCGGCGCCTGGCGGCGGCCGGTCCCGCCGGCCGGCAGCCGGCGCTGGCCGCCTGCACGGCGGCGGCCGCGGCCGTGCTCCTCGTGCTCGGCGTCCTGCTCCACCGCGCCAAGCCGCTGCTGTTCGCGCTCGACCCGTCCACGGGCACCATCGCCACCGGCGTCATCCTGGCAGCCGGCGCCGGGCTGCTGGTGCTGGCCGGGGCCAGGCGGCCGGCGTGGCTGCCCCTGGGCCTGGCGGCGGCGTCCATTGCCACGTTCGTGTCGCTGCACTACTCGATCTACTCGGCCGAGGGCATCGAACCGGTCCAGAAGATCGCGAGCGCGTTCCGCACGCACTGGCCCGGGGCGACCGCGTCAGGGACCTATCACGTCTTCGTCCGCAACCTGGTGTTCTACACCGGCGTCAGGCAGGTCGATCTCACGACGCTCGAGGATCTGCGCGACTTCCTCGCGCGGCCCGACCGCGTGCTGGCCGTCAGCAGCGAGGACGACCTCCAGGCGCTGGCCGACGCGCACGGCGTGGTGCCACGACGGCTGGAGCGTGTCCTCTACTTCAACCCGGCAGGCGTGCGCGCGCGCTCGATAATCAGACCCGACCCCGAAAAGGACCTCGAGACGGTGTGGCTGGTGAGCAATCGCTGAGCCCGGGGTCCGGGGCTCACGGGAAGATCTTTCCGGGGTTCAGGATGCCGTGCGGGTCGAACGCCTGCTTGACGCGCCGCATCAGCGCGATCTCGACGTCGTCGAGCTCCATGCCGAGAAACGGGCGCTTGGTGAGCCCGATGCCGTGCTCGCCGCTCAGGCTGCCCTCCAGGGCGCGCACCGCCGCGAACAGCGCGCGCTCGGCGGCGTGGGCACGCGCCAGCGCGGCGGCATCCGACGGATCGGGCACGAGGATGTTCACGTGGATGTTGCCGTCACCGGCATGCCCGAACGCGGGGATGGGCAGCCCCGACTCCGCGCGCAGCCTCGCAATCGCCTCGAACAGCTCGGGAATGCGGGCGCGCGGGACGACGACGTCGTTGTTCAGCTTGCAGGTGGCGATCTGCTTCAGCGCCGGCGAGAGCTCGCGGCGCACGCGCCACAACTGGTCGCGCCGCGGCCCGTCGGCGGCGCGATCCAGCGCCGTGGCGCCGAAGGCGCGGCACGCGCGCTCCACGCGATCGGCCTCATCGTCGAGCGCCCCGGCCTCGCCGTCGAGGTCGATCAGCAGCAGCGCCTGCGTCGCGGGCGGGGCCAGCGCGTGGTCGCCGACGTGGCGCGCCACCGCCGCCAGGCTCTCCGCGTCAATCAACTCGAGGGCCGCCGGGATCACGCGCTCGTGCACGAGCCGGGTGACCGCCCCGGCCGCCGCCGCGATCTCGGGGAACGCGACCCGCAGCGTGAGGTGCGCCGCCGGCTTCGCCATCAGCCGCAGCGTCGCCCGCGTGATCACCGCGAGGGTGCCCTCCGAACCGACGATCAGCTGCGTGAGGTCGTAGCCGACGACGCGCTTCACGGTCTTGCCGCCGGTGACAATCACCTCGCCGGTGGGCAGGACGGCCTCCAGGCCGAGCACGTAGCGCCGGGTGGTGCCGTACTTGAACGCGCGCGGGCCGCCGGCGCACTCGGCGAGGTTGCCGCCGATCGCGCACGTGTCCAGGCTGGCCGGATCGGGCGGGTAGAACAGACCGCGGGCCTCGACGGCGGCCTGCAGCACGCCGGTCACCACGTTGGGCTCGACCACCGCCAGCAGGTTCGCCTCGTCGATCTCGAGGATGCGGTCGAAGCGGGCCATCGAGACGACGATGCCGCCGGCGGCCGGGATGGCGCCGCCGGAGTAGCCCGTGCCGGCGCCGCGCGGTACCACCGGCACGCGGGCCGCGTCACAGGCGCGGAGCACGGCGGCGACCTCGGCCGTCGTGGCGGGCGTCACCACCGCGTCCGGCAGGTGCGCGAGCTTCTTCAGCCCGTCGACGCTCGCCTGCTCGAGCGCGGCGGCATCGGTGCGCACGTGCGCGTCGCCGACGATCGCCCGCAACTGGTCGATCACCCCGGGTGAGGTCACCGCCCCGCCTCCGGCAGGCGCCCGTCGGCGGCCATGGCGGCGATCAGCCGCCGGAGCCGGGCGATGCCCTCCTCGATGCGCGCGGGCGCGCTCGCCAGCGAGATGCGCAGGAACCCCGGCGCGTCGAAGGCCTCCCCGGCCAGCACCGCCACGTGCTGCTCGTCGAGCAGCGCCTGCGCGAGCTGGGCCGAGGTGCGCACGCCGTCGGGCGAGAGCAGGCCGCCGACGTCGACAAACAGGTAGAACGCGCCATCGGGCACCGTGCAGCGCAGCCGCGTGTCGCGTGCGATGGCGGCGAGGGCGAGATCGCGCCGCTCCCGGTACGCCTCGCGCATCCGCCGCACGCAGTCCTGGGGGCCGGTGAGCGCCGCCAGCGCCGCGTGCTGCGCGATCGACGACACGTTCGACGTGGAATGACTCTGGACGGCGTTGCAGGCGGCCATCAGGTCGGCGGGCCCTATGGCCCAGCCACACCGCCACCCGGTCATCGCGTACGACTTCGACGTCGATCCGGCGAGCACCGCGCGATCGCGCAGGCGTTCGACGAGCACGCGCGGCAGGGCATGCGGCCGGTGGTCGAAGACGATCTGCTCGTAGCAGAGATCGAGCACGATCCAGATGCCGCGTGCGGCGGCCTCGCCGGCGAGCGCGGCCAGTTCGTCTTCGCGCATCACCGCGCCGGTGGGATTGCAGGGCGAGTTGATGACGATCCCGCGGGTGCGCGGCGTGATGGCCGCCACCAGGGCGTCGGCCCGCAGCGCGAAGTGCTCGTCGGCGTGCGTGCGCACGACGACCGGCCTCGCGCCGGCGAGCCGCACCTGCTCGGGAATGGTCGGCCAGCCGGGGCTGTGGAGGACGACGTCGTCGCCCGGTCCGAAGAGCGCGACCATCGCGTTGTAGAGCGCCTGCTTGCCGCCGGCGGTGATCAGCGTCTCCGGCTCGCTCACCTCGATCCCGTAGAGGGCGGCGTAGTGCGCCACGACGGCCGCGCGCAGCTCGCGCAGGCCGGCGTTGGCCGTGTACTTCGTGAAGCCGGCGTCGATGGCGGCGTGCGCCGCGGCGACCACGTGATCGGGCGTGGCGAAGTCGGGCTCGCCCACGCTCAGGTCCACCACGTCGGCGCCGGCGCGGCGCAGCGCGTCGGCCGCGGCCACCACGCGGAGCGCCGGCGAGGGGCCCACCTGCGACAGGCGCGGGGAGAGGCGGCTCATGCGCGCGGCCTCCCGCGCAGGCGCGCCTCGACGGCTGGAGGCACCAGGCCGGCAATCGAGCCGCCGAGCGCGAACACCTCCTTCACCAGCCGTGAGCTGACGTAGGAGTAGGCCTCGGCCGGCATCATGAACACGGTCTCGAGCTCAGGGGACAGGCGGCGGTTCATCAGCGCCATCTGCATCTCGTACTCGAAGTCGGAGATCGCGCGCAGGCCGCGCACGACCGCCGTCGCCCGGCGCCGCCGGGCGTAGTCCACCAGCAGGCCGTCGAAGGTATCGACGCTGACGTTGGGCAGCTCCGCCAGCACCTCGCGCAGCAGGGCCACCCGCTCGGGCACGGTGAACAGCGGCGACTTCTCGATGTTGACGAGGATGGCCACCACCACCTGGTCGAAGAGGCGCGCACCGCGCGAGATGATGTCGAGGTGCCCGTTGGTGATCGGGTCGAAGGATCCCGGGAAGAGGGCGATCGTCGGATGCTGGCCGTCGGTCATGATCGGGGCTCCGGGCTGGCGGCTGCCGGGTCGTGCGCGTAGAAGCACAGCGCGCTGTCGCCGGCCCGCACCACCCGCGCCAGACGCCACGGCGCGACCGGCACCGGTTGGTCGCGGCGCGAGGCGAGCTCGAGCACCACCAGGCCCGAGGGTGACGTGCTGGCGCACGCCGCGTCGAGCGCCGGCCCGAGGTCGGCGGTCCCGTACGGCGGGTCGAGCCAGGCGAGGTCGAACGGCCCGCCGTCGATCGCCGTCAACGGCCAGCGCCGCGCCAGCACAGTATAGCCAGCGTCGATGCCGCAGCCGCGCAGGTTGCGCTCGATCAGCGCCACTGCCCGGCGGTCGTCTTCCACGAAGGTGACGTGCGCGGCGCCGCGGCTGAGCGCCTCGATGCCGACGGCGCCGGTGCCGGCGCAGGCGTCGAGCAGGCGCGCACCGGCCACCCGCGCCCCGAGGATGTCGAACAGCGTCTCGCGCAGCCGGTCACTGGTGGGCCTCAGGCCGGTCCACGAGGGCGAGGCGAGCCGCCGCCCCTTGTGGCGTCCCGCGATCACGCGCAGCGCCACCTACGCCACCCCGCCCAGCCCGAACCGGCCCGACCATCCATCGACGAATCGCACCAGCCGCGGGTCGCGGGCGTCACGCCCCTCCACCCACCGTCGCGCCTCGTCGCGCGCCAGCTCCATCAAGACGCGGTCCCGGATCGGATCGCCCACCCGCAGGTGCGGCATCCCCGACTGGCGCGTGCCGAACACGTCGCCCGGCCCCCGCAGCTCGAGGTCCTTCTCCGCGATGGCGAACCCGTCGTCGGAGTCCGCGAGCGCCGTCAGCCGCGCGCGCGCCTCGCCGGTGAGCGGCGACTGGAACATCAGGATGCAGGAGGCGGGCGAGGTGCCGCGTCCGACGCGGCCGCGAAGCTGGTGCAGCTGCGCGAGGCCAAAGCGCTCGGCATGCTCCACGACCATCACCGTCGCATTGGGCACATCCACCCCCACCTCGATCACCGTCGTCGAAACCAGCACCCGGAGGTCGCCCGCGCCGAAGGCGCGCATCACCCGATCCTTCGCCTCCTGCGGCATGCGTCCGTGCAGCAGGCCGACGCGATGGTGCGGGAACACCTCGGCCGCCAGGTGGTCGGCCATCTGCGTGGCCGCGCGCACGTCGATCTTGCCGCTCTCCTCCACCAGCGGGTAGACCACGTAGGCCTGGTGTCCGGCGTCGAGTTCGGCGCGCACGAGCGCGTAGACGTCCTCGCGCCGCTCCTCCGGCCTGGCGATGGTCCGGACCGGCGTCCGGCCCGGCGGGCGGTCACCGATGATCGACACGTCGAGGTCGCCGTAGACGGTCATCGCCAGCGTCCGCGGGATGGGCGTGGCGGTCATCACCAGGACGTCGGGCATCAGGCCCTTCTCGCGCAGCGTCGCGCGCTGCAGGACGCCGAAGCGGTGCTGCTCGTCGACGACGACGAAGCCGAGCCGCGAGAAGGCGATCGGATCCTCGACGAGCGCGTGCGTGCCGACCACGAGCAGCGGCGCGCCCGCGCGCAGTTCCGCCTGGATGGCCCGGCGTTCGGCGGCCGGCGTCGCCGCCGTCAGCAGGCGCACGCCGTAGCGGGTGGGCGCCAGCCAGTCCGAGACCGTGCGCCCGTGCTGCTCGGCGAGGATGCCGGTGGGCGCCATCAGCGCGGCCTGCAGGCCGTTGTCGAGCGCGACCAGCGCCGCCAGCAGCGCCACGATGGTCTTGCCCGAGCCCACGTCGCCCTGCAGGAGGCGGTTCATCGGGCGCGGCCGCTGCATGGCCGTCACGATTTCCCCGAGCGCCTGCTTCTGGCCCGGCGTCAACGCGAAGGGCAGCACGCGCCGCGCCAGCGCGCGCGTCGCGTCGGTCACCGTGACGGGAAACGGCTTGCGCAGCGCCTCGTCCTGGCGGCGGCGCCACGCGATGCCCACCTGGAAGGCGAAGAACTCCTCGAAGATCAGGCGTCGCTGCGCCGGCGCCTGCCGTCGGTTCAGCGCGGCGACGTCGCTGCCGTCCGGCGGGAAGTGCACCTCGCGCAGCGCCTCGGCCCGCCCGGGCAGCGCCACGCGCTGGAGCACCTCGGCCGGCAGCGGCTCGTCGCCGTGGTCGACCTGGGCGAGGGCATCGTGCACGAGCGACCGCTGCAGCTTCGGCGTCAACACGCCCAGCCGCTCGTAGACCGGGACGATGCGCCCGACGTGCACGCCCGGCGCGAGGGCGGCGCCCTCGTCGACGAACTCGTAGTAAGGGTTCGTCATCTGCAGGCCGGACAGTCCGCGCGACTCGACCGGCCCGTACAGCACCACGCGCCGGCCCACCGCGAACACGTCGCGGAGGAACCGCTGGTTGAACCAGACCACCGGCAGCAGGCCGGTCCCGTCGCGCAGCAGCGCCTCGAAGATCGAGAGACCCGGCCGCCGCGTGGGCCGCAGGCCGCAGCGCGCGATGGTGCCGGTGACGCTGGCGGTGGCGCCGGCCGCGAGCGCGGCGATCGGCCGCAGACTCGACCGGTCCTCGTACCGGAACGGGAGCCTCAGCAGCAGATCGCCCACCGTGACGACGTCGGCCCGCGCCAGCTCGCGGGCGCGACGATCGCCGACCCCACGCAGGCTGGTGACGGGTGCATCGAGGGTGAGGGGGGCGCGGCCGGCGGCCGGCGACGGGGCCTTCACCGCTGGAGGACGACGGCGCGGCCGGGCTCCACCGCGATCTCGGCGATGCGCACGGGAAGGGCGAAGGGCGCGTCGAGGCTCAGGCCCCGCGGGTTCGCCTGCGAGCGGGTGTAGAAGGCGACCAGCTCGTCCAGCACCAGCTTCGGCACGCCCAGGCCCGCCACGGTGGCCGACCCGAACTCGAACCGCGCTTCTCCCTGGCGTGCCACGACGCGGCCCGATGCCGTGACCGGGACGCGACCGCCGAGGTAGGCCATCGGATCGAGCCAGCCACGGGGCCTGGCCTGCCGCACGAGGTCGAGGTCGACGATGGCGCGCGCCCTCACCTCGCCGCCGCCGACGATGTCCACGTACGGATCGACGATGCCGGCCGGCAATTCGTCAGCGAGTTCGAAGCGGATGTAGGAGTTCAGCTCGGCCTCGTCGACCGGCGTGAGGCGTGCGCCGGCGGGCGTCGACACCGCGTACTGCCTGATCGAGAGGATCTTCTGCCGCAGGCTGTCGGCGTCGCGCTGCGAGAGCGGCGCATCGGCGCGCAGGCCGGAGGTCGCGCCGAGCGCGATCCAGGCAAGCGTGGCGGAGAGCAGAACCAGGCTGCGGGCGCGGAACCGGAACACCATGGCAGGAAACAGGGCGGCAGGCCCTGGTTCCGGAGTGTAGCACGCGGGGGTGACGCGGTTGCGGCCCCGCGCCGGCCGTCAGCGCGAGGGCGGTCCCGCGCGGCGGCCCGGTCTGGCCTGACGGGCCCGCGAGAGCAACTCGAGCTTGCGCCGCTCCATCTGCTCCTCGAACACGCGGAAGCGTGCCTGCTGCACGGCGCTCAGTCCCTGCTCGACGCCCGTCAACGCCGCGCGGATGTCGGCCAGGCCCCGCGTGTCCTGCTCGTCGAGATCGCGCAGTGTGGCGCGGATGCCGGCCTCGTCCGGCGCGCGCCGCTGCGGCCGGGCCTGTCTGGCCAGCTCGCCGAGGAGGCGCTGGCGCGCTTCCTGGTGGCGGCGTCGCGCCTCGAGCAGCACGCGGTACCTGGCCACGAACGCGCCGTACTGGCTGGTGTCGAGATCCAGCGCGTCCTGCGCCCGCACCACGGCGTAGGCGTCGAAGAGGCGCACCACCTCGACCGGCGTGAGGCGCTCGGGCTGCAGCGGCGGTCCGGCCTCCTGGGCCGGCGCCGGCCGCGCGCAGGTCAGGGCGAGCGAGAGCGGAACGATGAGCCGCCAGGCGGCACCACTGCGGGTCATAGCGTGTCCCGAACGCCCGCCGACAGCCGCGCGCGGGCGATCGCCTCCTGCAACAGCCGCGCGAGTTCCTCGCGCTGGTCACCGTCGAGTTCGTGCACGGTGAGTTCCACGGCACCTGGCGCGACGGCGATGCCGAGCGCGCGCGCGTCATCGTAGTCGAGATCCCCGGCGGCCTCGGCCACCAGCGACCAGTCGTCGCCCTCTCCCGCGCCATCGGCCGGAAGCACCGGGCCCGGCGCGGGATCGATCCCGGCCGGCGCCTCGACGCCGGGCGCGAGCGTCGCCACCATGGGAGGCGGCGCGCCCGCCGGCGCGCCGAAGGCCAGCAGCAGCAGCGCCGTGACCGCCGTTGCGCTGGCGAGGGTCCAGGCCCAGCCGCGCCAGGTCCAGGGCGAGACCGGCCAGCCGGCCCCGCGCCCCGGCGCGGCGGCCGACTCGCGCACGGCGCCCGACACGCGCGCCGAGAACTGATCCCAGAAGAGCGGCGAGGGCTCGGGCACCTCGGCCTCGCGCAACTCGGCCATCAGCACGCGCAGGGCCCCCACCTCGTCACGACACGCCGCGCAGCCGGCCAGGTGACGGACCGCGCGCGCCGGAACCGCCGCGCCCTCGGCGAGCGCCGCCAGAACGCCGGGCGAAAGGTGGGTGCTCATGATCCCTCCGGGGATGACAGCTTCGCGCGCAGGTTGCGCAGCGCGTGGAAGAAGTTCGCCTTGACGGTTCCGACCGAACTGCCCAGCGCCCGCGCGATCTGCTCGTGGGTGAGATCGTGATAGGTCCGCAGGATGACCGTGAGCCGCTGCCGCGGCGGCAGCGAACGGATGGCCGCGCGCACGCGGGCCGACCGCTCCTCGCGCAGCACGCGTCGGTCGGGCGCCTCGGCGCCCGTGTCGATCAGTCGGTGGGCGTCGAGCGCCTCGATCACCGGGCGCCGCACCGCGGCGTGATTCAGGCACACGTTGACCGCGATGCGATACAGCCAGGTGGAGACCGCCGCGTCACCGCGGAAGGCGCCCAGGCCGCGGAAGGCGCGCACGAACACGTCCTGGGCGAGGTCGCTCGCATCGGCGTGGTTCCCCGTGAACCGGTAGCAGACGTGATAGACCGTCCGGCGATGCCGCTCGACGAGGAGATCGAAGGCCTCGTGCGCACCCGCCCGCGCGGCCTCGAGCAGGACCGCGTCGGGCGCCGTCGCGTCGATGGCGGGCGTGGCGCCGGCCGGCGCGGCGGACTCGCTGCGGGGAGTGGTCACCGTGATCGTCCACACCGGATCGGCCGGACGCCACAGCCGGCTCGTTGTCTCCACGGCGTCTCCTCGTCCGGCGTCCGCCGGTGACTGGGTGGGCGGGCGCACGTGAGGTTGGACCGGGACGAGCCCTCCGGCGTTGAAGCGCGGCAGGGAAAACCGGCGAATCGCCGTTGACCTTCGCCTTTTGTTTGCATACACTGCCCGTGCCGCCCGGGTTCAACGCGCCAGCCTCGCGCGCGCGCCGGCGTCGGCTGGCGGGAGACGGCCGGCACGGCGCCGGCTCGCGACCGCCGCCCCGGGGTGGCCGGGAGGAGGCACTTTGCAGCCGCTCACCAAGCGCCAGCGCGAGATTCTCGACTATCTCACGGACTTCATCCAGCAGCACGGCTACGCGCCGAGCCTCGAAGAGGTGGGCAAGCGTTTCGGGCTGTCGTCGCTGGCGACGGTGCACAAGCACCTCACCAACCTGCAGGACAAGGGCTTCATCCGCCGCTCGTGGAACCGCTCGCGGTCGGTGGAGGTGGTGCCGACGCGGACCGGCGGTCGTTCGGTGGATCTGCCGCTGCTCGGGTACGTGGCCGCCGGCTCGCCCATCGAGGCGGTGGTGGGCAGCGAGTCGATTGCGGTGCCCGAAGACCTGGTCGGCAAGCGCGAGACCTACGTCCTGCGCGTGCGGGGCGACTCGATGATCGACGAGCAGATCCGCGACGGCGACTATGTGATCGTCGAGGATCGCCGCACGGCCGAGAACGGCGAGATGGTGGTGGCGCTGCTCGAGGGCAGCGACGTCACCCTGAAGAAGTTCTACCGTGAGAGCGGCCACGTGCGCCTGCAGCCGGCGAACCCGGCGATGGCGCCGCTGGTGCTCGACGCCGAGCGTGTGCAGGTGCGCGGCGTGGTGATTGGGGTGATGCGGAAATACTGAGCCGGTGGCTCGGTCGAGGACGCTCATGAGCGAACGCAAACAGGTGAACTTCACGATCGTGCCCGACGATCCCGGCGGGCAGCCGCGGACCTACGCGAACTTCTGCGCGGTGTCGCACACGCCGTTCGACTTCACGCTCACCTTCTGCGAGGTGCTGCCCATCAGCGAGCGCGACATCCAGGCCGCCGGGGAAGACCATGTGCTGAAGGCGCCGGTGCGCGCGCAGCTGGTGGTGCCGGTGCAGTTCATCCCGTCGCTGGTGGCGGCACTGCAGGAACACATGCGGGTCTACTCCGAGTCGACGGCCAACGCGCCGGGCTGGAATCGCGGGCCCGTGCACTGATCGCGACGCGGTCGGCGCTGCCCGGGTGGTCGGTGGTGGTCGGCCACCTGCCGGCATCGGGCGGACGCGTGGCAGGCGACGGGTTCGCGTCGCAGACGCATCGGGCGCCGCTGGCGGGTTGGCCACCCCACCCGCGAGCGCCCTCAGTCGGCTATCCTGCTGGGCATGACCACCCGCCGTCCGGCCTCCTCCACCCGCGCTCCGCGCACGGGTCGCGCCCGCGCCATGTCCCGGCCCGAGGCCGGCGAAGTGATCGACCGACTGTCGCGCACCTTTCCCGATGCCGACACCGAACTCCACCACCGCAACGCGTTCGAGTTGCTCGTGGCCACCATCCTCTCGGCCCAGTCGAGCGACGCGCGGGTGAACTCGGTCACGCCCGCCCTGTTCGCGCGCTACCCGGATGCGCGCGCGCTGGCGGCCGCATCCATCAGCGAGCTGGAGCCGATGCTGGTTCCCACCGGCTTCTTCCGCGTCAAGTCGCGCACGATCCTCGACATGGCGCGGGCGCTCGTCGAGCGGCACGCCGGCGAGGTGCCCGCCTCGATGGAGGCGCTCGTGAACCTGCCCGGCGTCGGCCGCAAGACGGCCAACGTCGTGCTGGGACACGCGCTGGGCGTACCGGGTCTGCCGGTGGACCGGCACGTGCTGCGCGTCGCCCCGCGCATCGGCATCGCGCGGGGCCGGACGCCGGAGCAGGTGGAAGCGGAGCTGATGGCGGCCCTGCCGCCCGCGCGGTGGACGCTCGCCTCGGACTGCCTCATCCTCCACGGCCGGCGGGTGTGCCGCCCCACACCGCTGTGCGCGACGTGCGTGCTCACCGATCTCTGCGACTACTACCGCAAGAACGGCGCGCCGGCGCGTGGGGCCACGGCGCGGACGCGGCGACCGGCCACACGCCGGTCTGGCCCCGGAAAGGCGCGATGAACCGCAAGCGTTTCGAGGCGCTCGTCGCGGAGGCGATCACGCTGATCCCGAAGCGGTTTCGCGATGCCATGCGCAACGTCGCCGTCGTCGTCGAGGACGAGCCGCCCGCCGAGCTGCTCGACGAGATGGAGATCCCCGAGGGCGACACCCTGTTCGGTCTCTATCAGGGAACGCCGCTGCCCGAGCGCGGATGGGACTACGGCAACACGCTGCCGGATCGCATCGTGATCTACCAGTTCCCGATCGAGGGTGCCTGCGACACCGAGGACGAGATCGTCGGGACGATCGGCGAGACGGTGATCCACGAGTTCGGTCACTACTTCGGCCTGAGCGAAGAGGAGATCGAGGCCATCGAGGCGCGCTACTGGCGTGGCGAGGACGACGAGTCGTGAGGGCCCGCCGGCGCTTCGCCCAGCACTTCCTCGAGCCGGCCTGGGTGGCGAAGGTCACCGCGGCGGTGGCCCCGCGGCCCACCGACGCGCTGATCGAGATCGGCCCCGGGCGCGGCGCCCTCACGCTGGCGCTGGCCGCCTCGGGCGCGACGATGACGCTGGTGGAACTGGACCGGGACCTGGCGGCCGAGTTGCGGCCGAGGCTGCCACCGCACGCGATCCTGGTGGAGGGCGACGTGCTCGCCGTCGACCTCGCGGCGTGCGCGCGCGACACGCTGGCGCGCTGCGCGGCGCGCTTCCCGGACGAGCCGGACCACCGGCCGGCACGGGTGCGCGTGGCCGGCAACCTCCCCTACAACATCTCGACGCCGCTGATCGCGCGGCTGGTGGCCCTGGCTCGCGACAGCGGCCTGGTGAGCGATGCCACGCTCATGGTGCAGCGCGAGGTGGCCGAGCGGCTCACGGCGCGTCCGGGCCGCGGCGATTACGGACCGCTGAGCGTGCTGGCCCAGGCCTGGGGCGAGGCGGCCATCGTCCTGCGGCTGCCGCCCGGCGCGTTCCGGCCGCCGCCGAAGGTGCACTCGGCCGTCGTCCGGCTGAGGTTCGGGACGGCGCGCCCCTGCGAGGTCGAGGTCGCCGGATTCGAGCGCCTGGTGCGCGCCGTGTTCCTGCGGCGGCGGAAAGTGCTCTCCAACGCGCTGCAGCCGCTGGCCGCGGCGTGCGGGACGACGGCCGCGGCGGCGCTGGCCGCGTCGGGCATCGACGGCCGGCGCCGGCCCGAGACGTTGACGATCGACGAGCTGGCGCGGCTCGCGCGGGCCGTGGCGGCCGGCGGCGCGGCCGGCTGACCGGCCACGCGGCGGCTTGCGCTATACTGCCCGCGTCTTTCTCCCCACCAGGCGCCATCCCATGCGCCTGAGGCGGTCGGGATCCGGCGCGATGCCCGTTCCCGGACCGCGTGCCCGCCGAGGCTGATGCGGCGCCGGCACGAATCGCTCGACGGATTCACGGGGCAGCCTGTTCGACAGCCGACGTGTGCCCGAAACATCAGGTACCCGCCGGCAGCAGTGACGTGGTGGTCGACTGCGCGCCGCGTGCGCCGCATCCCGCCGCGCGGCGTCGTCTTGCTCCGGAACTCGTCATGACCCTGTCGCTGCCCGCTCACGATCCCGCCGGCCCGGCACTCGAGGTGGTGCCGCTCGGCGGCCTGTCGGAGTTCGGGCTGAACATGATGCTGATTTCGTGGGGCGAGACGTCGATTCTCGTCGACGCCGGCGTCCTCTTCCCCGATCCCGAGCTGCCGGGCGTGGACCTGATCGTGCCCGATCTCGAGCACCTCGAGGCGACCGGACGCCGGATCGCGGCGCTGGTGCTGACGCACGGGCACGAAGACCACATCGGCGCGGTCCCCTACGTCTGGCCGCTGCTCGACGGGCCGGTGCTCGCCACGGCGCTGACGCTCGCGCTGGTGGAACCGAAGCTCGAGGAGCACGGCCTGGAGGCGGGCGACCGGCTCGTCACCGTGACGCCACGGGAGCGGATCACGGTGGGGCCGTTCACGGTGGAGTTCATCCGCGTCACCCACTCGATGCCCGACTGCGTGGCCGTGGCCATCGGGACGCCCGAAGGCGTGATCGTGCACACGGGCGACTACAAGGTGGATCAGACCCCGCCCGACGGCCAGCGCTTCGATCTCCACCGCTTCGCCGAGCTGGGAAGCGAGGGCGTGCTGGCGCTGTTCGCCGACAGCACCAACGTCGATCGGCCGGGAGTGTCGGGCTCGGAGTTCGAGGTGGTCGACGCCTTCGAGGAGATCTTCACCAGCACGCGCGGCAAGGTGGTGGTGGCGATGTTCGCCTCCAGCATCTTCCGCATGCAGATCGTCGCCGATCTGGCCGGGCGGTTCGGGCGCAGGGTGGCCCTGATCGGCCGCGGCATGGTGGAGAACTCCGAGATCGCACAGCGTCTCGGCCTGCTGAAGATCCGTCCCGGACAGCTGCTGCGTGACAGCGACCTGCGGGCGTGCCCGGCGCAGGACGTCGTCTGCCTCGCGACGGGGTCGCAGGGCGAACCGCAGGCCGCCCTCTCGCGGATCGCGATCGACGACCACCGCCACGTGAAGCTCGAGCCCGGCGACACGGTGGTGTTCTCGGCCCGCGCGATCCCGGGCAACGAGAAGACGATCGGACGCGTGATGAACCACATCGCCGCGCGCGGCGCCGACGTCGTGTACGAGGGCATCAGGCACGTCCACGTGTCGGGCCACGGCAGCGGCGAGGAACTGAAGCTGATGCTGTCGCTGGTGCGGCCGAAGGTGTTCGTGCCGATCCACGGCGAGTACCGCCAGCTCGCGCGGCACGCGCAGGTGGCCGTGCAGGTGTGTCCCGATGCGCGCGTGCTGCTCGCGCGCAACGGCGACGTGCTGCGCTTCAGGGCCGGCACCGGGGAGATCGCGGGGCGCGTGGCCGCCGGCCGCATCCTGATCGACGGCACGCGCACGGGCGAGATCGCGGGCGAGGTGCTGCGCGATCGGCGCCACGTCGCCGCCGACGGCCTGCTGGTGCCGGTGCTGGCCATCAACCGCCAGACCGGCGCAATCGAGGGGGTGCCCGACGTGATCCCCCGCGGCTTCGTCGTCGACGATCGGTCGGAGTCGGTGCTGGCCGAGGCGGGCGCGCTGCTCACCGAGATCGTCGAGGGCGCGAGTGTCGAGGAGCGCACCGACCTGGGCCTGATCCGGGAGCGGGTGCGCGTGGAGCTGCAACGGGTGGTGAAACGGCGATCGGGTCGACGGCCCCTGGTGGTGCCCGTCGTGATGGAGGTGTGAGGGTGGCCACGTCCCGCCTGTCGCGGCACGCGTGCGAGGTGCTCGGCGTCGTGGCGTTCACCGCGACGCTGGTGTGGATCGTCGCGCTCGCGAGCTACTCGCCGCGCGACGGCGCGTGGTTCTTCCACGCCGGCGCGAACCAGCCGCCCGCGAACTTCGCCGGGCCGGTCGGCGCCTTCATCGCGGAGCTGTCGTTCCAGGTCGCCGGCTACATGGCCTTCGCGCTGCCGCTGGCGCTGTGGGTCGTGGGCTGGAACTATTTCTGGTGCCGCACGGTCGAGGCGCCGATCACCAAGACGCTCGGCGCCATCGTGCTCTTCACCTGCTGCGCCGCGACGCTGGCGCTGGCCTTCGAGGCGTGGCCGGTCAAGGGACGCGCCTTCCAGGCCGGCGGCTGGTTCGGCGCCTGGGCCGCGGGGCTGCTCACCGAGTACCTGAACCGGACCGGCGCGCTGATCGTCACGGTGGCGCTGTTCGCGCTCGGGTTGGTGCTGGCGACGCAGGTATCGCTCGGCCGGCTGGCCGGTGACGCGGCGGCCGGCGTCCGCGGGCGGTACGTGGCGCTGCGCGAGCGCCTGCGGGCCGCGCGCGAGGAGCGCGCGCGATCGAAGCAGCGCGAGGAGGTGCTGCGCAAGCACCTCGAGAAGGGCGGCACGCCGCCCGAGGT
>JBDIBB010000085.1:0-16885 GCA_039812685.1 Vicinamibacteraceae bacterium
CGCGCGAAGCCCTGGACGCTGCGGCGCGTTCGTGGCACCTCGCTCCAAGGTCACCCACGGAGATTCCGGAAGGACCTCTTTGTTGAGCCGAGCGGAGAGAAGTTCGGCCACTCGAATGACACAGTTGCGGTCAATCGGTTGATCGAGAGCCACGCTGATGCTCGCCGGGTTCTCATTGCCGAAATCGTACAGGGAGCGCCGGCGGACGCACATGTTCACCTGCTCGCTCATTCCGACTGCCCGCTCGCGCGCGACAGCGACTTCGTTTGGCTTTTGGAACGGTGCTGTGCGACAACTGGAGACGAAGCCGTTGTTTGGGCGAAGCTCGCCCGCCGCGTCATGAGTTGGGACAGTGTCGCGCACCTCGACGCGTGGCTCGACGCCAGTGCCCGCTGTCCCGTCGTTGCCAGCGTACTCGACTACCCGCGGGTGATCGAAATCGAGTCACCAGAGGGCCGGCGCCTGAAGGCGGAGCACCTGAGAGAGCAGCGACGCCGAGCGCGCGAGCCGCGAGGCCGCATTTCACCAGACGTTCATGCCGAAAGGATTGAACGGATTCTGACGGAGACGCTCGGAGAGCGCCCAGAGCTATTCCCTGTGTTGGTTCAGGAACTGAGTCGCGACTTGAGTTCTGGTCGTGTCGAACGGGAAATGGACCTGCGCGAGACCAGTGGGTGGTCAGCTGCGGGACCTACAGAACGAGTCCGGGTTGTGGACGCCGCCGAACACTACTTGCGTCGCGCCAACTCGCCAACCTCCGCACCACTCGACACTCTGCAGCGCTGGTCGGGTGCTGACGAGGCTCCAGGCATCGCCGCACTACTCTTGCTGCACGAGCGGCCGTCGGCGCTGAGCGCCCTGCCCGGAGATGTGTTCCGAACGCGCGCGCCGCAGATACTGACCCGCTTTATCGGGTTCTTCGAAGCGCCGGTCGAGCACAAGGATGCAATCACCGAGGTTCTCAACGCGCACGCACCGAATGAATGCCGCGCTACGTTGCTCTCGATCATCGATCATCCCGACGCAGCGAACAACATCCGTTCCTTGGTCGGACTGTGGGAGAACCGGATGGACGAAGGCCTGGCGCGCGAGGTGTTCGAACGCGTCCGTGTTGCCGGCGCCGCCAACGCTTCCTTCACGGTGCTCCTCGGATGGCTCGTGCGCAAGAACTACGAGCCAGCAATGCTTTTCGCAGAAGATCTGCTCAAGGAGCCGGCAGATGCCCGCTGCCTGCCGTGCGCGGTCGTGGCGGTGCGTGAGCGGCCGGGCGTGTTTTGGCCGCATGCCTGGCCCCTGATCGAAAGCGATCAGGCTTGGGGGAAGGAGTTCTTCACCGCGTTCCTGTCGTTTGCCGATGAGGGTGGCGGGTTACTTCCGGCGCTAGCGCCGGAAGAGACTGGCCGCTTACTAGATTGGGTTCTGACGGCGTACCCGGTGGACGATGATTCTTCCAGCGAAGCGGGTTTTGTCGGCCCACGGGACCACATCCGCTTCTTCAGGAACGCGTTGATTGAGCGGCTCAGGCAAGCGGGGACGCGCGACGCTTGCGCAGCCCTGCGTGTTGTACGTGACGCACACCCCGAACTTCCGAGGCTCAGCGAGGTACTGCTCCACGCTCAAGCGGCCGAGCGGCAGTCATCGTGGTCGCCGCTGACCAGCGGTGTGCTTCGACGGCTGTTCGCTGATCGTCGAAGCCGCTACATCACTACCTCGAGCCAACTGCTCGACATCCTTACCGAATCGCTCGACAGATTCGCGCAGAGCTTGCACGGCGAGCTCCCGGCACGAACGACACTCTGGAATCAGCTCCTTGGCGGCACGAATCGACCCAAGGACGAAGAACACCTGTCCGATGCGGTCGCCCGACATTTCCGTACTGACCTCGTGGAGCGAGGCACGATAGTCAACCGCGAGGTTCAGATACGCCGCCGCGAGGTGGCTGCGTCAGCAGGGGGCCAAGCCGGACAACGTACGGACATTCGCGTCGATGTGGTCCACCCGGCCGAGCGCGGCGAGCCGACGATCTTGACAGCCATTGTGGAGGTCAAGGGCTGCTGGCACCCAGAGGTAGAGACGGCGATGGCGGACCAGCTGACCGACCGATATTTGCACGAGAATGATTGTCAAACCGGCCTCTACCTGGTCGGCTGGTATCTGTGCGGCGGCTGGGACGATAGCGACGGCCGAAAAGGTCGGGTTCCTTGGGCGACGATGGAAGAGGCTGACAATGCGTTGAGGTTAGAGGCCTCTCGACTCACGACGCCCGAGAAGAGACCGGAGCTTCGTGCGTATGTCCTCGACTGCGCTCTCCGGTAGGCAGGCCGTCCGCCGCGATGATCGACGGAAGGCGATCGACGTGCACGATGTGGCAAACCTTCGGGTTTTCTTGAGTCGGCGCCGTGGGCCTCGATCAGAGGTGTCTCGATAGTCGAACGCGTCGATGCGTAGCCTGGCTGCGGCTGACACGTAGCGCGCCTGCAAGCCGCGCCGCTGCGCCTTGGGGTATCCCTCGTCATCTTCGTCGGGTCGTTGTATTCCGTGCCCAACGGCAGCGGCGGTCCTCGGCCCGACGCCCCACGCCGCGTCCACCGGCGTGGGGTTGGCGACAGGTGGGCAATGACGCGAATCGCCACAGCCCGCACGAGCGCAATCCCCAGACAGCCAAGAAGATCCCCAGGGGCGAGAGGCAGGGATTGCATCCCCACCGGGGCTCACCAGCTGTGGGCCCGAGAGCGTCGAGGGACGCTATCAGCCACCGCACGGGGCACTTTTTGGGCAACGACGGAGAATCGCCAATCCAAGGGATCTACAAGTCTCTGATTAACAAAGAGTTAGGCTGGCTGGGAGGCAGGGATTCGAATTCGGAGCTACGCGTTTCCATACGTGGCTGATGGCGCTGAACTTCCGACGACAACCGCTTGAGAGACAAGCGGTTACAGCGCTCCGTTTCGTCCACTGCCGTCCACTCGACTCCTCCTGCTTCTCCCCCAGGTTTGGCACTATTTGGGCACCGGCTCCACGAGCATCATCCGAGCGACTTTCGCATGACGACGGCCGACGCCGGGCAGGCGGACCGGAACTCGACACTCTGCCGCACCGCTTCCGGGACCTCGTCGCGCCCGATCCGTTCGAATCCAAACCGGGGAAAGAACCCGTCGGCCGTGGTCGTGAGCAGGAACACGCTCGGCATGCCGAGATCGCGCGCGAGGGCGAGCGCCGCCTCGGTCAGGCGCTGCCCGAGTCCCTCGCCCTGCGCACCTGCGTCGACGACCACCGACCGCAGAAGAGCGCCATCGGCGTAGCGTTCCAAACCGGCGGCGCCAACGACCCGGCCGTCCAGGCGTGCCACCACGACCGCATCACCCATGGCGTCCGCTCCGTCGAGGGGTAAGCCGTGGCGCTCGAGCAGCGACAGCACCGCGGGGATGTCTTCAGGTTGGGCGCGTTCGATGACGAGTGGCACTCGCGACTCACCTCCACCGCGCCGCAGCCGGCGCGTCCTGATACTACAGGCAGTCTTTCACCCGAACTGCTCAGCCTGCGTCCTTTTCGAGGTGGCTCCGTCTGTAGAGCCAGAACGGTTCGACAGGAGAGGACAATGCCGACATCCACAGCAGATCAGATTCGAGCGACGGTTCGCGAAGCGTACGGGGCCGTGGCCAGCCAGCAGCAGCACGGCGGTTGTTGCAGCGGGAGCGCCGGCACGAGTTGCTGCGGTCCGGCGGGCACCGCGTCGACGCGGTTGGGCTATACGGAGACCGACCTGGCCTCCGTTCCGGACGGCGCCGATCTGGGCCTCGGTTGCGGGAACCCCCAGGCGATCGCGGGGCTGCAGCCAGGCGAGCGCGTGCTGGACCTGGGCAGCGGCGGCGGGTTCGACGCGTTCCTCGCCGCGCGGCAGGTGGGCCCCACCGGTCGGGTCATCGGGGTGGACATGACGCCCGAGATGATTGCCCTCGCGCGCGCCAACGCCGCGAAGGTCGGCGTGGACTACGTCGACTTCCGCTTGGGCGATATCGAGCGCCTGCCCGTGGACGACGCGTCGGTGGACGTGATCATGTCCAATTGCGTCATCAATCTGGCGCCGGACAAGCCGGCCGTCTTCCGCGAGGCGTTCCGCGTGCTGGCGCCGGGCGGTCGGCTCGCCATCTCCGACATGGTGGCCGTCGGTGACCTCCCGGCCGCAATCGCCAACGACCCGGCGGCGTACACGGGTTGCATTGCCGGGGCCGCACCGGTCGCCGAGCTCGAGCGCATGATCGCCGACGCCGGATTCCAGCAGGTGCGCGTCACGGTGCAGGCGCAGAGCCGCGAGTTCGTCGAGGAGTGGAGTCCCGGCACCGGCGCCGAGCAGGTCGTGGCGTCCGCGCTGATTGAAGCGATCAAAGCCGCGTGAGGTCCGCCTCCGTGCCTGCACCCGGGGAGATCAATCATGTCTGCCACTTCCTCAATGCCGAGCGCCAACCAGACCCCGTCGGCGGCCTGCTGTGAGAAGACACTCCTCAGCACTTGCTGTCAGCCGGAGTCGAAGGCGGCGTGCTGTGGGGCATCGGCCCAGCCGAGCAGCTGCGGATGTCAGCCGACCACGGACGCAAAGCGGTAGCATCGTGAACACGATGCTGGCGTCCGATCTGCCGTGGCAGGAACTGCACGGCAACCTGCGAGCGTTCATCGCCCGGCGGGTGCAGAACCAGGCCGATGTCGACGATCTGGTGCAGCGTGTCCTGCTCCAGATCGTCACCGGTCTACACTCGCTGCGCGACGACGGACGCCTCCATGCGTGGGTCTATCGCACGGCGCGCAACGTCATCGTCGACTACTACCGGGCCACGGGGAGCCGGCGAGAACACGCGGCCGGCGACGCGGGCGACGTCGAGGCCAGTACGCCGGCGACACTCGAGACGCTCGACGAAGGTGACGGCGCGGCGTTGCGCGAGCTCGCGGCGTGCCTGGCGCCCATGCTGAACCAGCTACCGCCGGCGTATCAGGAAGCGATCCGGATCGTGGATCTGGAAGGGGCGACCCAACAAGAGGCCGCCCGCCGGGTCGGCGTCTCGCTCTCGGGCATGAAGAGCCGCGTGCAGCGAGGCCGCCAGCAGCTGCGTTCCGTGGTCGAGGCGTGTTGCCGGATCGACCTCGATCGGCTGAATGGCATCTCGGCTTACACCCCGCGGCATCCTGACGCCTGCGGGTGCGGCGGTTGCGGCGGCCACTGACCCCATCCAGCGCCTCTACGGTCGAGACCCACTCCGAGGGCAGAGTTGCTCGCGGCCGTGTTCCGGTGCTATCGTCAATCGACGATAGACGATGGCAACCGCAACCAGACAGAGACGCTCCACCCCGTCGCTCGACCCGGCGGCCTGCTGTCCCCCAGAACGTCCGGGTGCGCTCGACCGGCTCGCCGCCCCCGTCGCCGACCCTGCCGCTGATGAGGAACTCGCGACCTTCGCCAAAGCGCTGGGACACCCGGTGCGCGTGCAGATCCTCCGAATGCTGGCGCAACGGGATGCCCGGATGTGCAGCCACATCGTCGATGAACTGCCGCTTGCGCAGTCGACCGTTTCTGAGCACTTGCGCATCCTTCGCACCGCCGGTCTCGTGCAGGTGAACGAGTCGGGACCGCGGGCGGGCTACTGCATCGTGCCGTCGGCGTTGACGCGGTTGAAGGCCCTCCTCCAGGCGATGTGATGACGTCTTCGAAGCGACTCAATCCGTTCGAACGCTACCTGAGTCTGTGGGTGGGCCTGTGCATGGTCGCGGGCGTCGCCCTCGGCGTGCTGGCGCCCGCGGCGATGGAGGGGCTGCGCCGGCTCGAGTTCGGCGATGGCAGCCAGATCAACATCCCGATCGCCATTCTGATCTGGCTGATGATCACGCCCATGATGATGAAGGTCGACTTCGGTGCGATCCGCAACGTGGGGCGTCGGCCGCGCGGCCTCTTCGTCACGCTGTTCGTGAACTGGCTGGTCAAGCCGTTCTCGATGGCGCTGATCGCGTGGGTATTCTTCCGCCTGCTCTTCAGCCCGTGGATCTCGCCGGCCGATGCCGACCAGTACATCGCGGGGTGCATCATCCTCGCCGCCGCGCCGTGTACCGCCATGGTGTTCGTCTGGAGCTACCTCTCGGACGGAGACCCGGCGTACACGCTGGTGCAGGTTTCGGTGAACGACCTGCTGATGCTGATCCTCTTCGCCCCGATCGTGCGCTATCTCGTGAGCGGCGCATCCTCCCTCGAGGTTCCCTTCCTGGTGCTGCTCTACTCGGTGCTGGTTTTCATCGTCGTGCCGCTCGTGGCCGGTGTGCTGCTGCGCCAGTGGTTCGTGCGCACCAGGGGCGTTGCGTGGTTCGAGTCGGAACTGCTGCCGCGCTTTGCGCCGATCAGCATGCTGGCCCTGCTGGCCACGCTCGTCCTGATCTTCGCGTTCCAGGCCGACAACATCCTCGGCAAGCCGCTGCACGTCGCGCTCATCGCGGTGCCGATCCTGATTCAGGTGTACTTCAACTCGTCGCTGACCTACGGGTTGATGCGCCTGTTCCGGGTGGAGTACGCGATTGCGGCGCCCGGTGCGCTGATCGGTGCCAGCAACTTCTTCGAGCTCGCCGTTGCCACGGCGATTGCCTTGTTCGGTCCGGAGTCCGGCGCCGCGCTCGCGACGGTCGTGGGCGTGCTCATCGAAGTGCCGGTCATGCTGTCGGTGTGCGCCGTCTGCAACCGCACCCGTCACTGGTTTCCTCAGCCGCAATCGGCCCTCACCTCATAAGGATCTCCACCATGTCGCACATTCAAGTCTTCGACCCTGCGCTCTGCTGCAGCACCGGCGTGTGTGGCACGGACGTCGACCAGGCGCTCGTCACCTTTGCCGCCGACGTGGAGTGGGCGCGTCAGCAGGGCGCGGCGATCGACCGTGTCAACCTCGCGCAGGATCCGGCGGCCTTCACCGCGAACGCGACGGTCCTGGCGCTGCTCCAGCGCTCCGGCCAGTCGGCCTTGCCCGTCGTGCTGGTGGACGGCGAGGTGGCGATGGCCGGTCGCTATCCGCAACGCGCGGAGCTCGCGGGGTGGGCGGGTCTGACGATGGCCCGGACCCTTCCGGTCGCGACCAGCTGCTGCTCGGGCCCGGACTGCTGCTGAGAGGGCGCCATGGCCATGCAGTTCCTCGACGACCTCCCGCGCCACGTGTTCTTCACTGGGAAGGGCGGCGTCGGCAAGACATCCATCGCCTGCGCGACCGCCGTGTACCTGGCTGACGCGGGACGGCGCGTGCTCCTCGTCAGCACGGACCCGGCGTCGAATGTCGGGCAGGTCTTCGGGGTGCCCATCGGGAATCGGGTCACACCCGTCCCCGAGGTGCCGAGATTGTCCGCGCTGGAGATTGATCCCGAAGCGGCTGCGCAGGCGTATCGCGACCGGATCGTCGGGCCGGTCCGCGGAACCTTGCCGGACGATGTGGTGAAGGGCATCGAGGAGCAGCTCTCAGGTGCCTGTACGACGGAGATTGCGGCGTTCGATGAGTTCACCGCCCTTCTGACGGATACGGGGATTGCCGCGGAGTATGACCATGTCATCTTCGACACGGCGCCGACTGGGCACACGATCCGCCTCCTCCAGTTGCCGGGCGCGTGGAGCGGGTTCCTCGAGACCGGGAAGGGCGACGCCTCCTGTCTCGGACCATTGGCGGGCCTCGAGAAGCAGCGCGAGAAGTACAAGTGTGCGGTGGAGGCGCTCGGCGATGCGAGCCAGACGCGCATGGTGCTGGTGACACGGGCGCAGCGCGCCGCGCTCGCCGAGGTCGCGCGCACGCACGAGGAACTGACCGCAATTGGCATCACCCGTCATCACCTCGTCGTGAACGGCGTGTTTCCTGCTACCGCCATCGGGGGCGACGCACTTGCCGCCGCCATCGTCAGCCGCGAGCAGGCGGCGCTCGACGCCATGCCCAGCGCATTGCAGGCGCTGCCTCGGGATGAGGTCGGCCTGAAGCCATTCAACCTCGTAGGCGTCTCGACCTTGCGCGCCCTCCTGACGGACGCGGTGTCGGATCGCACCGCCCCCTCGGATGGCACCCAGGTCTCAGCCGGCGCGAGCCTCGACGCGCTCGTCGGCGAGATTGCGGCCGACGGACATGGGCTGGTCATGCTGATGGGCAAGGGCGGAGTGGGTAAGACGACGATCGCCGCCGCCGTGGCCACGGCGCTTGCCCAACGCGGCCTCTCGGTCCACCTCACGACATCCGATCCGGCCGCTCACCTGACGGACACGCTGGCTGGTGAGGTCGAACACCTGCGCGTCAGCCGCATCGATCCTGGGGTCGAGACCGAGCGCTACCGACAGCGTGTCCTGGACACGAAGGGGCGCGATCTCGACGCTGCGGGCCGCGCCATGCTGGAAGAGGATCTGCGCTCGCCGTGCACCGAGGAGATTGCCGTGTTCCAGGCCTTCTCGCGCATCATCCGTGAAGCGCGCTCGTCCTTCGTGGTGATGGACACGGCGCCGACCGGCCACACGCTGCTGCTGCTCGATGCCACCGGCGCCTATCACCGCGAAGTCACGCGACAGGTGCGTGGCAGCCTGCACGTGACGACGCCGCTGATGCAGTTGCAGGACCCGCAGCAGACCAAGGTCCTCATCGTCACGCTGGCCGAGACCACGCCGGTGCTCGAGGCGGCCGGACTTCAGGCCGATCTCCGACGCGCCGGGATCGAGCCCTGGGCCTGGGTGATCAATCAGAGTCTGGCCCTGGTGCCGACGACGTCCCCGCTCCTCCAGCAGCGCGCCGCCGACGAGCGTGCGCGCATCACCGAGGTGGCCGCGAACCACGCCGCCCGCTACGCGGTCGTGGGCCTCCAGGCCGTCGAGCCCGTCGGTGCGGAGCGGCTGGTCGCGCTGACGCACGTGCAGCCCAGCGGCGTCCCCGCCTGATCGCATTCACCAGCACACGAACGGACACGCCCATCATGCGCATCGCCATCATCAGTGACATCCACGGCAACATAACGGCCCTCGAGGCCGTGCTGGCCGATCTGCGAACGCGGTCCGTGGATGCCACCTACTGTCTCGGCGACCTGGTGGGCTACGCCGCTCACCCCAACGAGGTCACCGAACGGACTCGGGCCGAAGGCATCCCGACCATCATGGGCAACTACGACGATGGCGTGGGGTTCGAGCGCGACGAGTGCGGCTGCGCCTATACGAACCCCGTCGACAAGGAACTCGGCGACCGATCGCTGGCGTGGACCATGAGACATCGACTGGCTCTAACCGACGGCGGCGTAGCGGGATGGCGGTATCGAGAGGCAGGGATTCGACCTTCGAATGCCTGCGGTGTCAGACACCGCCGGAACAAGCCGCTTGAGACGGCCGTCCTGTTGCTAATTCGCCCCTGACTTTCGCAGACGCCGACGCATCGCGCGGCGAACTGGGGCCGGCGTGGGCACTACTTGGGCAATGGCGGAGAATCGCCAAGCCGTGAGAGCTGCAAGTCTCTAAGGAGCAAGGAGTTAAGCTGGCTGGGAGGCAGGGATTCGAACCCCGATAACGTGGTCCAGAGCCACGTGTCCTACCGTTGAACGACCTCCCAGCACGGCGGGCCGCCAGAGGAACACCGATTCTAAGCCATCCCGTTCGCCGATGGCAACGCGCAGCGCCTCGAAACGCATGCCAGGAGCAGACCTGACAGCCGCTCACACCCTACCGACAGCGTACAGCGACACCTCGGGCCCGAGATGTTGACAGGTCGATCCACCAGCGCCTTCGCCCAGGCCCCAGAGCCAGCAGACACCACGCCCGGCGATGCGCCCGATGCCTAATGCCGGGTTTCCAACCTGCCGATTCTCCCTACGACAGATCTGTGCACCGGCCACGCCATGAGCACGCACGACGAACAATCCCGTGAGCCACAGGGCATCGACCGCCGCACCTCGCCGCGCGTGCCCGCCTCGGCCGTTCCGGACCTGAAGGCCCGGCTCCTCGCAGGACCCGACGTCAGGCTGGTGGATCTCTCGCGGCGCGGCGTCCTCCTCGAAACGCAGACGCGACTGCTACCAGGCTCGCCAGTCCGCCTCAAGTTCGTCGCCCAGGACGCAACGCTGGTCCTGAAGGGAGCGGTGGTCCGCTCCAGCGTGTGCACCTGCGGCGAACACGGCCTGATCTACCGCACGGCGGTCACCTTCGATGAAGACATCGCCATCTGCGACGACTCGCTCTGGAGTGCGCCGCCCATGACGGCCTCCCCCGAACCCGCCGCCGTCCAGCCGGATCGTGACCCCGCTCCACTGACACTCGTCCGGTCCGACACACCCGCGTCGGCCCCGGCCGCCGCGGCGTTCGACGCTGCGGCCCGCCCCGCGCTGCTCCCGCCCTCGGCACTGCTGCCGGACGCGACGGTCATCACCCTCTTCGCCGACGATCCCGAGGCGCTGCGCTCGATGCTGGCCGCCAACGACTGGTGAAGCACGCTGCGGTCATGCGCCTGCTCTACCACACCGCTCACCTGTCAGACGCCGACCTGGCCGGGCGCGCGCTGGAGCGGCTGTCGCCACCAGTCAGGGTGGAGGCGTGCGCCTCGGTGCGCGACGTGCTGGCGCGGTACACCGAGACGCCGCCGCCAGACGCGCTGCTCCTCGACACCTCACCGCCCGCGCACGAACCGCTGAAGGCCCTCGCCGAGATTCGCGCGGCGCATCCCGACGCGCTCGTGATCGCGCTGGTCAGGCCCGGCGCCGACACGCTCGCCGTCGATGCGCTGATCGCCGGCGCCGACGAGACGCTGGTCAAGCACCGCGAGTTCTTCCTGCAGGCGCCAGCCGCCGTTGCGCGCGTGCGGGCCCGCCGGTCGTCGGGCGCCGCCGGCGCCCCACCACACGTACTGGCCGTGGTGCCGGACGGACACCCCGCGCTCGAGGCCGCCAGTGACCTGCGCGTGACACGGGCCGAGGACGACTGGTGGACGAATCCGGCCGAGCAGACGCTCGCGGCACGCCCCGACGTCCTGCTGCTGGCCGATGCGCCAGGAACGGCGCGTGTGGCCGCAGCCATCCGGACGCTGCGCGACCGCGCGAGCAGCACGCCGGTCGTGCTGCTGGCGGGCGAGGCGGCCCCCGACAGGGCGGTCTGCGAACGCATCGGCGTGGCAGCCGTCGTCGGCGCCAGCGATTACGCGCGTCTGCCTGACATCGTGCGAAGCGTGACCACCACCTCGCGCCTGACCGCACAGGTGGCGGTGCTGCGCGCGAAGGAACACCGCCTGCGCGCGATCATCGAGTCGGTGCCCGCCAGCGTCGTGCTCGCCACGATCGATGGCCAGGTGCTCGCGATGAACGTCACGGGGCTGGCGCTGATTGGCGCCGGCGGCGCAGCCGACATCGTCGGGCGATCGATGTTCTCGCTGGCCGACGCGCCGGCCGTCGAGGATCTCCGCGCGTTCGTGACGAGAGTGTGCCAGGGGGCGCCAGGGCTCGCCAGGTTCTCCGGACGCGCGCTCGATGGCACGCCGAAGACCTTCGAGATCCGCGCCGTGCCGATGCCGCGCGACCAGGACACCACCGTCATGCTGGGCGTGATGCGCATCGCCCCGGCCGCATCGCCGGCCAGCGCCGGAGGCGGCGCGGCGCTCGGCATGACGGCGGGCGCACATCCCGCGGCGGCCACAGACGAGGCGGCTGTCAGGGCGGAACTCGATACGCTGCGCGAGGCGCTCGCGAAGGAACGGCTGGTGCACGCCGGCGCCCAGCAGCAACTCGAGGACGCCGGCACACGCCAGGCCATCCAGGAGGCGGCCTGGGCCGCCGTCCAGGCGGAACTCCAGCGGAAACTGATCCTCCAGGCCAGCCTGCCCGACCGCGAGGCGGAGCACGAGCGGGCGCGCGCGCTGCTCGAGCAGGCCGTCCGCGAGCGCGACCAGCGCCTGCTGTCGCTGAGCGAGGCGCTCCAGCAGGCCGAGGGGGGCCTGCAGGACGCCGCGGAGCAGATCGCGCGGTTGCGCGAGGCCGCCGAAGCGCACGACGACGAGACGGTGTCGCTTCAGGCAATCATCGACGTCGGCGCCGGGCGCGAGCAGGAACTGCTGCGCGCGCTGGCAGCACGCGACGCGGAGCTGACGGGCCTGCAGTCGGAAATCGCATCGGCACGGCAGGCGCTGGCCGATGACGCCAGCGAGATCCACGCGCTGCACGAAGCCGCCGACAGCGCGGCGACCCGCGAGCAGGACCTGCGGCAGCAGCTGGCCGAACGCGACGCGACGATTGAGAGCGTCGGCGAACAGGTGCGCACCCTGCGGCAGGCGTTGGTCGATCGCAGCGCGGAACTGGAGACGCTGCGGGCCACAGCCGATCAGCAGGCGAAGGAGCACACCGCGCTGCTGGACGTCCGCCAGCAGATGGCGCGCCTGCAGGCCGCCGCGGCCACGGCCGAACAGCAGGAACGCGCGCTCGAAGAGGCCAACGATCGGATCCAGCGGCTGCGGACGGCACTCGAGGACGCACTCGGCACGCACCGGGATCTCGAGCGCACGGTCCAGGAGCGCGATGCCGAGCTCGACGGCCTCCGCGCGGAACGGGACGCCGCCGACGCGCGGGCGCGGACACTCGAAGGCGACCTCGCCGCACTCGCCGCGCGGGCCGACGAGCCGCGAGAGGACGCGTCCGCACGCGAGGCCATCGAGGCGATTCGGGCCGAGCGCGACGCGGCGCGCGCCGAGGCCGCCCAGTGGCTCACGCGCGCGAGGGCGGCCGAAGATCAGGCCGCACGCCTTCCCGACCTGCACGCCCAGGTGGAGCAGTGGCGGACACGCTTCGAGGGCGCGCGCGGCTCCCTCGAGGCGAACTTTGCGGAACTCACCGAGACGCGCCGCGGCGCCGACCAGGCTCAACACCTGGCCGCTGATCTCGCGGAGCTGCGCGAGGCGCACGCCCGGATGAGGCGTGAGGCGGAAGACACGACAGCGCGCCTGCGCGGGACGGAAACCGAACTCGAGGCCGCCCGCCGGCGCACCGGCGATCTCGAGGCCGCGACGGCCTCGCTCGAGGCGGCGCGCGCGGCGCTGGCAGGCGACCTGGAGACGGCACGCGGCGCGCTGGCGTCACTCCAGGCACTGCATGCGGAACTGCAGGCCGCGATGACCGCCGGCTGGGAGGCGCGCGCGGCGCTGGCCACACGCGAAGCCGACGCCATCTCGGCGCGAGACGAGGCCGCGGCCGCCCTCGCCGCGCAGCAGGAACACACCGCCCGTTTGCAGGCCGACATCACGCGGCTCGAAGCAGAAACCGCGTCGCTGCGCCAGGGCATGGCCGCCCATGAGGCGGACGTGGCGGCACTGCAGGCGGCCCGCAACGAGGCTCAGGCCGCGCTCGCCCTGGAGCGAGAGCGCCGCGACGCCCTCGAAGCGCTGGCCGGCGCCGCATCCTCGGCCCGTGACGAGGCGCTCGCGCTGCTGGCCACGCGCGACTCGGAAGCCGCCGAGGTCCGCGAACTCGCCGTGCGCACCGCCGCGGAACTCGACACGCTGCGCGGCACGATGGCTGCCGCCGACGGGCAGCGGGCGGCCGACCTCGCGCTGCTCGACGAACAGCGCGAGCGGATCGCGGCGCTCGAAGCCGAACTCGCTGCCCGACACGCGGCGCTGGCGGCAGCCGACCAGGCGGCGCGGTCCCTGCGCGTGGCGGTGACGGAAGCCGAGGCCGCCCGCGAACAGGCCGAGCGCCAGCTCGCCGCCGGCCGTGAGACGCAACGCGCCGTGCTCGACGACCAGCAGGCGCTGCGCGACCAGATCGCCGACCTGCAGGCACAACTGGCCGGCCAGCGCCAGCTTGCGGCCGACGTCGACGCCGATCGCGCCGCGCTGCGGGAGAAGATGGCGCGCGCCGACGCCAGCAGCCAGCTCCTCGCCTCGCGCCAGCGCGAGGCGCACGACGCACTGGAGCGGACGACGGCCGGGCTGCGCGAGCGCCTGGCCGATCTCGAGTCGACGATGGCCGGCGAGCGCGCGGCGCTCGAACAGACGCTCGCCTCGCGCGATGCCGCGTTCCGCCGGCTGTCTCAATCGGGCGTCGTCGGCCTGGCCACCACCACCGCCGAGGGCGCGCTGCTGCGGTGCAACGACGCGCTGGCCGGCTTCTGCGGCCTCGCGTCGGCCGACGACCTGCTGCGCCGCGCCGGCGAGGCGGGGCTGCCGCTGGTCAACGACTGGCCGGCGTTTGCCAGCCTCGTGGCCTCGTCTGCCGTCCCGGTGACCGTCGAGAGCAGCGTGCAGCGCCCCGATGGCGGGGTGGCGTGGCTGCAGGCCTCGGCCATCGCGTCGGGTGCACCCGCGTCCTCCGCCCACATCGAGTGGACCATCGTCGATGCCACGGATCGGTACCTGCGGCTGCGCCAGCAGCGGCAGGGGCGACGCCTCGAGGCCGTTCGCGACCTGGCGATCTCGGCCGGCGGCGAGCTGCTCGAGGCGTTGGGAAGCCGTCCGCCGGAGACGCTTCCAGGCCTCGTGCCGGCCGGCTCCGGCGTCGACGCGCGGAACCGCGCGCGCGAGATCGTCCAGCAGCTCGTGGCCTTCGCGCAGAAGCACGCCCGCCCGGCGCACCTGGTGGATCTGGGCGAGCAGGCCGCGCACCTGCGGCTGACGCTGGTGCGGCTGGTGGGCGAGGACGTGTCGCTGTCGCTCGAGGTGCCGCCGCGGCCGCTGGTGGTGACCGCCGATCCGGCGGAGCTCGATCACTGGATCACGTCGCTGGGCGTGGTGCTGCGCGATGCCCTTCCGGCCATGGGCACCATCGCCGTCAGCGTCACGCCGCGCGATCTCGTGATGGGCGCCGCGACCGGGGCGCCGCGCGTCGCGCCCGTCGCCACGCTCAGCCTGCGCGCCACCGGCTACGGCGTGCGCGCCGTGACGGTCCCGCTCGCCGTCCAGGACGCGGTGAGCCAGCGCGGCGGCGTACTCCGCTCCGCCCACGATGCCATTGGCGGCGCGGCCACCGTCGAGATCCACCTGCCGGCCGTGGTCAGCCTGTCAGGCGCCGACGCCCCCTTCCCCCTGCAGGCCCGGCGACAGCCGGTGTAGGCGCAGCATCGCCGGCGTGCCGCCGGCGCATGGCGACGCGGACGTTGTGGCGCCGCCGGCTTCCCTTGTACCCTTCCTGCACCATGTCGAACGTTCCGGAAGAGGCCGCGCCGCCGGGCCCGGCCACCTCGCTCGATTTCATCCGGCAGATCGTCGAAGCCGATCGCGCCGCCGGCAGGCACGGGGGCCGCGTCCACACACGGTTTCCACCCGAACCCAACGGCTACCTCCACATCGGGCACGCCAAGTCGATCTGCCTGAACTTCGGCGTCGCCCAGCAGTACGGCGGCCTCTGCAACCTCCGCTACGACGACACGAACCCCGAGAAGGAGGACGTCGAGTACGTGGACGCCATCCGGGAGGACGTGCGCTGGCTCGGCTTCAGCTGGGACGATCGCGAGTTCTACGCCTCGGACTACTTCGAAGCGCTCTACCAGTTCGCCGAGCACCTGATCCGCGCGGGGCTGGCCTACGTCGACGACCTCACCGCCGACCAGATCCGCGAGTACCGCGGCACGCTCACCGCGCCCGGGCGCGAGAGCCCCTGGCGCACGCGCGGCGTGGAGGAGAACCTCGACCTGTTCCGCCGGATGCGCGCCGGCGAGTTCGAGGACGGCGCGAAGGTGCTGCGGGCGAAGATCGACATGGCGTCGCCCAACATCAACATGCGCGACCCCGTGCTCTACCGGATCCGGCGCGAGCACCATCACCGCACCGGCGACGCGTGGTGCATCTACCCGATGTACGACTACGCGCACCCGCTGAGCGACGCCATCGAGGGCATCACGCACTCGCTGTGCACGCTGGAGTTCGAGGACCACCGCCCGTTCTACGACTGGTGCGTGCGGAACACGCCGGTGGCCGCGCAGCCGCAGCAGATCGAGTTCGCGCGGCTCAACCTCACCTACACGCTGATGAGCAAGCGCAAGCTGCTGCGGCTGGTGCAGGACGGCCATGTGTCCGGCTGGGACGATCCGCGCATGCCGACGCTGGCCGGGCTGCGGCGCCGTGGCTACACGCCCGAGGCGCTGCGCGACTTCGCCGCGCGCATCGGCGTCGCGCGGAAGGAGAACATCGTCGAGGTGGACCTGCTCGAGCACTGCGTGCGCGAGGATCTCAACCGCCGCGCGCCGCGCGTGATGGCCGTGCTACGGCCGATCAGGGTGGTGATCGAGAACTATCCGGAAGGCAAGGTCGAGCAGATCGAGGCCGTCAACAACCCCGAGGACGCGGCGGCCGGGACGCGCCAGGTCCCGTTCTCGCGCGAGATCTTCATCGACGCCGACGACTTCCGCGAGCACCCGCCGAAGAAGTTCCACCGGCTGTCGCCGGGCGCCGAGGTGCGCCTGCGCTGGGCCTACGTCATCCGCTGCGATCGCGTCGTGAAGAACGAGGCCGGAGACATCGTCGAGCTGCGCTGCACGTACGACGACGCCACCGGCCGCAGCGCGACGACGGCCGACGGGCGGAAGGTGAAGGGCACCATCCACTGGGTGTCGGCCGCGCATGCGGTCGACGCCGAGGTGCGTCTCTACGACCGGCTGTTCACCGCAGCCGATCCCGAGGACGTGCCCGAGGGCCTCGACTTCACGGCGCGCCTCAACCCCGCCAGTCTCGAGGTGATTCCGCACGCGAAGGTGGAGCCCGGTCTGGCCGATATCGCGCCGGGCGGTCGCTGGCAGTTCGAGCGCACCGGCTACTTCTGCGCCGATCCCGATTCGGCGCCCGGCCGGCCCGTGTTCAACCGCACGGTGGGCCTGCGCGACACGTGGGGGAAGATCCAGGCGAAGGCCGGCGAGTGATGCCGCCGCGGGCGTGGCGGCTCGCGAAGCTCC
>JBDIBB010000086.1:0-16503 GCA_039812685.1 Vicinamibacteraceae bacterium
TGCTCACCTGCGGCCGCGGGCAGCGCATCGGCGTGTTCGGCGGCAGCGGCGTCGGCAAGAGCACGCTGCTCGGCATGATGGCGCGCGGCACCGCCGCCGACATCTCCGTCATCGCGCTCGTCGGCGAACGGGGCCGCGAAGTGCGCGGGTTCCTCGAGCACGACCTCGGCGAACAGGGGCTGCGCCGTTCGGTGGTGGTGGTGTCGACGTCGGACAACCCGGCGCTCGTGCGGCTGCGCGCGGCCTACGCCGCCACCTCCATCGCCGAGTACTTCCGCGACCAGGGACGCAACGTCCTGCTGATGATGGACTCGGTCACGCGCTTCGCGATGGCGCAGCGCGAGGTGGGCCTGGCGGCCGGGGAGCCCCCGACGGCCAAGGGCTATCCGCCATCGGTCTTCGCGCTGCTGCCCGGGCTCCTCGAACGGGCCGGCAACGTGCGCGGGCGCGGCAGCATCACGGGCTTCTACACCGTGCTCGTCGAGGGCGACGATCACTCGGAGCCGGTCGCCGACCACGTGCGCGCGATCCTCGACGGCCACATCGTGCTCTCGCGCGGCCTGGCGGCGCGCAACCACTACCCGGCCATCGACATCCTGCACAGTGTCAGCCGCACCATGCCGGACGTCACCGACGTCGACCACCGCATGCAGGCGAGCCGCGTGCGCGAGTGGATGGCCACCAACCATGCGAGCGAGGACCTGGTGGCGGTGGGCGCCTACGTGCCGGGCAGCAACCCGCGCATCGACGAGGCCCTCGCCAGGCGGGAGCCGATTGCCGCATTCCTCCGCCAGGACGCGCACGATCTGAAGCCGCTCGGCGACGCCATCGCCGCGCTGAAGGCGCTGTGACGACGATGACCCCCGGCCGGTTGCGCAGTCTGACAGTCAGCGGCCGTCGGCCGACCGTCACTTCGCGCCGGAGGCCGCGCTGATGGCGACGTTCCGTTTCCGCCTGCAGACGGCACTCGACCTGCGCGTGCGAGAGGAAGACGAGGCGAAGGCCGCGCTGGCGGCGGCCGAAACGGCCAGAAACACGGCGCGAGATCGGCGTGATGCCGCGCAGGCGTCGCTCGACGGCTCGCTGCGACGCTCGCGCGACGCCGAGCGGCGGACCGCGGTGCTCACCGAGCGTCTCTGGTATCGGAATTGGATTGTGGCGCAGCGCCAGGAGGCGGAACGCCATCAGCAGGCGCTGGCGGCGTGCGAGGACGTGGTGCGGCAGGCGACGGCGGCCGCGCAGGAGGCGCATCGCAGGCGCCGGATCCTCGAGCGTCTCAGGGCGAGAGCCGTCGCGAGCTTCGACCTCGCGGAACGCCGCGAGGAGCAGAAGGTGTTCGACGAACTCGGCACGGTGAGATTCACGATTGCGAAACGAGGAGGGCACCCGTGAGCACGTCGGCGATTGGAGGAGCGACCCAGGCCGGCGATGCCGCCGCCGCGGCCACGACCAAGGCGCGCGAGACATCGCTGGGCCAGGACGCCTTCATGCAGCTGCTCGTCACGCAGCTCAGGCACCAGGATCCCACGAACCCGATGGACAACTCGGAGTTCATCGTGCAACTGGCCACCTTCAGCCAGCTCGAGAAGCTGACGGAGATCGCCACGTCGATCAAGAACCTCGAGGCCAGGTTCGACGCGATCGCGTCGGCCTGACCTGCCGGCGAGAATCCGTTCACCCGCGGCGCCGTCGGCCGACGTCCGCCGCACCGCTGCACGCCGTACGTCGTGAGGAAGGGCACACACCATGGCAGTTGGATCGTTTTCCGCGGGCTTGTCGGGGCTGAACGCCAACAGCACCTACTTGAGCGTCATCGGCAACAATCTCGCGAACATCAACACGATCGGCTACAAGTCGAGCTCGGTCACCTTCATGGACCTGGTGAGCCAGAACGTCGGCGGCTCGAGCATCAACCCCATGCAGGTGGGCCTCGGCGTCGTCACCGGATCGATCTCGCCCGTGTTCTCGCAGGGTTCAATCGAGAACACGCGCGAGGCCACCAACGTGGCCATCCAGGGCAACGGGTTCTTCGTCGTCAAGGATCCCAACTCCGGCGGCGTCGCCTACACGCGCGCCGGCAACTTCAGCTTCAACAGTGACGGTCAGCTCGTGAGCCCCGACGGCTACCTGGTGCAGGGGTACTCGCAGATCGATCCGGCCACACAGCAGATCATCACCACGGGCGAGGCCGGCAACATCACGGTGCCGCCCGGCGTCCTGCGCCAGCCGGTGGCCACCACGCAGTTCTCCACCCGCACGAACCTCGACTCGGACGCCGTCCAGAACACGCAGTTCACCTCGTCGATCAAGATCTACGACGCGCTGGGGTCGTCGCACGTCCTCACCATCACCTACACGAAGGACGCCGCGCCGGGCGCCTGGACCTATGAGATCACGGTGCCGGGCGAGGAGATCAGCGGCGGCACGCCGGGCACGCCCCAGCCCATCTTCACCGGCGGCACGGTCCAGTTCGACGCCACCGGCAAGCTGCAGACGCTCAACGGCGGCGCGCCGGCCGACGTCGCCATCACGACGGCCGCCTGGGCCAACGGCGCCGCGGCGAGCACCCTGACCTGGAGCATCCTCGACACGTCGGGAACGGCGCTGCTCTCTGGCGTGCAGTCGGCCTCGGCCACCTCGTCGATCAACCAGAACGGCTCGGCAGCGGGCAAGATCACGGACATCAGCATCGACTCGGCCGGCAAGATCATCGCCACGTTCGGCGCCGGGCAGACGATCGCCGTCGGCCAGCTGGCGCTCGCCCAGTTCAACAATCCCAAGGGCCTCGTGAAGCTCGGCTCCAACAAGTACGGCGAGAGTCAGGCGGCCGGTGTCGCCAACATCGGCATCGCCGGCACGGGCGGGCGGGGAACGCTGATCGGCAGCGCGATCGAGCAGTCCAACGTGGACATCGCCACGGAGTTCACGCAGATGATCCTGGCCCAGCGCGGCTACCAGGCCAACGCGAAGACCATCACGGTGTCCGACGAGATCCTCGTCGACACGCTGCAGTTGAAGCGCTAGGCGTACGCTGAGCGGCGGCGCACGGCGCCGCCGCGGGACGCCGAGCGCGTCCAGGAGGCTTCCCGTGAGCCTGGAATCGATGCCCGTCGTCGCGGCGCCCGCGCCCGCGGCGCCACCCGTCAAGGACGGCGGCCGCACTGCGGCGTCGGATGGCACCCGCTTCGCCGAACTCGTCGGCGGGCTCCTCGGTGCGCCCTCCGGAAGGGCCGTCGGACCCGCGGCGGGCGCGAGGGGGGCAATCGGCTCCCATGGCGAAGACGAGGTGGGTCCGCCAGCGCCGGCCGCCGAGACCGAGGATCGGGCGACGATGGCGGCCTTCGCGGTGGCGTGGCTCGTGACGCCGCCCGTCGCCGGGGCACCTGCTGCTTCGCTGGTTGCCGCAGGCGACGCGCGACCCGCTGACGACGTGGCCGTCACGGCCGATGCGGACGTCGGGGTTCCGGCCGTCCCAGAGGCCTTCGCCGGGCCGCCGCCACTGCCGGCATCCGGCGGGCCCGAAGACGCGGTTCTCGCGGGCCTCCAGCCGTCGACCGTGGTGGAACAGGAGGCCCCGGAGGTGACCGGTCATCCGGAAACCGCCGGCTTCTCGTCGATCGACGGAGCCGGCGCCGAAGTCGCGGACGCGTTCCGGCACTCGCCTGGTGCCGCGACCATCCAGCGGCCGGCGCCCTCGGGCGCCCCGCTCGAGGCCAGTCCCGGAGACCTCGCCGCCAGGGGAATGGCCCCTGAGCCATCAGACGTGACGGCGGTGCCCGGAGCCCGGGTCGGCTCGGGCGACACGATCGACGCCGGGGGCACGAGGCCGGAGTCGCCGTCCGGTCCGGCCGAGCTGACGCAGGCGGCAACCAGGGCCCAGGCGCAGGACTCGACCGGCGTTGCTGCCGGATCCCAGCACCGCGGACGTCACGGGGCGGTCGCCGCGCCACCGGCCGGCGGGTCCGCACCGGCGCCGGGGATGGCTGGCGGCGTCGCGCCGTTCCCGTCGGCGGAATCCTCGAATCAGCCTGCGGCCGAGACGTCGCCGGCCGCCAGCTCGCCTGGTTTCGTCGTCCCCACGCCCGTTCATACGGAGGCAGGCGTCAGCGAGCGGCGCGTCCACGAGGCGGGGAACACCGGCGAGTGGACCGATGCAGCCTGGCGCGACGTGGCGTCTGCGGCGGCGACGCAGTCCGGTGGGGGCGGCTCGCAGACGTCGGGCCGAAGGGCGCCTTCGGGCGAGGCGGCCAGGGCCGCCGCCGAGGCGCTGCTGACCAGCCAGCGTGGCGCGCGGCCCGCGCCCGGCCATCCAGGGATGCCGCCGCTCGTTGCGGGTGCGTCTGACGGACTCGAGGCCCGGTTCCAGGCGTGGATGGCCTCCGTGAGCGCCGCCAGCTCGGCCCAGCAGACCGTGCCGACGGCTTCGCCGCCCGATGTCCAGGCGCAGGTGGTGAAAGCGATCCAGTTGCAGTGGCGGGGTGGCGTCGGCGAGGCACGTGTTCAACTGGAGCCGGAGCACCTGGGATCGATCACCGTCTCGCTGCGGGTCGAACAGGGTGGCGTCGTGGCGAGCGTCAGGGTCGCCTCGGCGGCTACGCTCGACATGATCCAGTTGCGCCAGCAGGATCTCCGGAGCGCGCTCGAGGCGCAAGGCCTGCAGCTCGACGAACTCCAGATCAGCCTCGACCCGGACGATCGACGCGAGCGGCCGGCCCAGCGTCAGCCGGAGAGCGCTCCGCCCCCGCGTCGGCGCGACCGCGCGGCGCGCTTCGAAATCGTCGTCTGACGCGACCACGCCCGGGGCGGCCAGCTCGGCGTGGACCGGGCGACGCCAGTCCCTGTCGGTACGACGTCACCGCGGCCGCCGGCCCGTCGAGGATTCCGGCACGCGATCCGGCATCGGGCTCTCGGAATCTGGCGGAAATCCTCACAGACACGCGATTCGCGCGGGCGGCATCGCCCTTGCCTTCTCGACGCTCGGCCGGAGCCCCAGCCGTGACACGGGGCTGCCGGCACGGAGCGACCCATGAGTGACGATGCTGCCGAGACGCCCCGGGCACCGAAGAAGGGAGGCGCCTTGAAGTGGGTGCTGATTGCTGTCGTCCTGCTGCTGGTGGGCGGAGGAGGCGGCGCGTACTGGTTCTTCGTGATGCGGCCGCAGGCCGTCGAGGCGGCAGGGGCCGACGGGACCGCGCCCGCACCGGAGGAGAAGAAGAAGAAGCCGGAGGGCGGCGCGGCACTGAAGTTCGATCCCTTCGTGGTGAACCTGGCCGATCCGGGCGGCACGCGTTACCTGCGGGTGGGCCTCAGCCTGGTGATCACCGGCGACGAGGCCGCCGCCAAGGAACTCGAGACTGGCAAGGTGAAGCTGTTGCGCATCCGCTCGGCCGTGCTGGAGCTGCTCAGCGAGCAGGTGGCCGATCGCGTCGTGACGGCCGAAGGCAAGCAGGCGCTGAAGCAGGCGATTGAAGAGCAGGCACGGGCCGTACTCGCCCCGATGGAAGTGACCGATGTCCTCTTCACCGAATTCGTCGTCCAGTTCTGATCCTGTGGCGCCGCCGCAGTTCGGGCCACTGCGCGACGTGCGGTGCCCCGTGAGCGTGGTGCTCGGCACGGGGGCCATCTCGGTGCGGCGGGTGCTGACCCTGGCCCGTCAGGACGTGCTCCGGCTGCGCCAGTCGGCGGGCGAGGACCTGCAGGTGCTGGCCAACGGCGTGCTCGTGGCCAGGGGTGAGGTCGTGGTGGTCGAGGACAGCACGGCCGTTCGCGTGACCGAGATCGCGCGGCGGCTCCCGGGGGGGGAAGCGCAGTGATCGCCTGGACGCTGTGGCTGCAGGCACCGCCGGCTGGCGAGTCCCTCGGCATCGAGTGGTGGCGGGCGCTGCTCGCGCTGGTGCTCGTCGCTTCGCTGCTGGCGGCCCTGGTCGTGCTCATGCGGCGCGGCGCGCTGGGCGCGCTGGTGCGCTCCAAGCACGCGGCCATCCGCATCGAGACCGTCGTGCCGATCGGCGATCGCCGGGCGCTGATGATCGTCGCCGTCGAGGGCCGGCGCCTGCTGCTGGGCGCCTCGCCGGTGAACGTCACGCTGGTGACCGAGCTGGGGGCGAAGCCGCCGTTCGAGGCCGCGCTGGCCGGTTCGATAGCGCAGACGGGAGCGACGCCGCAATGACGCGCCGTCGATGGCTGGGGCCGCTCGTCCTCCTGGTGGCGCTCCTGCTGCTGCCGGCGGCCGCCGTCGCGCAGCCGAGCCAGCTCGAGATGAACGTGGAGGGCGTCGGTCGCGTCTCGGCGCCACTGCAGGTGGTGCTGGTCCTCACGCTGCTCACGTTCGTGCCGGCGCTGCTCGTCACGATGACGTCCTTCACACGAATCGTCATCGTCTTCCACTTCTTGAGGCAGGCGATCGGATCGCAGGAGGCGCCGCCCAACCAGGTGCTGATCGGCCTCGCGCTGTTCCTCACGATGTTCATCATGGCGCCGGTGGGCGAGCGGATCCACGCCGACGCGGTGCAGCCCGTCATCGACGGGCAGCTCTCGGTGGCCGACGCGCTGGGCCGCGCCGCCCCGCCGCTTCGCGAGTTCATGCTGCGGCAGACGCGCGAGAAGGATCTCGCGCTGTTCGTCGAGATGGGCCGGGTGTCGGTCCCCGAGAGCCCCGATCAGCTGCCCATGCGCGTCGTGATACCCGCCTACGCCATCTCGGAGCTGAAGACCGGCTTCCAGATGGGCTTCTTCCTGTTCATCCCGTTTCTGCTCATCGACCTGGTCGTCTCCACGACGCTGCTCTCGATGGGCATGATGCAGCTGCCGCCCGCGATGATCTCGCTGCCGTTCAAGATCATGCTCTTCGTCCTGATCGACGGCTGGAACCTGATCGTCGGATCGCTGGTGCGCAGCTTCGCCCTGTGATGCCATGTCGGAAGCCCTGATTGTCGGGATCATGCGTCAGGCCGTCGAAGTGGCGGTGATGGTCAGCCTGCCGATGCTGCTCGCGGGACTGCTGGCCGGCGTCCTGGTCAGCGTGTTCCAGACCATCACTTCCATTCAGGACAACGTCCTCGCGTTCCTGCCCCGCGCGGCCGCGATCTTCCTCACCTTCGCCCTGACGTTTCCGTGGATGCTGCGGCTGATGACCAGCTTCGCCCGGCAGATCGTGGGGCGACTGCCGGAGCTGGTCCGGTGAACGAGTTCGAGCCGCTGCTTCGCTTCGGGGTCTTCCTGGCGCGTCCCGGCCTGCTGACGCTGGCCGCCCCGGTGTTCGGGGGCACGTGGGCGCCGCCCACCGTGAAGATCGGCCTCATGGTGCTGATGGCCCTGGGCAGCATGGCGGTGGTGCCCGCCGTCCCGGCGGGCGAGCCCGCTGGCCTGGCGCTCGTGATCACGCGCGAGGCGCTGATTGGCCTGGCGCTGGGGTTCGGCGTGCGCGTCGTGGTGGGCGCCGCCGAGTTCGCGGGGTATCTCGCCGGGTTCCAGCTCGGCTTCGCGTACGCCAGCATCGTCGACCCGCAGTCAGGGGTCCGCAACAGCGTGCTCAGCACGCTCTATGGCCTGATATCGCTGGTGGTGTTCTTCGCCATCGACGCGCACCACGACGTGCTGCGCGCGCTTGCCTCCTCCTACGATGCCCTGCCGATGGGGCAAGGGAGCATCGACGCAAGCCTGGCTGGGCTGGTGGGACGCCTGCTGGGCGTCGTCTTCTTCGTCGGGGTGCAGATGGCGGCACCGATCATCGTGGTGCAGCTGCTGGTCGAGCTCGGTCTGGGCCTCGCCTCGCGCGCCGCCCCCATGCTGAACCTCATGGCGCAGGGCTTCCCGATTCGCCTGATCGCAGGCCTGCTGACACTGGCCGCCATGATTCGCGTCGTCCCGGTCGTCATCGAGCGGGCCGTGCCGGCCGCGCTCGAGCTGGCTGCCCGTGCGGCGCTCGCCTTCCGGTAGGCACACATGGCGACCGACGATCGCACCGAGCTCCCGACCGCCAAGCGCCTGCGCGAAGCGCGCCGGCGCGGGCAGATGCCGCGATCCAAGGACGTCACCGACGCCGTGCAGCTCGTGGCCCTCACGATCGTTCTCGTCTGGGCGGGACCATGGCTGGTCCGTGGACTGGCCCGCGCCACGCGGCTGGGCATCGAGAACGCGGGCGACATGGCGCTGCGCCCGCTCGCGGCCGGCGATCTCACGAACACGGCCCTGCAGATGGTGATGACGCTGATCATGCTCGTGTCGCCCCTCGCCCTGACCGCCGCCGCGGTCTCGGTGGGCGCCTCGACCCTGCAGGGTGGATGGAACATCGCCACCGAGGCGCTGCGCCTCGACTTCACGAAGCTCAACCCGGCCAACGGCCTCAAGCGCCTCGGGTTCCAGCGGGCCGGCTTCGACCTGGTCCGCATGCTCCTGGTCGTGGCGGTCATCGTCTGGCTGACCTACCGCGTCATCGCGGCGAGCCTGATGCAGGCGCCGCGTCTCGGCATGCTGCCGCCGGCCGGTGCCGGCGCCCTGGCGTGGGCCGACCTGCTCGGCATGCTGCGCGATTGCGGGATCGCGCTGGCGATCTTCGCGCTTGGCGACTACGGGCTGTCGCGGTGGCGCTACACCAAGTCGCTGAAGATGACCAAACAGGAGGTGAAGGACGACATGCGCCTGACGGAGGGCAGCCCCGAGACGAAGGGCCGCATCCGCCGCGCGCAGCGCGAGGCCGCCCGGCGCCGCATGCTGTCGGCCGTGCCCAAGGCCACCGTCGTCATCACCAACCCGACGCACTATGCCGTGGCGCTCGAGTACCGGCGAGAGGCGATGTCGGCCCCGCGGGTGCTGGCCAAGGGCCAGGACAAGCTGGCCGCGCGCATCCGCGAGATCGCCCGCGAGGCCGGCGTGCCCATCGTCGAGAACGTGACGCTGGCCCAGGCGCTCTATCGCGGCGTCGACGTCGGCGACGAGATTCCGGGGGAGCTCTTCGGCGCGGTCGCCGAAGTGCTCGCGTACCTCATCCGCCTCAGGCAACTCGCACTGTAGATTCGGGTGCCCGTCATGAGCCTGTCGAAGTCTTCGCTCAGCCAGTTGATCGCGCCGGTGACCGTGGTGGCTGTCGTCGGCCTGATGATCGTGCCGCTGCCCACGCTGCTGCTCGATCTGCTCCTGTCAGCCGACATCGGGCTGGCCGTCGTGCTGCTGCTCACGGCCCTCTACGTGCGCGAGCCGGTCGCCTTCTCGGTGTTCCCCTCGCTGCTGCTCGTGCTCACGATGTTCCGGCTTTCGCTCAACGTCGCCGGCACGCGATTGATCCTGCTCAACGGGCAGGAGGGCGTGGGCGCCGCGGGTCACGTGATCATGGCCTTCGGCCAGTTCGTCGTCGGCGGCAACTTCGTCGTCGGCGTCGTCGTGTTCCTCGTGCTGATCGCCATCCAGTACATCGTGATCAACCACGGCGCCGTGCGGATCTCGGAGGTCACCGCCAGGTTCACCCTCGACGCCCTGCCGGGCAAGCAGATGTCGATCGACGCCGACCTGAATGCCGGCATGATCGACGAGCACGAGGCGAGGACGCGCCGCGAGAAGATCCGTCGCGAGGCCGACTTCTACGGCGCGATGGACGGCGCCATCCGCTTCACGCAGCGCGATGCCCTGGCCGCGCTGCTCATCACCGCCGTCAACATCGTGGCGGGACTCGTCATCGGCGTGCTCCAGCACGGGCTCGACCTCGCCACGGCGGCACGCACCTACACCGTGCTGACGGTCGGCGAGGGCCTGGTGACCGCCATCCCCGCGTTGCTCGTCTCGATGTCGGGCGGCCTCATCACGACGCGGGCCGCTTCCGAGAAGAACCTCGGGGAGGACGTGGCCGGGCAACTGCTGAGCCGGGCCATGCCGCTGGGCGTCGGCGGCGCGGTGCTGGTCGCGCTCGCCCTGATCCCCGGCCTGCCCAAGCTGTCCTTCATCACGGTGGCCATCGTGCTGCTGGTCGCCGCCTATTACAACCGCACACCGGCGGCAGTGCCCGAAGACGAGGCGCCGGCGCTGCCGGTGGCCAGCGAATCGGTGGAGAGCACGCTCGTCGTCGATCCGCTGGGTGTCGAGGTGGGCTACGCCCTCATCGCCCTGGTGGACGAGAGACAGGGCGGCACGCTGCTGTCGCGAATCCGCGGTCTGAGACGCCAGATCGCCAGCGACACCGGCATGGTCGTGCCGCCGGTCCACGTCGCCGACAACCTGCAGTTGGGCCCCCGCACCTACTCCATCCTGGTGAAGGGCGTCGAGGTAGCGCGCGGCGAACTCTATCCGGATCGCTTCCTGGCCATCAATCCCGGTACCGCGTCGATGCGACTCGACGGCCCGCAGACCAAGGAGCCCGCCTTCGGTCTGCCTGCCTGGTGGATCGCCGGCGAGCATCGCGATCGCGCCAGCTCGGCGGGCTACACCGTGGTCGATCCCACGACGGCGCTCTCGACCCACCTGTCGGAGACGGTGCGCGCGTTCCTGCCAGACCTGCTCGGCCGACAGCAGACGAAGGAGCTGGTCGACCGTGTCGGCCAGACGTCACCGAAGCTCGTGGAAGAGCTGGTTCCCAAGGTCGTCTCGCTGGGCGAGATTCAGCGGGTCCTGCGCCAGTTGCTGCGCGAGCGGGTGCCGATTCGCGACCTGACGACCATCCTCGAGGCGATCGCGGACGCCGCCGCGGCCACCAAGGATCCCGACCTCATCGTCGAGGCCGTGCGAGCCTCGCTCGGCCGCGCCATCTGCCACGTGCACCAGTCGGACAAGGGCGAGCTGCCGGCGATCTCGTTCGCACCGGCGCTCGAGGAGCGGCTGCTGCAGTCCGTGGTGCGAACCGACCATGGTGCCGTGCTGGCCATCGATCCCAACGAAGCCCAGGGCCTGGCCGCCAGGATCGCGCGCGCCATCGAGACGGCCGTGGCACAACCCGTGCTTCTCTGCACGCCGGGACTGAGGCCGCACCTGTGGCGCCTCTTCTCGCGAGTGCTGCCTCAGGTCGGGGTGCTCTCGCACAACGAGGTGCCTCCGCACGTGCGGGTGGCCCCGATTGCCGTTCTCGACTGACGCCATGCATCTCAAGCGATATCGCGGATCCACCGTGCGCGAGGCCCTGGCGGCGGCTCGCACCGATCTCGGGCCGGCGGCGCTGGTGCTCTCGACCCGGCTGGTGCCGGCTCACGGCATGGCGGGATGGCTCGGGCAGCGGGTGGTCGAGGTGACGGCTGCCCTGGGCCACGCGGTGTCGGAAAATCGTCCATGCGAGGCTCCGGCGAGCGATGCGGCTCCGGCGGCTGCCGGGGACGGCCAGCCCAAGGCGGCCAGTCCCGGTGGGTTCGCGGCGGCCATCGCCGCGCGCCTGGCGGCGACCGGGCTCGACAAGGTGCTGGCGGCTGAGGTTGCGGGCCGGGTGCCGAGACGATGGCACCGGCAGCCCGGCGGGCGCGAGCTGGCCCGTGCTCTGGGGGAGCGACTCCAGTGGCTGGCGGTCACCGACGAACCGTTTGCTCCGGTGGAGGTGTTCGTGGGGCCGCCCGGGGCCGGCAAGACGACCACCATCGCGAAGATCGCCGCCCAGCAACGGGCCCGACGCGGCGTCCGGCTGGGCCTGGTGGCCGCCGACGGCTTCCGCGTGGGGGCCGTCGAGCAGCTCAGGCTCTACGCCGACATCATCGGATCCCCATTCGTCGTGGCGCGTACGCTCGGCGACGTCGAGCGCGCGGTCGCCGACATCGCCTCTCCGGTGCTGGTCGACACGGCCGGGCGTTCGCCGCGCGACCACGAGGCGCTGGATCTCTTCAGCGTGACCGGGAGCTGGCCGCAGGCGCGGACGCACCTGGTCGTGCCCGCCTCGACGCCCCCGGCAACGCTCGAGCGGATGATCGACGCCTACGCCGTGGCCAACCCGACGCGCATTGTCTTCACGCGGCTCGACGAGGGCGGCGGGCTGGCGCCGCTGATGACCATCCTGCGCCAGCGCGACCTCGTCGTGTCCTATCTCACGACCGGCCAGCGCATCCCCGAAGACATCGAGCGCGCCACCCCGGCGCGGCTCGCGGCGCACGTCCTCGGAACCGAGGCGGCGGGAGATCCCTCATGAGCGGGCCCGGTCATCCCGCCGGCACGCGCACGCCGCGGCGGGCCGTGACGCTTGCCGTCACCAGCGGCAAGGGTGGCGTGGGCAAGACCAGCGTCGTGGTGAATCTGGCCGTGGCGCTGGCGCGCATGCGGAACCGCGTGACCATCCTCGATGCCGACTTCGGTCTCGGCAACGTGGACGTGATGCTCGGCCTGAGTCCGACTCGTCACCTGGGCGACCTCCTCAATGGCGATCTGGATCTCGACGACATCGTGGTGGAAGGCCCCTTCGGGCTGCGCCTGATCCCGGCCAGTTCGGGCCTCCGTGAGCTCACGGCGCTCTCCTCCCGGCAATGGGAGCGGCTCAACGAGGGCCTACGACAGGCGCTGGCCGAGACCGACTTCCTGCTGATGGACACCGGCGCGGGCATCTCCAGCAACGTCATCGACGTGCTCAATGGGGCCGACCGGGTGATGGTGGTCACCTCGCTCGAACCCACCGCGGTGGTCGACGCCTATGCGATGGTGAAGATCCTGACGGGCTGCAATCCGGCCAGGGAGACCGGCCTGCTGGTGAACGGGGCCCGCGACCAGGCCGAAGCCGACCTGGTGTTCAAGCAACTCGACATCGCGGCGACGCGCTTCCTTCAGCGCCGCCTGCACTCCTACGGACACATCCCGACCGATTCTGCGGTGCGCGAGGCCGTTCTCGCGCAGCAGGCCGTGGTGACGCACGCGCCGGAGGCGCCCGCCAGCCAGTGTTTTCGCAGGCTCGCGACGCGCGTGTCGGCCATGGCGCCGCTCGGTGGTCCCGGCCTGCGGCTGGCGCCTCCGGCCGGGCCCGTGTCGACCACGCGCTCAGGACTGGGGGCCTCGCAGTGCGCATGACGACCGCAACCGCCAACCTCGCCGAACGGGACCGGCTGGTGATCTCGCACGTCGGCCTGGTCAAGGCCATGGCCCACCGGCTGGCGCAGCGCCTGCCGTCGCAGGTGGAGATGAACGACCTGATCAGCGTGGGCGTGCTGGGGCTGATGGACGCGGCCGGACGCTACCGCCCGTCGATGGGAGTCCCCTTCGATGCCTTCGCCCGGCGCCGGGTGCAGGGTGCGATGCTCGACTCGCTGCGCGACCTCGACTGGGCGCCCCGCTCCCTGCGGCGCATGCGGCGCGATCTCGACGCGACCATCGCGCGCCTGCGACACGACCTCGCCCGCGAGCCCGAGGAGAACGAGATCGCCGAGGCGATGTCGCTCTCGGCCGAGGAATACGCGAAGGTGCTCGACCAGGTCCGCTCCCTCGAACTCGGCGCGGTGCGCCAGCTCGACGCCACCGGCGAGGACGGCACGCCGCTGCTCGAACTCTGCGTCGACTCGTCGGAGGGCCCTGACGCGCAGCTCGAGCGTGCGGAACTGCGCCGGCTGCTGGCCAGGGCCCTGATGGAGCTGCCCGAGCGCGAACGCCAGATCCTGGCGCTCTACTACGAGGAAGAGATGACGATGGCCGAGATTGGCGCGGTGATCGGCGTCTGCGAGTCGCGCGTGTCGCAGCTCCGGTCGCTGGCCCTGTCGCGGCTGCGGGCCAGCATGCGCGAATCGCTCAAGCTCGCCGGGAGCCGCACGTGAGCAAGATGCTCTCGCAGGAGGAGATCGACGCCCTCCTCACCTCGGCCGCCGAGATCGAGCGCAGCACGCGGAGCGCGGGCGCAGCCGCCACGATCCACGACTCGGTCGTCGTCTACAACTTCCGGCGGCCCGATCGGGTGTCCAAGGATCAGATCCGGTCGCTGCACTTCCTCCACGACCGCTTCGCGCGCAACGTGGCCACCGCGCTCTCGGCCTACCTGCGGTCGGTCACCGACGTCAACATCATGTCGGTCGAGCAGTTCACCTATTCCGAGTTCCTGATGTCGCTGCCGGATCCCACGGCGTTCTACGCGCTCGCCGTGCAGCCGCTCGACGTGCTGTGCGCGCTGGAGATCAACCCGGCCGTCGCCTTCACGATGATCGACCGCATGCTCGGAGGGCAGGGGCGCGGCGCCGCGCCGTCGCGCGCGCTGACCGAAATCGAGCAGAACGTCATCGACGCCGTCGTCAAACTCATCTGCGACAACCTCACCGAGACGTGGCACCAGATCGTCGACGCCCAGTTCAAGGTCAGCGGGCGTGAGACCCGGCCGCAGATGCTCCAGGTCGCGGCGCCCAACGAGGTCGTCGTGCTGCTCGGCTTCGACATCCGGCTGGGCGAGGCGCGCGGCATGCTGAATCTCTGCGTGCCGGCCTCCATCATCGAATCGGTCGGCGCCAGCTTCACGCAGTCGTGGCACCGGGCGCGCCGCGAACCCACCGAGTCGGACCGCCGACATCTGCTCGGCAACCTGTCCCGGGTGAAGCTGCGGGTCAGCGCCAATCTCGATACCGGGCTGCCGGCAAGGGAATTGCTCGCCCTCGTGCCGGGCGACGTCGTGTCGCTCGGCCACCTCCTGCGGCACCCGCTCGAGGTGCGGGTGCAGGGCAGCTCGAAGTTCACGGGCCGCCTGGTGGTGCACGAAGGACTCGCAGCAGTGCGCGTCGACCGCGAGATCGCGACGCTGCACGACGAGGCATAGATGGCTGGGAGCTCTGGCGACAACCTGGCGTTGCTCGCGCGCCTCGCGGACGAACTCGCCGCGGCGGCCGGCGCGCTGCTCGGCACGACGGACACGGCGGCGGAATCGGCCGAACCGTCTGACATCGCGTGGACCGTGCGTGCCGCGGTGGCGGGATCCGCGCGCGGCTCGATCGCGCTGGGCTTCGAGGCGGCGGGCGTGGCCAGCCTGGCCCGGCGAGCGCTGGGCTTCGATCAGGATCCGGAAGACGAGGTCATCGCCGACATGCTCCGCGAGCTGTGCACCCAGGCGCTTGGGGCGCTGGCACAGGCTCAGGCTGGCAAGGGCATGCAGTTCGCCGTCGAGGCGCCGGCGCGCGACCAGTCCGCACCGGCGGCCGCGCAGGACGGGGCATTCCGACTCCGGCTCGATGACACGCTGGCGACGGTGGTGATGCTCTGGAGCGACGTGACGCCGGCCGCCGGGACTCAGCCGGCTGTCCCGCCGGTGGCCGTCGCTGCGCCGTCGACCCGGCCGGAACAGGCGCCGGGGGCTCCGGCCCCGGCCCCGGCCTTCCCGAACCTCGACGTGATCCTCGACATCGACCTGCCGCTCTCAGTGCGTTTCGGAGAGACGGAGATGACCGTCGACGCCCTCACCAGGCTGGGCCCGGGCTCGGTCATCGATCTTGGCCGCTCGCCCGACGATCCGGTCGACGTGCTGATCAACGGCCGGATGGTGGCGCGGGGCGAGGTGGTGGTCGTGGGCGGCAGCTACGGCGTCCGGATTACCGAGGTCGTGAGCGCCGCCGACCGGCTGCGCACGATGGCGGCGTAGGCCGCGCAGGGGCGATGGTGGTGACCCTCGACATCTTGACAATGGTGATGGGCCTGGCGTGTCTCCTGCTCGCGGCCCAGCTCGTCTGGTTGTGGCGGCTGTCGCGACTGGCGCGGGCGCTCGGACGCTACGACGAGCGGCTCTCGCAGTTGAGCGATGCGATGGGTCTGCTCGCCGAGGCCAGCGAGAGCGGGTTCCGAGCCCTGGCTGCCGAGATCGAGCGACAGGGCGATCCGGCCAGGCCCCGTCCTGTCAGGCCCGTGAACGTCAGCCGCCTGTCGGCCGCGGCCCGCCGAGGGCGCACGCACGCGGAGATTGCGGCCGCCGAGGGTGTGTCGGAGAGCGAAGTGGCGTTGCGCCTGCACCTGGCAGCGCAGGCGCGCGAAGGCGCCCGGACCGCGCGACGCCGCGCCGCGGCGCTCCAGGAGGCCGTCGATGGCGCGGTGCAGCCGGACTGACTGCGCGCGCTGGCGTCCCGACAGCCTGATCAGGCGCGGCCGGTTCGGCGTGCACTGTGATGGCGCGTGGTTCTGCAGCAGCCACTGCCTCGTGACGCATACCGAGGCCCTGCTGGCCCGTGTGAACGAGCAGCCGCTGCCGCTGCCGCCAGCTCCGCCCACCCCACTCGGCCGCGTGCTCGTCCAGCGACAGATCCTGTCGCCGGAGACGCTGGCCGAGGCCGTCAGGGAGCAGTCCCGCTCGGGCCTGAGGCTTGGCGAACATCTCGTCGCGCGGGGGCTGGTGTCGGGAGAGCAGGTGTTGCGGGCGCTGGCCGTGCAGGCCGGAACGGGGTACCTCTCGAGCATCGATCCGCGACGCGTGGTCAGCGGCCCGGGCGGCCTGTCGCGCGACACGGTACACGCCCTCGGCCTGGTGCCATTCGAGATGAGCCGCGACGGCGAGCGCCTGGCGGTGGCCGGGGTGGCGCCGCTGAGACGCGCCTCGCTCGTGGCGCTGCGCGAGATCACCGGTGCCCGGATTGACGCCTTCGTCGTCTCCGAAACCGCATGGCA